>NZ_JBHYJA010000005.1:32402-69783 GCF_042740355.1 Streptomyces sp. NPDC059010
CGCCGCCCCCCGGGCGGGGCCCCCAGGGCCGGGGGGGCCCCGCCCGGCGGGGGGATTCACCCCGGGCCCGGCGGGCGGGGGGGGCGGGGACGCTCCGGACGGCCGCCTTCACCGTGGGGGGACTACCTGCGGGCGGGGACTACCGGTAGGTGATGTCCGAGCTGGAGTACAGACAGTTCGTGCTGTCCGGCCCCGTGCCCACGGCCGTGTTGTTGTTGTACTTCTGGCAGGGGACGACCTTGCGGGCGGCGTCGTTGAGGATCGTGATCCCGCGCAGCGTCGCCACGTCGTTGCGGTTGACGTTGATGCCGACCAGGCGCGCCGTCGACCCCGTGCCGGTCACCTCGATGTTGCTGAGGTTGACCTTGCGCGTGTACTGCGTGGAGCAGTCACCGCACGAGCGGTACAGCGTCTTGAACTCGCTGACCGCGAAGTTGGAGACGTTCAGCGTGCCGGGCCCGTTGTGCTGGAAGACCTTGTCGGCGGCCTTCTTGGCGCCACCGCCGGTCACCGTGTAGGTCGAGCCGCCCCGGAAGGTGGCCGCGTCCTCGCCGACGTCCTCCCACCACACGTTCTGCAGCGTGCAGTTGCCCTCGCAGTGGATGCCGTCGGCACCGGGCGCGCCGATGATGACGTTCTTCAGCGTCGCGCCGGCCGCGAGCTCGAAGATCGGGTCCTGGCCCTCCTCCTGGCCGTCGCCGGCCAGGTCGCCGCTGCCGTAGTAGCGGACCATGCCGCCGTCCCGGACGCCGGACACCTTGATGGTCGAGCTCACCGGCTGGCTGCTGGTGGGCGTCGGCCAGGAAGCGGCGCTCGCCGGTGGCGCTCCGACTGTCGTGATCATGACAGTCGAGAGGCCGAGTGCCGTCAGACCGCCGGTCAGCGCGCGCCGGCGGGCGCGGGGCTTTGCTGGTGAAGTCATGTCCCGATGCCTTCTTCCGGTTGTGGGGGTGGTCAGAGCTTTCCGGCGCCGGCGCCGGACGTCACCGAGGAGACGACGGTGGACGCGGACTCGGCGGTGTAGCTGTAGGGCGGCGTGAAGCTTCCCTCCTGGGAGATCTCGGTCGCGGCCCCGCCGAGATCGTTGCCGCGCAGGGTGGCGTAGCCGTCGACGTCGCTGCTGCGGTTCGTGGTGACGGCGATCTTGGTGTCGCGGAAGACGTTGTTCTCCACGAGCATCCGGGCGCCCATGCGCGAGTGGCAGGCGGTGTCCGCGCCGGCCACGTAGTTGTTGTAGAAGTGTCCGGTGCCGAAGCGCAGGCTGGGGATGCGCGAGTAGACGTTGCTGAAGTGGTTGTGGTGGTACGTCACCTTCAGATGCCCGGTGTCCTCGCCGGCGTTGTTGTCGCTGTGACCGACGAGCGAGCCTTTGAAGTGGTCCTTGAAGGTGTTCCAGGACACCGTGACGTTGTCCGAGCCGTGATTGATGTCCAGCAGCCCGTCGTAGTAGTCCTTGTCGTGATCACGGTCGGCCGAGAAGGAGTTGTGGTCGATCCACACCTTCGTCGACGCCTGGACCGTGATGCCGTCGGACGGCGCGACCGGCTTGCTGATGTTCAGGTTGCGGACGACGACGTTGCTGACGTTCTTCAGTCGTAGCCCGCCCCCGGTGAACCCCGACGACGAACCCACGCCCAGCACCGTGGTGTTGGAGCCGACGTCGACCTGACCGCTCAGCGAGATCAGGCCGTTGACCCGGACGACCTTGGCCGAGTTGCCGGTCACCGCCGATTTGAAGGCGGACAGTGTCGAGACGGTGACCGCCGAGGTGCTGCCGCCGCCGGTCGTACCGGCGCCGAACCCGATCGGCGAGGTCTCGGCCGCCCCGGCGTGCTGCGGCAGGACCAGGACGGCCGCGGTGGCGAGGGCGGCTGCGGCGGCCGTCACCAGTGCGGTTCTTTGCGGGCGTGTACGTGGGGGGAGAGTACGCATGCGGGTGTGTCCCTTCAGAAGGACCTACTCGATCGTGTACGTGAACGATGTGTGTCATGTGGAACGCCGCGCGCGGGCAGAGTGGCCGTGTGAGGGTTGGTGCTCTGCGGCTCGGTCACACTGCTGAACGGAACGTAGAGTGCAAGCGCTTTCTAGTCAACGCTTTGCGCGGAAGAATTCGGTCAGTCCTGACAAGGGTCGATGGAAGGCAAGGGCTCTCTCGGAGAGCTCGGTCTGGGTGGCGTGGGAGCGCTTCCATCATGAGCGTGTCCATGCCACGATGCCCTCTCCGGACGCTTTCCCCGCGAGAGGACGAGTCCATGCCGTCCCCACATATGCGTACGTTGATCAGCGGGCTGGTGCTCACTCTGCTGGCCTTCGGAGCCGTGGCCGGTGCCCCGGACCGCGCGGCGGCCGGCAGCCCCGTCCAGGACCGGGCCGGCCGATTACCCGGCTCCTTCACCTGGTCGTCCGGCGGCCCGCTGATCGCGCCCAAGCCGGACGCCGCCCACCCGGTCGTCTCCGTCAAGGACCCGACCGTCTTCCGCTACCGCGACCGGTGGCACGTCTACATGACGACCGCCGACACCTCCGGCCGCTGGAGCCTGGCCCACACCAGCTTCACCGACTGGTCCCAGGCCGCCGCCGCGCCGCAGACCTTCCTCGACACCAACCCGAACATCGGTGACCGGTACGCCGCCGCGCCCCAGGTGTTCTACTTCGCACCGCAGAAGAAGTGGTACATGGTCTACCAGACCGGCCCGCCGTCCTTCTCCACCACCGACGACCCGGCGAACCCGGGCAGTTGGAGCGCGCCGCGGAACTTCTTCGACGCCGAGCCGCCGATCGTCACCGAGAACAAGGGCCAGGGCGGCTGGCTCGACTTCTGGGTCATCTGCGACGACACCGACTGCTATCTGTTCTCCTCCGACGGCAACGGCCACCAGTACCGCTCGCGCACCACGGTCGCCGAGTTCCCGAACGGCTTCCGGGACACGACCATCGTGCTGTCCGAGCCCAACCGCTTCGACCTCTTCGAGGCGAGCAATGTCTACCGGCTCGGCGCCGACGGCAAGTACCTCATGCTCGTCGAGGCGCTGGCGACCGGCTCCGACTGGCGGCGCTACTTCCGGGCCTGGACGGCGGACAGCCTGGGCGGCGCGTGGAAACCGCTCGCGGAGACCGAGGCCAACCCGTTCATCCGCTCCACCAACGTGACCTTCGGGCCGGGACAGCCCGCGTGGACCACGGACTTCAGCCACGGCGAGATGATCCGCGACGGCAACGACCAGACCCTCACGATCGACCCGTGCCGCCTCCAGTACCTGTACCAGGGGATGGACCCCGCCTCCGGCGGCGACTACTCCCAACTCCCGTGGCGGCTCGGCCTGCTGACCCGGACGAACAGCTCCTGCTGACCCGTATCGACAGCGCCAGAAGGGACAAGGACGTGCCCACCCCCACCGGCACCACCCCGACAGGACCGCACCGCGCGTTGCTCGTCGCCCTCTTCGGAGCTCTTCTGCCGCTGCTCGCGGCACTGCTCGTCACCGCCCCCGCGGCCACCGCCCGCACCGAGGCCGCCGACGCCGTCCCCACCGCGACCCTCACCGAGGTCACCGACTTCGGCACCAACCCCAGCAACCTGCGTATGTACGTGTACGTGCCGGACAGCGTCACCGCCCACCCGGCGGTCCTGGTGGCCGTGCACTGGTGCACCGGCTCAGGACCGGACATGTACAACGGCACCGAGTACGACACCCTCGCCGACCAGTACGGCTTCGTCGTGGTCTACCCGTCCGTCACCCGCAGCAGCAAGTGCTTCGACGTCTCCTCGCCGCAGGCCCTGAAGCGGGGCGGCGGCAGCGACCCGGTCGGCATCAAGTCCATGGTCGACTGGGCCACCCGCACCTACGACGCCGACACCGGCCGCGTCTTCGCCACCGGCATCTCCTCCGGCGCGATGATGACCAACGTCCTGCTCGGCGACTACCCCGACGTGTTCGCCGCGGGCGCCGCCTTCTCCGGTGTCCCCTTCGGCTGTTTCGCCACCACGGACGGCTCCGAGTGGAACAGCGCCTGCGCACAGGGCACGATCACCCGCACCCCACAGCAGTGGGGCGACATCGCCCGCGCCGCCCACCCCGGCTACACCGGACCCCGGCCCCGCATGCAGCTGTGGCACGGCACCGAGGACGACGTCCTGCGCTACCCCAACTTCGGGGAGATGATCAAGCAGTGGACGAACGTCCAGGGCGTCGGCCAGACCCCCGCCGCCACGGACACGCCCCAGTCCGGCTGGACCCGCACCCGCTACGGCGGCACCGGTGACCGGGCCCCCGTCGAGGCGATCAGCCTCCAGGGCGTCGGCCACAACCTCTACGCGAACGGCATGGCGGCCCGCGTGCTCACCTTCTTCGGCCTGGACAGCGGCGGCCCCGCACCCCAGCCCCAGCCCGGCGCCTGCAAGGTGACCGCCACCACGAACGCCTGGAACACCGGCCTGACCGCCTCGCTGACGATCACCAACACCAGCACGACGCCGATCAACGGCTGGCGGCTCGGCCTCACCCTGCCCGCCGGCCAGACGATCACCAACGGCTGGGGAGCCACGTACACCCCGGCCACCGGCGCCGTGACGGCGACCAACGCCTCGTACAACGCGGCGCTCGCCCCAGGAGCGAGCGTCAGCATCGGCTACCAGGCGAACCACAGCGGGAACAGTGCCGCACCGGGCGCCTTCACTCTCAACGGGACGGCCTGTACGGCCGGTTGACATACGGATCCCTGTCGGGGCCGGGGCGTGAGCGCACGGCCCCGACGATCCGCCGTCCGATGCCGCGAACCTCGCCGCCCACAGGGGTCCCGACCTGCCGTGCCGGGACACCCGTGGGCGGATGACATGCCGTTTGCGGGAACCCGGGCCGCACGGAAGGCGCTGTCGAGCGAGGTGGAGTGAGGGCGAGCGATGGTTCTGGGACTCCTCACACGTCCGACCGCCGCCACGGCCGGGCTGCTCATGACCGGGCCCCGGCTGCTGGCCGGCACAGCCGCACCCGCGGTGGGAGCCGCCGCGGGCGCCGTGGCCTCCACGGCCCGGGCCGGGGTACGCGGCGCGGACACCGCGGCCCGTGTCGCGCGGGTCGCCCGCAACGCCTTGGCCGTCGGCCCGCGCCCCTGGCGCTCCGGCACCCGGACCCACCTCGCGCTGCGGCCCGAGGCGCCGGACCGGGTACGGCGCCACGGCGGGACCGAACGTGCGGCGCGCCGGGTCGCCGCGGCGCTGGCGGAGCGGCCCGACGTGGCCCTCGCCTACTGGGACGGCGGACTGCGCCGACTGGTGGTGACCGCCGTCGAGGAGGCGGCCGGCGACCTGGTGCTGGAGAAGGCGACCGACCTCGCGGCCCGGTACGGCCTGGCCACGACGGAGGAGCCGGTGGACGCGGCGGTGGAGGAACCCGTCCATCCGGCCGACCCCGCCGGAGTGCGGGCCGCCGCCACGACGCTCGCCGCCGACGGGATCGGTATCGCCACCGCGTTCACCGGCTATGCCCTGCGGCTGCCCGCCGCACCCCGGTCGGTGACGGCGCTGGTGACGCTGCTGCGGGAGAACCCGCGCTTCCGGGCCTGGCTGCGGACGAGGATCGGCCGCTCCCGGATGGACCTGGCGCTGGCCGTCGCGAACGCGGTCGCCCACGGTGCCGGCCGGACCCCGGCCGCCCTGGTGCTCGACGGCGTGCTGCGCACACTGCAACTGGCGGAGACGGTGGCCCGCGCGGCGGCGTTCGACATGGTCCACGACGAGGTCTGTGTGCCGGAGCGGCCCAGCGTGGCCCGGGACGGCCGTACGCGCCCGCCGCTGCGCACCTCCCCGGCCCAGGAGTACGCCCTGCACGCCGAGGTCGGCAGCCTGGTGGGCGCGGTGGCCACGCTGCTGGTCAAGCACGACGGCACCGAGGCGGCGGAGGCGGTGCTCGCGGGCTCTCCCAAGGCCGCGCGCTACGGGCCCGCCGCCTTCCACGCCGTACTGAGCGGCACACTGTCCCGCACGGGCGTCCTGGTGCGCGACACCGAACGGCTCCGGCAACTGGAGATGGCCGACACCGTCGTCCTGCATCCGAGCGCGCTGCGGACCTCCGGCAACGGTGCGGACGCCTGGGCCGAGGCCGTGCTGGACGCGGCACGGCGCGCCGGTCTGCGGGTCGTGATGGTGGACGATCCCGCGCTGGCCGATTTCACGGGTCTCGCGGACCAGGTGGTGGGGGACGGGCGGTCGCTGAGCGATGTGGTGAACGCGGTGCGCGGCGAGGGCGGTGTCGTCGTCACGGTGGCCCGGCCGGAAGCGGGCGACGAGGAGGTGTTCGCCGGGCTGCTCGCCGGCGATGTGGCCGTCGCCCTCACCGACCGCGACGGGGCCGTCCTCTGGGGCGCCGACGTGCTGGCCCTGCACGGCCTGGCCGATGTGTGGCGGCTGCTGCGAGCGGTCCCCGCCGCACGCGGGGTCGGCCGCAGGTCGCAGGTCCTGGCCCGGTCCGGTGCCGCCCTGTCCGGGCTCCTGGTGGCCGTCGGCAAGTCCCGGCGCGGGCGCCGTACGCCCTGGCCCGGGCTGCGGCACACACCGGTCGACGCGAGCGCGGCATGGGCCCTGCTGACCGGCGTCCGGGCGGCCCTCGGTGTGGCCCTGGCCCGCGCCCCGCACCCCCGGCCGCGCGTGGCCTGGCACGAGCTGCCGCCCACCGAGGTCCGCGACCGGCTGGAGCACGAGCCGGGCCCCACGCCGACCCTGTCCGAGCAGGCCGCCGACCGGGCGCGTGGCGCCCTGCGCACACTGGGCCGACAGCGCGTCCTCGCACCGGTCAGCGGACCGCTGCGGCTCGCCCGGGCGGTGCGCGGCGAACTCGACGACCCCCTCACCCCGGTCCTGGCCGTCGGCTCGGCCGCCGAGGCGATCCTCGGCTCCGTCGTGGACGCTCTGCTGGTCATCGGCGCGCTCGACCTGAACGCGCTGGTCGGCGGCGTCCAGCGGATGCGGGCCGAGCGGGCGCTGTCCGGGCTGCTGGCCAAGCAGAAACAGAAGGCACGGGTCACGACCGAGGAACCGTCGTCCCGGGCCCATGTCGTGGACGCCACCAAGCTGAGCCCCGGCGACGTCATCGAACTCAGGGCGGAGGACGTGGTGCCCGCCGACGCCCGCCTGCTCTGGGAGGACGGCCTGGAGGTGGACGAGTCCGCGCTGACCGGGGAGTCCCTGTCCGCCGACAAGGGCACCGACCCGACACCGGACGCCGCCGTGCCGGACCGCCGCTGCATGGTGTTCGAGGGCACCACCGTGGTGGCCGGGCAGGCCCGGGCCGTCGTGGTGGACACCGGGGACCGCACGGAGGCCGCCCGGGCGGTGGCCCTCGCCGCCCGTACGCCACCGTCCGCCGGAGTTCAGGCCAGGCTGCGTGAACTCACCGACAAGGCCCTGCCGTTGACCCTCGCGGGCGGCGCCGGAGTGACGGCCCTGTCGCTGCTGCGCGGCACACCGATCCGCCGGGCGGTGAGCGGCGGGGTGGCCGTCGCCGTGGCCGCGGTCCCGGAGGGGCTGCCGCTGGTGGCGACCGTGGCGCAGCTCGCGGCGGCCCGCCGGCTGAGCCGCGGGGGAGTCCTGGTCCGGGCGCCGCGCACCCTGGAGGCGCTCGGCCGGATGGACACCATCTGCTTCGACAAGACCGGCACGCTCACCGAGAACCGGCTGCGGCTGGTGCGGGTGACCGACGCGGACGGCACGGTCCGCACCCGGGACGAGTCGGCGGCCGGCACCACGCTGCGGATCGCCGCCCGCGCCTGCCCCCAGCTCGACGGCGGCTCCGGCCGGCCCGTCCACGCCACCGACGAGGCCGTCCTGGACGCCGCCGCCCCCGACCCCGAGTGGTCCCAGACGGAGGGCCTGCCCTTCGAGGCCGGCCGCGGTTACGCCGCCGCCGTGGGCCGGTCCCGGGGCGACACCCCGGTGCTCGTGGTCAAGGGCGCCCCCGAGACGGTACTGCCCGCCTGCGCCGGCCTGCCCGAGGCGGCGACGGAGGCGGCCCAGGCCCTCGCCGCCGACGGACTGCGCGTCCTGGCGGTGGCCCGGCGTCCGCTCGACGCACCGGACAAGGCGGCGGACCTCCTCGAACAGCCCCTGGAGCAGCTGGAGTTCACCGGCCTCCTCGCCCTTGCCGACGTACCGCGCGACACCTCCACCGCCCTCGTCGAGGGCCTGCGCAAGGCAGGTGTACGACCCGTCATGCTGACCGGTGACCATCCGCAGACCGCCCGCGCGATCGCCGCCGAACTGGGCTGGCCCGAGGACACCGGCGTGGTCACCGGCGACGAACTCGCCTCCGCCGACCGGGAGGCACGCACCCGGATGCTGGACGACATGGGCGTGGTGGCCCGGGTCGCGCCCGAGCAGAAGCTCCAGGTCATCGAGGCGTTGCGGGACGCCGGACGGGTCGTCGCCATGGTCGGCGACGGCGCCAACGACGCCGCGGCCATCCGCGCCGCCGACATCGGCGTCGGCATCAGCGCCCGCGGCTCCGCCGCCGCCCGCAACGCGGCCGACGTGGTCCTCACCGACGGCGACCTGACGATCCTCGTCGAGGCCGTCGCCGAGGGCCGTGCCCTGTGGCACAGCGTCGCCGACGCCATCGCCATCCTGATCGGCGGCAACGCCGGCGAGGTGGGCTTCGGCCTCCTCGGCACCGCCCTGTCGGGCGCGTCGCCCCTGTCCACCCGTCAGATGCTGCTCGTGAACCTGTTCACCGACCTGTTCCCGGCGATGGCGGTGGCGGTGACACCGGACGGGGCGGGGGAGCCGGAGGGGGCGGGGGAGCCGGAATCCGAGCCGCTGGGCGACTCCGTCCTCGGCGCCCCCCTGATCCGCAAGATCCGCCACCGCGCCCTCACCACCACCCTGGGCGCGACCGCCGCCTGGCTGTTCGGCCGCTTCACCCCGGGCACGGCCCGCCGCTCCACCACGATGGCGCTGTGCGGTGTGGTCGGCACCCAGCTGGCCCAGACACTGACCGACCGCCGAAGCAGTCCCCTGGTACGCGCCACGGTTCTCGGCTCCGCGGCCGCCCTGTTCGTCGTGGTCGAGACCCCCGGCCTCAGCCACCTCTTCGGCTGCACCCCGCTGGGCCCGGTGGCGTGGGCGGGCGTCGCCGCGGCCATCACTCTCGACGTGCTCGCGAGCAGGGGATCAAACGAGTAGGCGATCAGACGGACCGGTGGTACTGGTCCGGCACCTTCACGTCCCCGCCGAGCTCCCGTGCCGCATGCCTCGCCCACGAGGGATTGCGCAGCAACTCCCGCCCGAGCAGCACCGCGTCCGCCTCCCCGTTGGCCAGGATCTTCTCCGCCTGCTCCGCCTCGGTGATCAGCCCCACCGCGGCGACCGGCAGCGAGGTCTCGGCCTTCACCCGCGCGGCGAACGGCACCTGGTACCCCGGCCCGACGGGGATACGGGCCCGCGCGGCGTTGCCGCCGGTGGACACGTCGAGCAGGTCGATGCCGTGCGCCCGGAGGTCGGCCGCGAAACGGACCGTGTCATCGGCCGTCCAGCCCTCGTCCTCCAGCCAGTCCGTCGCCGAGATACGGAAGAACAGCGGCTTGTCGTCCGGCCACACCTCCCGTACGGCGTCCACGACCTGGAGGGCGAACCGGGTGCGGTTCTCGTACGAGCCGCCGTATGCGTCGGTGCGGCGATTGGAGTACGGCGAGAGGAACTCGTTGATCAGATAGCCATGGGCGCCATGGATCTCGGCGATCTCGAATCCGGCGGCGAGGGCGCGGCGGGCGGCGTCCGCGAACTGGCCCACGATCTCCTGGATCCCGGCCACCGTCAGCTCACTCGGCACCGGGTGCCCGTCGGCGAATTCGATCGCGCTCGGCGCCACCGGCTGCCAGCCGTAGGCGTCCGGCCCGACCGGCGCACCGCCCTTCCAGGGCTGGTCGGTCGACGCCTTGCGCCCGGCGTGGGCCAGCTGGATGGCCGGCACGGTGCCCTGCGACACCAGGAACCGGGTGATCCGGCGGAACGCCTCGACCTGGGTGTCGTTCCAGATGCCCAGGTCGTACGGGGTGATGCGGCCCTCCGGGCTGACCGCGGTGGCCTCGACGATGATCAGCCCGGTGCCGCCGGCCGCGCGGGCGGCGTAGTGCGCGAAGTGCCAGTCGTCGGGGACGCCCATGTCGGGGCCCAGTGGTGCTGCCGAGTACTGGCACATCGGGGGCATCCACACCCGGTTCGGGATCGTCACATCGCGCAGGGTGTAGGTCTCGAAGAGCGCACTCATGGCTGACTCCAATCGTCACGGGGACCAGCGGTCGACTCGTACGATAGGCATCGTAGTACGGGAGATGTCAAACTACGAGAGGTCTCGTACAATGGACGGAACCCCTGCGACGTGGCCCGGCCGGGGGGAACCCGAGGAAGTGGAGCCGCCGTGACCAGCCCCGCTGTCAGCAGCCGAGACCTCCCGCATCCGGCGCGTGAGGAGATCCGCCTGGAAGGCGTGCTGCACGCGTTGTCCGACCCGCTGCGGCTGCAGATCGTGCGAGAGCTCGCCGCCGTCGGCGACGAGCTCTCCTGTTCGCACTTCGACCTGCCCGTCACCAAGTCCACCACCACGCACCACTTCCGGGTGCTGCGCGAGAGCGGTGTGATCCAGCAGATCTACCGGGGCACGGCCAAGATGAACGGCCTGCGCAAGGACGACCTAGACGGCCTCTTCCCGGGACTTCTCGACGCCCTCCTCGACGCCGTCGCCCACCAGGCCGCCCGGCTCGGCGACGCCTGAATCCGCCTCGGAAGCCCCTGAACCGGCCTTCGCGGGCAGGTGGTTGAAGAGCAGGTTCAGCACGATCGCCGTCAGACAGCCCGCGCTGATACCGCTGTTCATCACCGTCTGGAACCAGTCCGGGAACTTCTCGTAGATCGTCGGCACACCGACCGGCAGCATGCCCATGGCCACGGAGACGGCCACCACCGTCAGGTTGTTGTTGCCCTTGAAGTCCACCCCGGCCAGCGTCCGGAGCCCGCTCGCGGCGACGGTCCCGAACATCACCAGACCGGCGCCGCCCAGCACCGGCGCCGGTACCGCCGCCACCACCGCACCCAGCTTGGGCAGCAGACCGAGCAGCACGAGGATGCCGCCCGCGGTGGCGACCACCCAGCGGCTGCGCACCCGCGTCATGCCGACCAGGCCCACGTTCTGCGCGTACGCCGTGTACGGGAAGGTGTTGAAGACGCCGCCCAGCACGGTCGAGAGGCCGTCCGCGCGCAGGCCGTCCGAGAGCGAGCGCGGCTCGACCTTGCGGCCCGTCATCTCACCGACCGCGATCAGGTCACCCGTCGTCTCGGTCATCGTCACCAGCGCCACCACCAGCATCGACACGATCGCCGAGAACTCGAAGGTGGGCGCCCCGAAGTGGAACGGCGTGCTGATCCCGAGCCAGTCGGCGTCGCCGACACCGCCGAAGTCGGTGAACCCGAACGGCACCGCGACCCCGAGCCCGACCACGATGCCGATCAGTACGGCGATCCGGCTGAGGAACGCCGGCGCGAACCGCTGCACACCGAGCACGACCGCCAGGACGAACGCGGCCAGCGCCAGGTTCTTCGGCTCCCCGAAGTCCGCCGAACCCACGCCGCCCGCCGCCCAGTTGCCCGCGACCGGCAGCAGGGAGAGGCCGATGATCAGGATCACGGTGCCGGTGACCAGGGGTGGGAAGAAGCGCAGGAGTCTGCCGAAGACGGGTGCCAGCAGGACGATCGCCAGCCCCGCGACGATGACCGAGCCGTAGATCGCGGGCAGCCCGCCGCCCGTCGTGCCGATCAGCACCATCGGGGAGACGGCGGCGAAGGTGCAGCCCTGCATGATGGGCAGGCGCACGCCGAAGCGCCAGAAGCCGATGCACTGGATCAGCGTGGCTATGCCGCACACCAGGAGGTCGGCGGTGATCAGATACGCCAGGTCGGCGGGCGGCAGCTTCATGGCGCCGCCGACGATCAGGGGGACGGCCACGGCGCCGGCGTACATGGCGAGTACGTGTTGGAGGCCGAAGGCGGCGAGGTGGCGTGCGGGTGGGACTTCGTCGACGGGGTGTACGGGTGCGGTTGTGGTCATGGGCGGACCGTAGGCTCCTTGAACAGGTTGTTGATTTCGGGGGTGTTGCCGGTTGGTGTCCGGGTGCGGGTGGTGGGTGGTTGCTCGCGCCCACGCGGCGGAGCCGCAAATCGATACAGCCCCGCGCCCCTAAAGGGCGTTTCCGTGTGCGGCGTTCATCAGTGACTGCCAGTCGGGGAGCTTGACCACAGCCCTCCCCAGCGACGCCCCCAGCTCCGCCTCCGCCCGCTCGATCGCGCACCAACCCGTCCACTCGACCGGCTCGACCCCCTCGGCGCGCAGTGCCGCGAGCGGGTCTTCGGGTACCTCTTCGCATACGAGTGCGGAGGCGTCGGCCAGCAGTGAGGTCACCGTCTCCTTGGCGTCCGAACGGTTGGTGCCGATGACGCCCGTCGGGCCCCGCTTGATCCAGCCCGCCACGTACTCGCCCGGCGCGACGAGGCCCTCGCGCAGTACGCGTCCGGCGTCGTGCGGCACCGTGCCGGTCGTCGTGTCGAACGGCAGGCCCTCCAGCGGTACGCCGCGATAGCCGACCGACCGCAGCACCAGATGGGCCGCGATGTCCTCGTACCGGCCCGTGCCCGTGACCCCGCCCCGGCCGTCGGGCGCCGTCCGTTCGAAGCGCACCGCGGACACGTGGCCCGCGTCGGCGAGGAGCTCCACGGGCCGCAGGAAGAAGCGCAGCCGGATGCGGTGGCCGGCCTCCCGTGCCGGGGCCTCGGCCCAGGCGCGCAGAGCCTCGATGTTGCGGCGCTGCGGCGCGGGCAGGCCGGACGGGTCGGCGTAGGCCGGGTCCAGGGCCAGTTCCCCGGGGTCGACGCTCACCTCGGTGTCCGGCAGGGTGCCCAGCTCGCGCAGCTCCTTGGTGGTGAAGCGGGCCTGCGAGGGGCCGCGCCGGCCGACCATGCTGATGTCCGTGACCCGGCTCGCGGCGAGGGCGGTGAGCGCGGCCTGGGGCATGTCGGTGGGGCTGAGTTCCGCCGTGCCCCGCGCCAGCATCCGGGTGACGTCCACCGCGACGTTCCCGATGCCGATGACCACCGCCGACCGGGCGCCGGTCACGAAGCCGTCGTCCACGGCGTCGGGGTGGGCGCTGTACCAGGACACGAACTCGGTCGCCGACCAGCTGCCCGGCAGATCCTCGCCGGGAATCCCCAGGTGCCGGTCGGTGGCGGCGCCCACGCAGTACACGACCGCGTGGTACAGCTCGCGGAGCCTGCTGGTCGGCACCCCGGAGGGGCCGACCTGGACGCCGCCGAGGAACCGCACCCGCTCGTGCTCCAGCACCGTGCGCAGATTGTTCTGCAGAGACTTGATCTTCTCGTGGTCCGGCGCCACCCCGTACCGCACCAGGCCGTACGGGCACGGCAGCCGGTCCAGGACGTCGACGACCACGTCGGGATCCTGCTGTACAAGGCTCTGGGCGGTGTAGCACCCGCTCGGCCCGGAGCCCACGACGGCGACATGCAGCACAGCGGAACTCCTTGTCCGAGGGTGTCCGAGGGATCTTCGGGGAACTTCAGGAGTCGCTCTCAGGTCCAGCATCGCACCGCCGCCGCTCCGCTGACAGGGTGCTGTGCGTCGGTAGGGGCGCGTGTTCGTTCAGTATGGAATGTGATCATGCGGTTACGTTGCGTGTGTGCTGGAAGCATCCTTTCTTAATCTTTCCGATCGTCGTCCGGCGGAGGGCGCCGTCTCCGTATGGCCCGCGTGGGAAGTGCGGGACGGTGCCGGGGCCACGACATGGTTCGGTGTCCGGCTGGAGTTCGGTGACGGTGCCCGGGTCGACGCGCATGCCGTGCTGGCCAAGGGGTGCGTCTCCATCGAGGACGTACGGGCCGAGCCGGCGCTGTCCCTCGACGACCTCGCGGCGCTCGCCGACTGGATCGAGGATCCGCTCTTCGACGCGTGCGGGATCGGGGTGGCGACCGACGGCGCCGAGGCGGAGGGGGGTGAGGCGGACGGCGATGGTGCCCGGCCGGGCTGGCCGCGGGGCGCCGAGGGGCGGTGGCTCGTCGCGCAGAAGTACCGCGAGGCCCAGGAGGAGGGCGCCGACCCGGTCCTCGCGGTGATGCGGGCGACCGGGTACGGCCGCCGCAAGTCGCTCAGGCTGATCGGCGAGGCTCGCGACGCGGGCTTCCTGACCAGGCGCCGGGCCCGCCGCTGAGCCCGGTCCCGGCCTCGGCCCCGGCGTCGCGGAGCGTGTCGGGCGGGCCGGTCAGAGCATGTCGCGCATCCGCGTGATCTCGCTCGTCTGCTGGGCGACCACCTCGTCCGCCATCTCCTCGATCACGATGTTGTTGCCCTGCCCCTTCACATCCGTGGCCATGGTGATCGCGCCCTCGTGATGGGTGATCATCAGGGTGAGAAAGAGCTGGTCGAACGCCGTTCCATGCGCGGCGCGCAGCTTCTTCAGCTGTGCCTCGGTCACCATGCCGGGCATCGAGGCGTGCTGGTGCCCCTCGCTCCCGTCGGCCTTCTCGGACTTGCCGTGGTTCTTCAGCCAGCCCTTCATGGCGCTGATCTCCGGGCCCTGCGCCGCGGCGATCCGCCCGGCGAGCGCCTTGACCTTCTTCGACTCGGCGCGGTCCGGCGCGAGTTCGGTCATTTTCAGTGCCTGGGCGTGGTGCTCGATCATCATCCGTGCGTAGGCGACGTCCGCCGAGTTGGGGGAGTCGTCCTCGGCGCGCTGTCGTGCGGCCTCCTCGGCGGACAGCTTCTGGTTCGACTCGCCGGGCTTGCCCGGCACGATCACCGAAGGCCCGCTCTGCGGGGCCGACCTGGCGTCCGAGTCGGAGTCGCAGCCGCCGAGCGCGAGCACCGCCAGGGCGGCCAGCGAGGCCAACACGGCCCTGGTGAGGGCCTTTTGGCGCAATGGTGACTCGGTTACATGTACATTGCCCCCTGTTGATATGCGCATGGCGAAGACCATACTCGGGCGTGCGTGAACCGTTCCAGTGCGAACGGAACAAGGGAGGAGAAACAGTGATCCTGTTCAGCAATCCCCGAACACGGCGCAGACGCCTGGCAGTTGCCACTGCCGCCGCCGGACTCCTCGCCACACTGCTCACCGCGCAGCCGGCCGTCGCGACCCCCGACCCGGGAGACGGCCCTGTCGCGGAGAAGGAGGTCTCCGAGAGAACCCGCGCCGAGGTCCGTGAGGCACTCGCGGACGGCGAGATACCCGGCCAGGACGAGATCGTCCACTCCGACAACATCGAGCATCTGGCGCACGTCCCCAAGGGCGCGCTCCAGGGCACCAATTCGGACCTCGCCTTCCAGGGCAGGTACGCCTTCGCCGGCAACTACGACGGCTTCACCATCTACGACATCGGCAACCCGAAGGCGCCGAGGACGGTCGCCCAGGTCCTCTGCCCCGGTTCCCAGAACGACGTCTCCGTCTCCGGCGACCTGCTCTTCCTGTCCACCGACTCCTCGCGCAGCGACAGCAGTTGCAACAGCACGACGCAGCCCGCGACCGAGAAGTCCTCGTGGGAGGGCATGAAGGTCTTCGACATCAGTGACAAGACCAACCCGAAGTACGTCGCCGCCGTGGAGACCGCCTGCGGCTCGCACACCCACTCGCTGGTGCCCGAGCGCAAGAACGTCTACATCTACGTCTCCTCGTACTCGCCGAACGCCACCTACCCCGACTGCCAGCCGCCGCACGACGGCATCTCGGTGATCAAGGTGCCGCGCAAGGCCCCCGAGAAGGCGGCGGTCGTGGGCTTCCCGGTGCTGTTCCCCGGTGAG
Organism: Streptomyces sp. NPDC059010; assembly: GCF_042740355.1. Lineage (NCBI taxonomy): Bacteria > Bacillati > Actinomycetota > Actinomycetes > Kitasatosporales > Streptomycetaceae > Streptomyces > Streptomyces sp. NPDC059010. The sequence goes on from NZ_JBHYJA010000005.1 coordinate 48,245, forward strand.
GGCCCCGACGGCGGCGGCAACCCGGGCGCGCCCACCAACCCCGGCGTCTCGAAGACCACCGGCTGCCACGACATCACCGTCCTGCCCGGCAAGGACCTGGCCGCGGGCGCCTGCATGGGCGACGGCATCCTGTTCTCCATCGCCGACCCGGAGCACCCGAAGGTCATCGACCAGGTCCAGGACAACGTGAACTTCGCGTTCTGGCACTCGGCGACCTTCAACCAGAAGGCCAACAAGGTCGTCTTCACCGACGAACTGGGCGGCGGCGGAGCGGCCACCTGCAACGCCGCGACCGGCCCGGACCGCGGCGCCGACGGCATCTACGACATCGTCGGCAAGGGCGACAAGCGCAAGCTCGTCTTCCGCAGCTACTTCAAGATCCCCCGCCACCAGGCGGACACCGAGAACTGCGTCGCCCACAACGGCTCGCTGATCCCGGTCAGGGGCCGCGACATCATGGTCCAGGCCTGGTACCAGGGCGGCATCTCGGTCTGGGACTTCACCGACTCCGCCAAGCCGAAGGAGATCGCCTACTTCGACCGGGGCCCGCTCTCCACCGACGTCCTCAAGTCGGGCGGCTCGTGGTCGGCGTACTACTACAACGGCCACATCTACTCGAACGAGATCGCCAGGGGCTTCGACATCCTGCGGATCAACGACAAGCGCACGGACCCGGCCCGCTGGGTCCACCAGCGCGAACTCAACGTCCAGACACAGCCGGACTACTTCGACTGACCCTCCGGGCAGCCGGGTGAGGACCCGGTCGCGAAGAACCGCGACAGATCCGTGTCGCACGTCCCGCCGGGCTCGGTCCCCGAATCCGGCGGGACACCCATCTCCCACTCCAGCCGGTAGCGCTTGAACAACTCGGCCCGCAGCACCGGCACGGACATCGGCACCCCCGGCACCAGCGCCGCGTAGACCGCGCCCATCAGCAGCGCCCGCAGCATCGGGTAGTCGGCGTCGACGTCCCGCGAGCCGTACCGCACGCAGGTGTCCCGCAACAGCTCGGCCAGCCGCCGCTGCTCCGGGCACTGCACAAAGCCCTCGCCCAGCAGGATCCCCGCCATGTGCTGGCGCATCAGCACCGGCCGGTCCCGGGCCAGGCCCAGGATCGCGTCGATGGCCCGGGCCAGCCGCTCCCGGCCGTCCTCGCTGCGCGGCTCGCGCTCCAGCGCCTCCTCCAGCGTGCGGTGCATCAGCCGGTGCACGGCGGACTGCACCAGCTGGCGCTTGCCGGGGAAGTAGTACGACACCAGACCGCGCGCCGAGCCCGCCCGGTCCGCGATGTCCCCGAGCGTGGTGGCCTCGTAGCCGCGCTCGGCGACGACCTCCACCGCCGCCTGCAGCAGCCGCTCCCGGGACCGCCGCCGCAGCTCTTCATTGACCGAGGCGCTGCGCGGGGACATGCTGTAACTCCTGCGTTGACTGGCTGCCAGCCAACTATACTCAGCACTTCCGGCCAGGCCTCCATTCGGCCTGCCGGGGGCTGCCGCCTGCCTCGGGCGACGCGGGGGATCGTCCGAGGCCGGTGAGCGCCCCGGGGTGGTCGCCGGAGGCTACTTGTCCGGCCGACGCTCGCTGCCGTTGGCCCGCTGCTGGGCGCCCACGAGATCCAGTACCGGCCGCAGCCCGTCCGGCCGCTGTGCCGCCGGCAGATGGTCCACGAAGTGCACCGCACAGCCCAGCGCCGCGGCACCCCCGTCGGCACGCCGGTCGTCGCCGACCATCACGACGTCCCGCGGATCGGCGCCGAGCTCCTCGCAGGCGGCCTTGAACAGCCGCGGGTCGGGCTTCTGGATGCCGTGCTCGTACGACAGCACGTAGGTCTCCACATACGGATCGAGACCGTGCTCCCGGAACACCGGACGGATGTCCCAGCCGATGTTGCTGACCACACCGACGCCGATGCCGCGCTCGCGCAGCGTCCGCAGCACCTCGGCGGTGTCGGGATACGGCGCCCAGGCCGACGGCGACATGTGGCGGTCGTAGAGCAGGTCGTGCAACCCCTCGTCGGGCAGCCGCACATGCCGGGAGAGCCCGGTATAGGCGGCCCGGTGCAGCTCCGCGCTCTTGTCGCGCACCCCCCAGACGCTCGCGACGTCCTCGGGCAGCCAGGACGGATCACCCCCGCCCGGCAGCGCACCCATGGCCTCCAACGCCTGCGCCGCCTCGGTCAACTCGGCCTCTTCGAGCTCCCACCGCGCCTCGGCGAGCGTTCCGCGCAGCCAGGACTCGGTGGACTCGATACGGAAGAGGGTTCCGGAGAAATCGAACAGAACTGCGGTCATGATCCGGATCCTACGGGGCCGCGTTCCACCGCGCGGCAAGATCGCCGCCACGGATGCTCGGACGGGTCAGCCCCGCCAACGGGTGTGCACCCGCACCGCCAGCAGCACGACCAACGCACCCAGCAGCCAGCCGCCGACGACGTCGGTGGCCCAGTGGACGCCCAGCCACACCCGGGTCAGACCGACACCGGCCACGGAGACCGCGACCACGGCGACGGCCGTACGCCACAGGGCGCGTCCGGCGCCGTAACGGTGCAGCAGCCACAGCAGCAGCCCGCACACCACGGTGGCCGTCATGGCGTGGCCGGAGGGGAAGGCGGCGTAGTGGGCGGAGTCGACGGGGTCGGGCCAGACGGGGCGGGGCCGGTCGACCACGGCCTTCAGGGTCTGCTGGACCACTGTGGCGAGCGCACAGGTGGCCACCAGCCATACGGCCGTCCAGTGCGCCGCCCTGCGCCACACCAGCCAGACCGCGACCGCAGCGGTCAGGATGCGCATGGTCCACGGATCCCAGACCCAGTCCGTCAGGATGCGGAACGCGTGCGTGACGCCCTGTTCCTCGACCGCCCAGCGGTGCGTGGTCTCGGCGATGTCCCCGTCGAGGTGGATCAGCGGGTACCACCGGACCACGACCAGGGCGAGCAGCAGCGCGGAGCACAGCGCCAGGGCACCGGCCCAGCGGGAGGTGCCGCGCTCGGCCGGCGGGCGGGGCGGGGAGTCGACGGACCGGGTGTGCATACTGCGATCCTCGCCGACCGGAGGGGCGAGAGGCGAATGCGGGGGCGGATTTGCGACGCCCGCCACAGCATGCGCAGGTGTAACGGCCTCGTCGGCAGGCGCCGGTCAGAGGGTCAGCAGCATCGCCACCATCGCGATCCCCATCGACAGCCGGCAGGCCCGCGCCAACTCCGGCCGGTCGCCCCATGCGACGGCCCCGCCGCCCGCGGTCACCGGCACCAGCCGCACCCCGGACAGCAGCACGTACCCCGTGAAGTACAGGAGCAGCACGCCCGTCACCAGCGGGATCCCGGAGCCGCCCGGCCCACCGCCGTGCCCGGGGGCGACGGCCATCACGACCGCCATGTAGACCATGGCCGACGCGCCCACCAGGTGGTGCAGATGATGGGCACCCGCCCGTGCCGACCACAGCGCGTGCAGGGCGGCCGCCCCGAACACGGCCGCGTAGCCGGGCCACGCCCACGACGGCGGCGTGAACACCGCGGCGGGCACCGCCATCGCCGCCATCCCGAAGCCCATCAGCGCCTCGCCGCCCGCGGCCCGGCGCTGCTCCTCGACATGGCTGCGCATCCGCAGCAGACAGTAGGCCCCGGTCGCCGCACACAGCGCGACCAGCAGCCAGCCGTGCGAAGCCGGTCCGTGCACGCGCACCCTCCCCGCTCGACGCTCTCGGACAGTGCGTCGATGCCCTGGCGGCGCGGTGCGCACGCGAGCGCAAGGGTGTACACGGGGAGCACTCGGCGGAGCACGGCTGGTCGGCGTGCCGCTGGTATGTGCCACGAGCAGTCACCCACCGCTCGCCGGTCCCGGCAGCCCGCGCCGCCGACGCGGAGGCAGCGGGTCGTGCGCACCGAGCGGACAGCACCCCGTACGCTCGCGGCTACGGGGCGGAGCCGGGGACTGTCCGACACATCCTGGCCGCACCCGGACCAGCGCACGGGCAGCGACACGACGGAGGGCGTACGGCCATGACGGCGACCAACGGCGGGCCGACCGGGACGAGACAGGACACGGTGGCCGCCGTCGTCCGGCAGTGGCAGGCAGTCCACCCGGACCTCGACACGGCCCCCATCGAGATCATCGGCCGCATCAACCGCTGCGCCGCCCTCCTCCAGCAGGCCGAGGACGCCCCCCTGCGCCGTGCCGGCCTCAGCCGCCCGGAGTTCGACCTGCTCGGCGCGCTGCGCCGCACCGGCCAGGAGCTGACCCCCAGCGAACTCGCCCGCGAGACCTTCTCCTCGGGTGCCGCCGTCACCAAACGCCTGAAGATGCTGACCGAACGCGGCCTGGTGGAGCGCCGCGGCGACAGCCGGGACCGACGCGTCGCCCACCTCCGCCTCACGGACGCGGGCCGGGAGCTCGTCGACGGCACATTGCCCGAGCAACTGGCGTACGAGACGGCTGTACTGTCCGGGCTCGATCCGAAGGGGCAGCACGAACTGGCCTCTCTGCTGGGCGAGTTGCTGGCCCAGCTGGAGGGGCGGCTGGGCGCTCTGCGCGTCTGAGCCCCCCGAGCTGCGGTTTCGGAACTTTCCGAGTGGGAACCCCGTTGACTCGGCATACGTGATCTTCCTAAGTTCGACCGGGTCGGTCCGGATCACCGGCGCGCGTACGGCATGTCGAACCGAAGGAGGGGTGCCGTGGCAGCCGAAGACCTCGGGCCCGAGACGCTCACGATCGACCTCGGCGCCGGGACGGGCCCCTTCCACGGCGGCGCGAAGGGCCACGACCGCGTCTCCTGGCCCGCCCACGACCACCACCTGTCCGTGCCGGGCCGGATGGTGCGGTGGATCGCCGCGATCGAGGAGTCCGAGGCCGACTTCGACCTGGCGTACTGGAACATCGCCGGCCAGGGCGACGGGCAGTGCTGGCTGTTGAACGTCTACGGCCGTATGACGGGCAGCGCCGTGCGCGTCACCGCGCCGCCCACCGACGTGGAGTACGCCCTGCACGGCGTCGCCACCCTGGACACCGAGAAGCGGCAGTCGCGGCTGCTGTTCGGCGGCGCGGGCGGCACCGCGAACGTCGTCTTCGCCGACGTCGACCCCGAGGTCTTCGGCACGACGGTGCATGTGCGGCTGGACGAGATCCGCTGGACGGGCCAAGTCGGCGCGAGCGGACCGCCGTTGAGGCTGCGGGACGGTGAACTGCCGGTCGAGGACGGCACGGTGACCCTGCCGCTCACCGGCCTCGACGAGATGTCCGCGTATCACCTGATCCTGTCACCCGGCGGCCACGGCGCCGACCCGCTGCCGCCCGAGGTGCGCTGGCGGCGGACCTACGAGGCCGAGTACGCGACCTGCACCGGAAGCACCGGCTCCGACGGGGTGCTCGCCTTCGACGTGGAGGTCCCGCAGGACGGGACGTACGAGATCAGCGTCCACGCCAACTCCCGCGACGACGCCGACCCGGTCCGCGAGCAGGGGCCCACCAGCGTCTTCCTGCGCGTCGACGGCGAGCGGCCCCGCGAGCTGCTGCTGCCACTCGGCCACAAGTGGGCCGTCCGGGGCCGCACCGACACACAGGCCGACCTCACCGCGGGCGGCCACCGGATCACCCTCGCCGTGCAGGACCCGGACCTCGGCGCCACCAGGGGCGACGCCGTCATCGACAGACTGGACCTCACCCTGTGCGACACCGAGGGCCCCGCGCTGTACGACGCCGAGTACGCGGACCTGCGCGACGGCGCCCGCGTCAGCCACGCCCACCGCGGCGCCTCGGGCCCCGGCGTCGCCGTACTGCCCCGGGGCGGCACCGCGGCCTTCTGGGTGCACGCGGCCGACGACGGCGAGGCGACGGTCACCGTCGAGCGGCTCGGCCCCGGAGAGGGCGTGGTGACGGTCGACGGCGAGGCGGTCGGACGCGTCGAGGAGGGCCCGCTGCCGCTCTTCCTGGCCGGCGGCATCAACAAGGTCACGGTCACCGGCACCTCGGAACGGCTGATCGTGGACCGGCTGCGGGTCGGCCCGGCCCGGGGCCTGCTGCCCGGCACGGCGTACGCCGCCGAGGACGGCACCCTCACCGGCACCGCGAAGGTGACGGCACTCCCGTACGCCACGGGCGGCAAGGCGGTGGACGGCATAGGCGGCGGCCCCGGCAACGCCCTCACCCTGACGGTCACCGCCCGGCACGCGGGCCGTCATGCCCTGACCATCCGCTACTCCGGCGGTGAGCAGGCTCCGGCCACCTACGACCCCCCGGACCCGATCCGCCACCACGCCGACCTCACGGTCAACGGGGGCGCACCGTACCGCGTCCTGTTCCCCACCACCTTCCACTTCAACGCCCTCCGGACCCTCACGGTCCCCGTCACCCTCGTCCAGGGCGCCAACACCCTCACCTTCACCGCCGGCGAACTCCCTGATTTCGACGGGGAGTTCAGAAACGTGCACGGCGGGCGCTCGGCCTACGCTCCGGTGATCGACCGTGTCGTGGTGACGCCGCTGTCCGCGCGGGGATAGGCGGGCCTCAGCGCTCGTAGTCCGCGCCGTAGACGCCGAACATCGCGCCCTGCCGGTCGCGCAGTACGGCGATGCGCGGGCCCTCGGGCGCGGATGCGGGCTCCATGAGGACGGTGCCGCCCGCCTCCGTCGCGTCCGCCGCCGTGGTGTCCACGTCGGCCACGGCGAAGTACGGCAGCCAGTGCGCGGGGACCTCGTGCGGGAACTTGTCGTCCATCGTCACCATGCCGCCGAAGTCGGCGCCGTCCAGGCCCCACTGGGTGTAGCGCTGAGAGGCGTTGACGCTCCAGCCGAACACCGAGGTGTAGAAGGCCTTCGCCTCCTCCGGCTCACGGGTCAGCAGTTCCACCCAGCCCAGGGAACCGGGGGCGTTGAACACACCGGCGCCCGCGAAGCCCCGCTCCTGCCACAGCTGGAAGGCGGCGCCCTGCGGATCGGTCACCGAGGCGAAGCGGCCCATGGCGGGGACGTCCCCGGGCTCGGACACCACCGACCCGCCCGCCGACCGCACTTTCGCCACGGTGGCGTCGAGGTCCGCCACGGCGAACGTCACGTACCAGACAACGGGCTGCGCCGGTGCTTCCTCGCCCAGCGGTACGAGCGCGCAGACCGGGGCGTCCGCCAGATACGCGATCGTGTAGCCGCCCATCTCCTCCCGGGCGTCCGTCTCGGTGCGCCAGCCGAACAGAGCGGAGTAGAACCGCTTGCCGGCCTCCAGATCGGGGCATCCCACCTCGGCCCAGCAGGGCCCGCCGGCCACCGGCTTGTCGAGCTGCATGGCGTTCCTTTCGCAGGGATCGCTGGAAGAGCTCCGCCAACACGCCTCCCCAAGCACGCTAAGCCCGGCACCCCGGCCCCGGCCATCCGGCGGAAAACCACTGGAGCCCGGCGCCGCCACCGCCGTACCCTCGCCCCTGTACCGCATCGCATGGCGGCCTTCCGACACCGTTCTCCGACCGGAGGTCCCGCATGCCCGCGCCCTTGGTGCGCCCCTTCCGCCGCGCCGACCGCGACCAGCTCACCGAACTGATCAACCAGCACGTCGCCGCCGTCGTCCCCGGCGTCTCCGTCTCCGTGAACACCGTGCTCAGCGATCTGGAGCGGCAGCCGGACGAGTTCATCACCGACCCCTGGGTCGGCGAGCGCGTCACCCTCGTCGCCGAGCAGCGCGACTATGTCGTGGCCGCCGCCCATCTGCTGCGCTACCGGGCCGACGACGAGGTCGGCGCGGGGTACCGGGACATCGGCGAGATCGACTGGCTGGTCTGCCATCCGCCGGCCTCCTTCTGGCCGGATGCCGACGACGCGGCGGACCTGCTGATGAGCGCCTGCCTGGCCCGGCTGGCTCGCTGGAACGTACGCGCCCGGTACGCGAGCGGCGAGCTCCCCGCCCCGGCCGTCTACGGCCTGCCCCGCACCTGGCCGCATATCCGCGCCCTCTACGAACGCTCGGGTTTCCGGCACGTCGGCGACACCGAGGTGATCCTCATCGCCCGCGTGGCCGACCTGCCGCCGCATGAGCCACGGCCCGGCGTCACCGTCGACCGCACGCTGGGCGAGTGCGGCACCCGCCTCACCGCGTACGCCGACGGCCGCGTCCTCGGCTTCATCGAGGTCGACACGGCCCTGTCCCGCCCCGAACGCCATGTCCGCGGCACCGGCCTCGCCGACATCGGCAACCTGCACATCGACCCGTCGGCGTACGGAGAGGGCCTGGAGCACTGGCTCCTCGGCCAGGCAGCCGACTGGCTGCGCCTGTGCGGCGCGGACCGCCTTCTCGCCTACGAGGCCGCCACCGACGACACGATGCTCGCCCACCTGACCTCGGCCGGTTTCCGGGAACTGACCCGCACCGACCGGGGCTGGGAGCACCGGCCCCGGAAGCCGTAGGTCCTGTCGTCTGTCTAGATCCCGGGCCGGTACCGCAGCGGATGATCCGCCGGAATCTCCACCAGCACGATCCGCGTCCCGTCCGGATCCGCGATCCACATCTCGACGAGCCCCCACGGCTCCTTCACCGGCGGCCGCACGATCTCGACGCCCTTCACCACCAGCTCCTCATGCGCGGCGGCGACGTCCTCCACCTGCATCCACAGCTGCACGGCGGGGGACGGCGGGGTCTCGGACCGGCCGGAGACCTCCAGGAAGCCGCCGCCGAGGAAGTAGACGGTGCCGCGCTGCGGCCCCGTTCCGAACTCGCGGTAGACGGCCAGGCCGAGTTGCTCGCCGTAGAAGACCCGGGAGCGTTCGGGATCGGTGGGGCGCAGCAGGGTCCGCCCGCTCAGTACGTGCACCATGCAGCCGGAGCCTAGCGGCGCGTTACGCTCAGCGGTGCCCGAGCCGCGCCCGAGTAGGGGAGAACCGCACCATGGACACCGCCGCGACCGACGTTGCCTCCGCCGGACTCAGCTTCCGCGACGCCACCGACGCCGACGTGGACACGCTGGTCGCACTGATCGAGTCCGCCTACCGCGGGGACTCCAGCCGGACCGGGTGGACCACGGAGGCGGACATCCTCGAAGGGCAGCGGACGGACCCGGAGGGTGTGCTGGAGGTCATCAAGTCGCCGGACAGCCGGCTGCTGACGGTCGAGCGGGACGGGCAGGTCGTCGCCTGCTGCCAGCTCGAACACCGCGGTGAGTACGCCTACTTCGGGATGTTCGCGGTCAGCCCCGCACTCCAGGGCGCCGGCCTCGGCAAGGTGATCATCACGGAGGCGGAGCGGCGGGCCCGCGAGACCTGGGGCGTGACCGAGATGCACATGACCGTGATCTCCGTACGCGACGACCTCATCGCCTGGTACGAGCGCCGCGGCTACCGCCGTACGGGACGGATGACCCCGTTCCCGTACGGCGACGAGCGCTTCGGCATTCCGCAGCGCGCCGACCTGCAGTTCGAGCTGCTGGTCAAGGAGCTGGTGTGACGTTCACGCGGTGAAGCGGCCAGTGCGCTTGATCTCCGGGTAGTCGGTCGTCGCGCCGTCCAGTTCCAGGGCCCGGACGAGACGCAGATGGTCCTGGGTGTTGACCACCCAGCCGATGATCCTGAGGTCCGCCTTGCGGGCGCGCTCCACGACCTCCAGGGTGAGGCGGCGGATGTTCAGGCAGACCGTCGCCGCACCGACCGCGACGGCGCGGTCCACGACGTCGGTGCCGTAGCGGCTGGCGATCAGCGCGGTGCGCACCCCGGGTACGAGGCGGGCGATCTCGGCGACGGCGTCGTCATGGAACGAGGACACCTCGACCCGGGGGGCCAGGTCCCGGTCGGTCATCACCTCGGCGAGCGCCCGGGCCGCCGCCACGTCCTTGATCTCGGCCTGGAGCGGTGACTTCACGGCGTCCAGAACCTCTTCGAAGACAGGCACGCGCTCGCCGCGGCCCGCGTCCAGGGCGCGCAGCTCGGCGAGGGTCTTGTCGGCGATCGGGCCGGTTCCGTCGGTCGTGCGGTCCACGTCGGTGTCGTGCATGACGACGAGGGCGCCGTCCTTGCTCAGGTGGAGATCCAGTTCGATGACGTCGAGCCCGGCCTGCTGGGCGGCGACGAAGGAACGGAGGGTGTTCTCGGGTTCGACACCCATGACTCCGCGGTGACCGATGGTAAGGAAGTTCAAGAGTCAACTCGCTTCCGTCGACGGCGGCGGGGGGAGCGCGCGCGAACCGGAGCGGACTGTTCGCGCGGCAGTGCCGCAGCCTAGTGGCCCCGGCGCGTGATGAACCCCACGTGTACACAGGGTTTGCGGCGCAGGACATGTCGTAGCTGGATCATGCCCCTCCCGACGGTCACCCTGGCGTGGGCGAGTCCCGCGCGCATTGACCGGATGTCGCTGGTCGGTTCGCGTATGCCCAGCCGACGCCGGAGTATTCGCAGTCACGGCATCCGACAGGAAAAAGTTCGGTGACCATGAGGGTCGGCAGGATAATTTCCCGGGTCGCCTCTTGCTGGGAGAAGACACGTGCGCATACGGTGTCCTGACGCGAGGTACCCCCGTGGAGGATGGGACATGACGGAAATTCTTGTGCAGGCGGCTACGGAGGAGCAGGTTCCTCCCGCGACCAGGGTGGTCGAGCACCCGGCGTGGCCGGCGCTCAAGGGTGCCGTGGAACGGATCCGGCCATGGCAGTCCAAGGACGGCTCGATCGACTTCGAGGCCGAGGGCGCGCCCGAGCGTACGGAGGCCGAGGCCGCCGTACGGCGTGTCGTGGAGGCCGTCGAGGAGCTCTCCGAGCTGCTGCCCCATGACGCCGAATACCACCAGGCCCTGGTGAAGGACCTGAGGCGCTGGGCCGAGGGCGGCTTCGAGGTGCCCGACTTCCTGGACTCGCTGCTGGCCTTCCAGCCCGCCGCGGGCCGCGCGGACGGCCTCCAGCACCTGGTCGTCTTCCCGATGTACACGCAGAACGGCAACCCCGACCGCAACCTTGAGGCGGTCGTCCTGCGCATGGTCTGGCCGGACTGGCTGGCCGAGCTGGAACGCACCCGCTACGACAACCCGCTGTTCTGCGGCATCAAGTTCGAGGACTTCACGGCCGGGTACGACACCAACTCCGCCGTGCTGTTCCCGGAGACGATCGCCGTGCGCCAGGCGCCCGAGCGCTTCAGCTGGGGCGGCATCTTCTGCGACCGCGAGGCCGCCCGCTTCCGCCGCGTCACCGACGCCGCCGTCGACATCCTGGGGCTGGACCTGCCTGAGGACATCGCCGCGATGGTCCACGACCAGAAGCGCTGCGAGGAGGCCTTCGTCCTGTGGGACATGGTCCACGACCGCACCCACAGCCACGGCGACCTGCCGTTCGACCCGTTCATGATCAAGCAGCGCCAGCCGTTCTGGATGTACGGCCTGGAGGAGCTGCGCTGCGACCTCACCGCCTTCAAGGAGGCCGTGAAGCTCCAGGCCGACGGCGTCCCGCAGGCCCGTGACGTGCAGTACGCGGTCCTCTTCGACCGCATGTTCCGCTTCCCGGTCACCGGCGAGCGCGTACGCAACTACGACGGCCTCGGCGGCCAGCTGCTCTTCGCCTACCTGCACAAGCACGACGTCGTCCGCTGGACCGACAACAAGCTGCACATCGACTGGGACCGCGCCCCGCAGGTCACCAACCAGCTGTGCGCCGACATCGAGCAGCTGTACCGCGACGGCATCGACCGGCCCAAGCTCGTGCACTGGTTCGCCGGCTACGAGCTGGTCTCCACCTACCTCGCCCCGCACCCGGGCTCCCGCTGGGCCAAGGGCCCGGACGCCCTGGATCTGACCCAGCCGCCGCGCAAGCTCGTCGATGACGTGCTTCCGGACGAGTTTCCGCTGAGCATGTTCTATGAGGCACTCTCCAAGAAGCTGAAGAACGTGATCGCCTCCACCAAGGGCATCACCGCGGAGAGCGCCGAGCGGGTCGCTGCGTGAGCGACGGCTTGTTCCGCGAGACCGAGAACACTGCTCAGCAGGAGGCGAAGAAAATGGCGGGGAACGGAGCTCTCAGCGGTGCGGTGATCGCGGTGGCCGGCGCGGGCGGACCCGCCGGCCGGGCGGCGCTGCTTCGACTGGCCGAGGCCGGCGCGACCGTCGTCGGCGCGGACAACGATCCCGAGCGGCTGGCGGAGGCCGTGGACGCGGCCCGTTACGCGTCCGGCGGCGCGACCGTCACCGGCGAACCCGTCGACCTGCTCGATCTGCAGTCGGCCCGGGACTGGGCCGACCACATCGAGAAGGACTTCGGCCGCATCGACGGCCTGGTCCACCTGGTCGGCGGCTGGCGCGGCAGCGAGACCTTCGTCAAGACGAGCCTGGACGACTGGGACTTCCTGGAACTGCTGCTCATCCGCACGGTCCAGCACACCTCGCTCGCCTTCTACGAGGCCCTCCAGCGCAGCGACCGCGGGCGGTACCTGCTGATCAGCGCCGCCGGCGCCTCGAAGCCGACCGCGGGCAACGCCTCGTACGCCGCCGCCAAGGCCGCCGCCGAGGCCTGGACGCTCGCCCTCGCCGACGCCTTCCGCAAGGCCGGGGGCGCCGAGGGCCCGACGTCCGCGGCTGCCATCCTGGTGGTGAAGGCGTTGGTGCACGACGCGATGCGCGCCGAGCGCCCCAACGCGAAGTTCGCGGGCTTCACCGACGTCAAGGACCTGGCCGACGCCGTCGTCGAAGTCTGGGACAAGCCTGCCGCCGAAGTGAACGGACACCGCCTGTGGCTGACCGAGAAGCCGTGAACCCTCCGAAGACCGACGCCCGTCGCCACCACGACCCGGACGTCCGCGGCTTCGCCAGTGACAACTACGCAGGTGCCCACCCGGAGGTGCTCGCCGCCCTGGCCCTGGCCAACGGCGGGCACCAGGTCGCCTACGGCGAGGACGACTACACCGAGAACCTCCAGCGGATCATCCGCAGCCACTTCGGCGCCGGAGCCGAGGCGTTCCCGGTGTTCAACGGCACCGGTGCCAACGTCGTCGCACTCCAGGCCGTCACCGACCGCTGGGGCGCGGTGATCTGCGCCGAGAGCGCGCACATCCACGTCGACGAGGGCGGGGCGCCGGAGCGGATGGGCGGCCTGAAGCTGCTCACCGTGCCCACACCCGACGGCAAGCTCACTCCCGAGCTGATCGACAAGCAGGCGTGGGGCTGGGAGGACGAGCACCGGGCGATGCCGCAGGTCGTCTCGATCACCCAGAGCACGGAGCTCGGCACTCTCTACACGCCGGACGAGATCCGCGCGATCTGCGACCACGCCCACGCGCACGGCATGAAGGTGCACCTGGACGGCTCCCGCATAGCCAACGCGGCCGCCTCCCTGAACGTCCCGATGCGGACGTTCACCGACGCGGTCGGCGTCGACATCCTCTCCCTCGGCGGCACCAAGAACGGCGCCCTGTTCGGCGAGGCCGTCGTCGTCCTCAACCAGGACGCCGTCAGCCATATGAAGCACCTGCGCAAGCTGTCCATGCAGCTCGCCTCCAAGATGCGCTTCGTATCGGTGCAGTTGGAGGCCCTGCTCGCCAAGGACCTGTGGCTGCGCAACGCCCGCCACGCCAACGAGATGGCCCAGCGCCTCGCCGAGGGCGTACGCGCCGTGCACGGCGTGGAGATCCTCTACCCGGTGCAGGCCAACGGCGTCTTCGCCCGGCTTCCGCACGACGTGAGCGAGCGCCTGCAGAAGCGGTTCCGGTTCTACTTCTGGGACGAGGCGGCGGGCGTCGTGCGCTGGATGTGCGCGTTCGACACGACCGAGGAGGACGTGGACGCCTTCGTGGCGGCGCTGAAGGAGGAGATGGCGCGCTGAGCCATCCCCTCCCCGGCGGCGCGGGTTCAGCCGTTGACGACGATCTCCGAGGTGTTGTTCCGCAGGTTCGGGTCGAACTCCCGGATGGACAGCTCGGGGTCGTCGTTGAGGGTCTCGACGGTGGTGCGCGCCCCGCGCACCACCTCGTCGATGCGCAGCCGGATCGCCATGGTGTGGGACGCCCCGTCGTGCAGATAGATCGGCGTCTTGCAGAAGTAGGTCGTCACGGACGGCTCGTCCGCTGACTCCGGCAGGGTCCAGCACTCCTCCGGCAGCCCTGTGACCGTCGTCCCGCGCGGTGCCTGGAAGCGCACCGTCGCCACGGCCGCGCCCGCGCCGAGCGACGCCACCCACGCCGGGCCCCGGTTGTGCACGGTGACGGCGGCGGTCACGGTGTCGCCGACGGCCCCGCGCACCCTGCTGCCGGTGAGCTTCAGATCGGCGGTGTTCCTGGCGTCGAGGATGACGGCGCGGTAGTTGTCCGACAGATCGAGGTCCTCACCGGCGGCTGCGGCCGTCCGCGTCGCGGCGGGGCGCAGATCCAGCTCGGGCCCCGTCCCCGGGGTCCAGGCCCATTCACCGCGGGCCTCTTCCAGCGCCGCGTCCGAGTACGGCACGACGGAGTGGTCGAACCGCTCGTACAGCGCCCTGTCCCGCACCCGCAGCCCGGTCGTCAGCGCGTACTGCTCACCCGGAGCCACCTTCTCGTCCAGCACACACAGGGCAGACGTCCCGGTTTCGTGCCGCCGGTACTCGCAGTTGGAGTGCCGCTCCTTGAACCGCAGCCCGTACGACGCGTTGATCCACAGCAGCGTCCGCTCCACGGACCGGTTGCCGGAGTTGCCGACCGTCGCGCTCACCCGGGTGTCCGTGCCGGGCCTGAGGTCGCGCTGGTACTCGGCCTGGCTGAGCCCGAGGTCAGGGCCGTCGCCCAGGGAGATCCGGGTCTCCGCGGGGAACGACGTCAGTTCACCGGCGGTCGCGGTGTAGCGCACCTGTCCGGAAGCGGCGGGGTCGGCGTCCGGCAGCGCGCTCAGGCGGAGTCGCGCCGCCGTCACGATGTCCGTCCCGGCCGGCATCCCCGGGAAGTCGCAGACCGCACGCACCGCCGACTCGGGCACGCAGTTCGAGGGCCACGCCACCCGGGCGAAGGCGGAGACCTCGCTCGCGTCCACGGTCAGCCGACCGGGTGCGACCTCGTTCTCGGTGTTGTCATGGGCGACCCGCACCGTGAGGGTGCGCTCGGTCGAGCCGCCCGGGCCCGACACCGGCAGCACCGTCTCCGACGGCACGTCGATCCACAGCTGGTCGGACATGGCATGTACGGGCCCGGCCCCGACGGCGGCAAGGGCACAGCCGGCGAGCGCGGCTCCGAGCAGTCGATGCTTCATGGATTCCCCCTGGTCGACGATGCGTCGCTGACGAGACCGGCGGCGTGGGGGAGGGGTTGTGGCCGGGCGCGAGGGTTGCGGCGATGTCCGGCCGTTCTGCCGGCAGACAGCTCTGCACTGTATAGCTATGCGTTAAACCGCAAATAAATTGACTGCATGATCGGTCACCGCCTACGCTCTGCTGCCATGCAGATGATCCAGCAAACCGCCGACCTCTCCGCCTACTTGGCTGCTGACGAGGCGATCGACCATCATCATCCGCTGGTGCGGGAGGTGGCCGCCCGACTCGCCGACGGCGTGGCGGATTCGTATGACTATGCGCGGGCGGCGTTCGAGTTCGTGCGGGACGCCATTGCGCACTCCCAGGACTCCGGCGACCTCCGTGTCACCTGGCGCGCCTCCGACGTCCTGGAGCAGGGCACCGGCATCTGCTACGCCAAGGCCCACGCGCTGGCCGCGCTGCTGCGGGCCGAGGACATCCCGACCGCGCTGTGCTACCAGAAGCTCGACGTGGTGCACGGCCTGGTCGCCGTGCGGTTCAACGGCGCCTGGCATCGACAGGACCCGCGCGGCAACAAGCCGGGAGTGGACGCCCGGTTCTCGCTCGACGGGGAGCGGCTGGCCTTCATGCCCGACTCGGAGTCCAATGAGCTGGACTATCCAGTCCTGTATGCTGAACCGCACCCGTCCGTGCTGAGCGCCCTCAAGGCCGCCCCCGACCGGCCGCACCTGTGGAAGACGCTCCCCATCGCACTCTGAATCGCGCTACGAGGCAGGCCATGACCCTCTCCCTGACCGTGTCCGACGAGGTGCGCGCCCTCGCGCCCGGTTTCACCCACGTCGCCATCGAGGCGCACGGGCTGGTCAACGGCCCGAGCACCGAGGCCAGTGCCGAGCTCCTCGACGACGCGGCCCGCCGGCTCGCCGTACGCCTGGACGGACGCGCTCCGCACGAGGACCCGCACATGGCGGCCTGGCGGGAGGTGTACACGGCGTTCGGATCGAAGCCCTCACGCACCCGCAACTCCGCGGAGGCGCTGGCCAAGAGGGCACTGTCGGAGGCAGGGCTGCCCCGGATCAACCTGCTGGTCGACCTCTACAACGCCATCAGCGTCGCCCACCTCATCCCCGTGGGCGGCGAGGACATCGACCGCATCGAGGGCGGTATGCACCTGGTGCGAGCGACCGGCGAGGAGGACTTCGTCACCGTCGCCGGTGGCGAGGAGGCCGTCGAGCACCCCGACGCGGGCGAGGTCGTATGGCGCGACGACGCCGGCGTGACCTGCCGCCGCTGGAACTGGCGCCAGGGCCCACGCACCCGCCTCACCGAGCAGACGACCGCGGGCATCTTCCTGCTGGAGAGCATGGCGCCGATGCCGGTGGCCGAAGTAGAGCAGGCGGCGACCGAACTGGCCGAACTACTACAGAAGTTCAGCCCCGGAGCGCAGATCATGTTGCGCCCGTCGACGGCGGTTCAGCAACGCCCCTAAAGGGCGCGGGGCTGTACCGAATTTGCGGCTACCGCCGCGCGGGCGCGACAAGCCACGACGGCGCCGCAGACAACCACGCACACAACGCGGCACTACCCACCCGGCCCCACCAAGCGGAGCGCCTAGCGGGCCTCGGCCTCGCGCACCTGCTCCGGCGTGGGCGCGGTCCCACCAAGATGCGCCGGCATCCACCACGTGTCGTTGGCGTCCTTGGGCCGCACCGGGTACGCGCGCTGCGCGGCCTCCAGCAGTTCCTGGACGCGCTCGCGCAGCTGGCGCGTGATGGCACCGGCGTACTTGTCCTTGGACGCCTCGAACGCCTCGCCGACCCGGATCGTGATCGGGATGTGGCTGCGCTTGAAGTTGCGCGGGTGGCCCTTGGTCCACAGGCGTTGGGTGCCCCACACGGCCATCGGGATCAGCGGCACCCCTGCCTCCTGGGCCAGCCGCGCGGCACCCGACTTGAAGCTCTTCAGCGTGAACGACTGAGAGATCGTGGCCTCGGGGAAGACCCCGATGATCTCACCGGATCTCAGTGAGTCCAGCGCATGGGCGTACGCCGCCTCGCCCTGCTTGCGGTCCACCGGGATGTGCTTCATGCCGCGCATCAGCGGACCCGAGATCTTGTGCCGGAAAACGGACTCCTTCGCCATGAAACGGACGAGTCGTTTCTGCGGCAGCGCCGCCAGGCCGTTGAAGACGAAGTCCAGATAGCTGATGTGGTTGCTCACCAGCACGGCGCCGCCCGAGCGCGGAATGTTCTCCGACCCCTTGCAGTCGATCTTGAGGTCCCACGCCTTGAACAGGGTCTGGGCGAAACCGACGACGGGACGGTAGACAAGCTCTGCCATGGACGGGGTGGACCCTTCCTTTTCTGCCTGGGAAGGAGGCTCCCAGTGGGAAAGTTACGCAGCCGTAGGTAAACGGCATGTCGCAGATCGTGCCCCAAGAACGCGCGACGGCCAAGCCCAAGTGCCTGGGAACGGCGAGATCCTCGTCACGTCAGTCCCTTGATCCACCTCGGATTTTGGCGCTGCCTTTACTCTGCGCGCACCGCCACCCGCCGCACGATCAGGTACATCTCGCAGCCCAGGCAGTACCCGAAGACGGCGTTCAGGAAAGCGGCCGCGAGCGCGGCCCCGGTCGCGGCGAGCCCCAGCCAGTCCGGCCCGAGCGTGAAACCGGCCAGCCCGACGCCGGCGAAGACCAGCCCCACCGTCTGGGCGAACCGCGGCGGTTCGGGCGCCTCGAACTCGGTCGGCGGCCCGATCCGGGGGCGCACGGCCTTGCGGAACAGCCACCCGTACGGCGAACGGGCCACCCCGCCCGCCGCGCCCAGCGCGAACGCCAGCGTCTGCCAGGCCAGCAGCCAGGCGCTCCCGGTGACCAGCACGACCGCCAGCACCACGGTCGTCACGGCCGCCCCGAAGCGCGGGCCCCTCACATCGATGTCCATGAATCAAGCATTCCGCATCGGCGGTCCGCGGGGGAGTCGGGAATCTTTGCAGTCCTGTGAATGCTTGAGCAGGGTGATGACCGGACTTGTGGTGTGCGTGGCGGTGCTCGCGGCGGCGAGCGCCTATGGAGTGCTGCAGCGGCGGCGGAGCGGGAGAGTGCGCGTGAGCGGGCGCGACGACGGAAAGCGGCTCGGGGCGGCCGAGTTGGGCGAGGCGCTGGGCGAGCGCGCCACCCTCGTGCAGTTCTCCAGCGCCTTCTGCGCCCCCTGCCGGGCCACCCGGCGCGTGCTGGGCGAGGTGGCCGGCATGGTCCCGGGCGTGACCCACGTCGAACTCGACGCCGAGGACAACCTGGACCTCGTACGGCGGTTCGACATCCTCAAGACACCGACCGTGCTGGTGCTCGACGCCGACGGCCACGTCGTGCGGCGGGCCACCGGTCAGCCGCGCAAGGCGGATGTGATCGCGGCCCTCGGGGAAGCGGTCTGAGGGGGTGTGACATGGGGGCGATACCGAGGGTGAGTCATCTCCCACATCGCGGAACGTACTTGACTGTGCGCACCACCTATCGTCAGCCTGACCGTATGCCTGAGGAACTCCTTCTCTTCGGACGGGCCCACGTCGATCTGGCCCGTACCGCGAGTGCCTGCTGTCCGAGCTGTTGAGCAGCCACGGATCCGCACGCCTCCCCTCGCAGAAGGACAACTCCATGACGGCCACGTCCGACCTCGGCACCACCCAGCCAGCCTCGCCCGAACTGCTCCGCTCCGTGTTCCGGCGCCATGCCGCCGGAGTGGCCGTGATCACCGCACGCGGGGAGACGGGCCCGGTCGGCTTCACCGCCACCTCCCTCACCTCTGTCTCCGCCGAGCCCCCGATCCTCTCCTTCGGTATCGGCACCGGCGCCTCCAGCTGGCCGGCGATCGCCGGGACGGACCATGTCGGCGTCCACATACTCGGCGAGCACCAGCAGGAGCTGGCCGCGACCTTCGCCCGCAGCGGCGCCGACCGCTTCGGAGCGCCCACGGTGTGGCGCGAGGGCCCCGAAGGCGTCCCGGTCCTCGACGACGTCCTGGCCTGGATGGTGTGCCGGATCGTCGCGCGTGTGCCCGCGGGCGATCACCGCATCGTGCTGGGCGAGGTCGTGCTCGGTGACCCCACCGGTCCCGGACGTCCGCTCCTGTACCACCAGGGCCGCTTCAACGGCCTGCGTGACTGAGCTCACCAGCCCGATGTGACCGATCAAGCCCCCCGTCGTTCTGCGAAGCCGTCCGAATCCGATTACGCTGCGTTGCAAAGGTCACAGTTCAAAGCGCTTGCTTAGCGGGGACGAACTGGGTGTACTGACGAGTAATATTTCGCTCGGAGCGCGGGTCGCCCCGAACGGGAACAGCCGCTTGGGGCGCCTATGCTGCCTGCAAGTAGGCAGCAGAGAAATGTCGACGCAGTAGGAGAGCCGGCGTGAGCTTGAGGATCGTTGTCACTGTGAAGTACGTGCCCGACGCCACTGGCGACCGGCACTTCGCCGATGACCTGACCGTCGACCGGGACGACGTGGACGGTCTGCTCTCCGAGCTCGACGAGTACGCGGTCGAGCAGGCGCTGCAGATCTCCGAGAACTCCGACGACGACGTGGAGATCACCGTTCTGACGGTGGGCCCGGAGGACGCCAAGGACGCGCTGCGCAAGGCGCTGTCCATGGGCGCCGACAAGGCGATCCACGTCGAGGACGACGACCTGCACGGCACCGACGCCCTGGGCACCTCGCTGGTGCTGGCCAAGGCCGTCGAGAAGGCCGGGTACGACCTGGTCATCTCCGGCATGGCCTCCACCGACGGCACCATGGGTGTCGTACCGGCGCTGCTGGCCGAGCGGCTGGGCGTCCCGCAGGTCACCCTGCTGTCCGAGGTCTCGGTCGAGGACGGCACGGTCAAGGGCCGCCGGGACGGCGACGCCGCGTCCGAGCAGCTTGAGGCGTCGCTGCCGGCCGTCGTGTCGGTCACCGACCAGTCGGGCGAGGCGCGTTACCCGTCCTTCAAGGGCATCATGGCCGCCAAGAAGAAGCCGGTGGAGTCCTGGGACCTGTCCGACCTCGACATCGAGGCCGAGGAGGTCGGTCTTGAGGGTGCCTACACCGTCGTGGACACCGCGGCCGAGCGTCCGGCCCGCACCGCCGGCACGATCGTCAAGGACGAGGGCGAGGGCGGCAAGCAGCTCGCCGAGTACCTCGCGAGCCAGAAGTTCATCTGAGGGGCACCGGCCCGCTTGAGGCTCAACACCCCACCCGCCCCTTAAGACTTCGCAATCCGCAGGAGAGCAATCCCATGGCTGAAGTTCTCGTCTACGTCGATCACGTGGACGGTGCCGTCCGCAAGCCCACGCTGGAGCTGCTGACCCTGGCCCGCCGCGTGGGCGAGCCGGTCGCCGTCGCGCTGGGAGGCGGCGCCGCCGACACCGCCGCCGCCCTCGCCGAGCACGGCGCCGTCAAGGTCCTCACCCACGACGCCGCCGAGTACGCCGACTACCTGGTCGTCCCGAAGGTCGACGCCCTCCAGGCCGCCGTCGAGGCCGTCTCCCCGGCCGCCGTTCTCGTACCCTCCTCCGCCGAGGGCAAGGAGATCGCCGCCCGTCTGGCGCTGCGCCTGGGCTCCGGCATCATCACCGACGCCGTCGACCTGGAGGCCGGCGACGAGGGTCCGGTCGCGACCCAGTCGGTGTTCGCCGCGTCCTTCACCACCAAGTCCCGTGTCTCCAAGGGCACCCCGGTCATCACGGTCAAGCCGAACTCGGCCGCCGTGGAGGCCGCCCCGGCCGCCGGTGCGGTCGAGGCCCTCGCCGTGACCTTCTCCGCCGCCGCCACCGGCACCAAGGTGACCGCGCGCACGCCGCGTGAGTCGACCGGCCGTCCGGAGCTGACCGAGGCCGCGATCGTGGTCTCCGGTGGCCGTGGCGTCAACGGCGCGGAGAACTTCGCGATCATCGAGGCCCTCGCCGACTCCCTCGGTGCGGCCGTCGGTGCCTCGCGTGCCGCGGTGGACGCGGGCTGGTACCCGCACACCAACCAGGTCGGCCAGACCGGCAAGTCGGTCTCGCCGCAGCTGTACATCGCCTCCGGCATCTCCGGCGCGATCCAGCACCGCGCCGGTATGCAGACCTCGAAGACGATCGTGGCGATCAACAAGGACGCCGAGGCCCCGATCTTCGAGCTGGTCGACTACGGCGTCGTCGGCGACCTCTTCGACGTCGTCCCGGCCCTGACCGAGGAGATCAAGACCCGCAAGGGCTGATCCCGCACAGGCACAGCGAGGCCCCCATGACCGTCCCGACGGGGTGGGGGGGGGGGGGTTGTACCACGCGGGAGTAAGCCGCGGGGGGTATAAACAAAAACCAGCCCCCCAGACACCGATCTATATGGGGTTGGGGGGGTGTGTGTGTGAGTGGGG
>NZ_JBHYJA010000005.1:69793-93424 GCF_042740355.1 Streptomyces sp. NPDC059010
GCGGGAGACCCCCCCCCCCCCCCCCGCGCCCCCCACTCCCCGCCCCGGCGGCAGGGCGGGGCCTCGTGTCATCCCAGGCTCAGGAACGCCTGCACGGGCAGATGGTCGCTCGGGAACCGGCCGTTCTCGGCGAACGTGTTGATCACCGCCCGGTGCGCCGTGACGCCGGGCGTGCTCAGGATCCAGTCGATGCGGTCGCCGTTCGGCTTCAGCGGCTTGTAGCCGTGGAAGGTCCCGTACAGCGCACTGCGCTCGCGCGCGGTGTCCCAGGTGTCGACGAGACCGGAACCGAGCAGGGTGTCGTACACCGCGTTCTTGTGGGCGGCGACATTGAAGTCACCGGTCACCACGACCGGCAGCGAGCGGTCGAACCCGGCGATCCGCTCGGCGATGAGCCGGGCGCTGCGCACCCGGGCGAACTGGCTGACATGGTCGAAGTGGGTGTTCAGGACGTAGAACTCCCGCCCGCCGTCGGCCAGATCACGGAATCTGACCCAGGTGACCATACGGGGGAAGGCGGCACCCCAGGTGTTGGAGCCGATCGCATCCGGGGCGTCGGAGAGCCAGAAGTGGTCGTACTCGGTCGGGCGCAGTCGATGGGAGTCGTAGAAGACGGCCATGGATTCGTCGCGGCTGCCGTGCAGACGGCCGGTGCCCACCCAGTCGTAGCGCGGGCCGAGGTCGGCGTCGATGTCGAGCAGCTGCGAAAAGAGGCCCTCCTGGGTGCCTATGACGTGCGGGGCCTCGCGGCGCAGCAGCTCGCGCATCACCGGTCTGCGCACGGTCCAGCTGTTGGGCTCCGTGGTGCTCGCGAACCGCAGGTTGAAGGACATGGCCTGGAGATGCCGGCGGGGTGGACGCTCGCCCGCCGAGGCCGCGGAGGTGGGCAGTGCTGCGCTGGAGAGGGGCGCGGTGACCGCGGCGGCCAACGCGATCCTGAGGCCCAGACGGCGCGTGACTCGGCTGTGGTTCGGCACAGGGGCTCCTTCGTCGAGTACCGGAACGGACAGAGCGAGGAGATGAGGGGTGGCTTCCCAACCCGAGGGGGCGTTCATGCCCGACGGCCTTCATCCGCACGGGAGTTGGGCCGGAACCGGCGGGGCCTTCCGGTAACGGCCCCGTGACGCCGGGCGCCCTAGCGTGGCCGGCGTCGCGGTAGCCGGCGAGGGGGAGGGGCGCCATGGACGTCGTCGTGCACGGGTTCGACCAGCCGTGGGTGTCGACCGCGCCCACCCTGCTGGCCGTCACCCAGGTCCCGGCCGACGACACGCCGAGCGGTACGCCCGCGATACACCTGAGCGCGCGTGCCGCGGCCGGCGGAGCACGGGCCGAATTCGTGCCGGGCGCCCCACTCGACCTGAGCGGCGCCGGTGAACTGCGCCTGTGGATCCGCTCGGACCAGCCCGCCGACGGCACCGCCGGCCGGCCGTTCCTCGCCGAGTTCGGCTACACCGACGCCGCCGACGCCCCGGGCGAGGAGCACCGCTGGCTGCTGCCGGCGGCCCGCCCCGGCACCTGGGAACAACGGCACCTCGGCATCGACCGGGACCGGCGCGGCGCCATCACCCGACTCACGCTGCGCTGCCTGACGGACCAGCCGCTGGAGATGTCCTTCGACGAACTGCTCGCGATCGGCGACGAACCGCTCGTCGCCGCCGAGTCCGCCCTCGTCGCCGTACTGGCCGAACCCGTCCCGCTGCCCGGAGCCCACCGGCTGCCCCTGCGCCCGGCCGCAGCGGGCGGCACCGAACTCAGGCTCTCGCCCGTCCGGCGCAGGCTGCGCGCCCGCAACCGGATCCTCGTCGACCCCGGCACGGGCGGGACACCGCAGTCCTACGACGTGATCGCCGCCGTCCACGACGACACGGCGGACGAGACCCGGCTCACGCTGGATCCCACCCACCCGCTGCGCACCCCCGTCGGCCCCGGCGCCACGCTCTCCGTGCAGGTTCCCGTGGTGGTGGAGGAAGCGCCGCTGGACGGCCCGGCCGCCGCCGACGCGCTGCCCGACCCCGTGCTCCTGGTGGAGCTGAGCGACCTGCGAGACGACCCGGAGCGGGCCGGTCCCGCCGTCCAGCGCGACAGCTTCCGGCGCCGGGCCGACGGCACCACGTGCGCCGTACGGCCGCCTGCCCGGCCGGTGCTGGCCGAGTACCGGCTGCTGCCCGCCGCCCGGGACCGGGAGCAGTCGCTGGTCGTCCGGGCCGCGGTGCTGCGCAGACTGGTCCCCGACCGGGGGCTGCGGGCCGGCGGCCGGTATCTGCCGCTGTGGGTCGTACCGGCACCGGTCCCCGACACCCGGGACCGGGGCGTGCCGGCACCCGTCGTGGTGCGGATCGGCACCTGGACCGAGACGGGCCCGCGGCGCGAGATGCCCTGGGTGCGCGAGATCGGCATCCGCGTCGCACCGGCCGACGCACCCCACGGCCAGGAGGTGACGGGGCGCCGGAGGAGGTGACGTACGGCCCCCCGGACCGCCGTACGCCGCCCGAGGACGCAACCGGGCACGACGTGGAAGGAGACCGCCCATGCCGCTGCAGGTGGGCATCAACGTGGAGGAGACCGACGGCCGTGCCGCCCCGGCCCTGCCGGCCGCGCCGACCTCGGTCGCCGCCTTCGTCGGCCGCACCCGGCGCGGGGTGCCCGACCGCCCCGTACGGGTCTCGGCCCCCGAACAGGCGGCCGCCCGCTTCGGCGGACCGGTTTCCGACGGCTACCTCTGGCACGCGCTGGACGGCTTCTTCCGCAACGGTGGGCGCGAGGCCCACGTCGTGCGGGTCGTCGGTCCCGGCACCACCGCGGCCTCCACCACGCTCACCGACCGCCAGTCACCGCCCGCCGCCTGTCTGCGCGTCACGGCCGGATACCGCGGATCCCCGGATCCCGGGCTGTGGGGCGAGGCGCTGCGGGTCGACGTACGGGACGATCCACGGGGCAGCACCCGGCTGGCCACGGCGGTGGCGGCCGGCGACACCGCTGCCCGGCTGGAGTCCACCGCGGGCCTCGCCCCGGGCACGGTGCTGCGCTTCCCGCCGACCGGTGTGACGCCCCTGCACCGCAAGCTGACCGACGTCGACCCGGCCACCGCGACCGTCACCTGGTCGGGGGCGCTCGGCACCGCCCTGCCCGCCGGAGCCGCCGTCACCACCGCCGAGTTCCGGCTCGACGTGCGCTACCGGGAGCGGCCGACCGCGCCCTGGTCCGTGGTCGAGGAGTGGACCGGGCTGAGCATGGAGTCCGACGCCCCCGGCTACGCGCCCGACCGGCTCAACCACCCGGTCAGCGGCTCGCGTTACCTCCTGCTGACCGACCTCACCACGGGCGCCCGGCCGGGCGCCGACAGCCCCGCCGTGGTCTCCGGCGCCGCCCTCGGCGCGGCCGCCGAACAGCCGCCTGGGGCCGGGGACCTCATCGGTGCGGCAGCCGCCCGCACCGGCCTGTCCGCCCTGGACACCACCCGCGTGCAACTGCTCGCCGTACCCGACGCGCACCTGCTCCCCACCGCCGCGCGCCGCTCGGTCGCCCGCGCCGCGCTGGACTACTGCGCCGCCCGCGGCGACTGCCTCTACGTCGGTTCCCCGCCCGACCGCGGCGCACCGGACGGCACCGTCCCGCGCAGCCCCGCCGACTACTCCCAGGCCGTCAGCGACTACGTCGAGACCGTCCGTACCTACGCGGCAGCCCTGCGGGGCAGCAAGGTCTACGGAGCCCTGTACACGCCCTGGATCCTGGTCGACAACCCGGCCGGCACCGGCCCCGCCCCGGCCCGCTTCGTCCCGCCCGAGGGCCATGTCATGGGCGTGTACGCGCGGACCGAACAGGAACGCGGCGTGCACAAGGCGCCCGCCGGGGACGCCGCCCAGGTGCGCGGCGCCCTGGACGTGGCCGCCGCGTTCAGCGACGGCGAGCACACCGACCTGGTCCGCCTGGGCGGCGTCAACGGGATCCGCCCGCTGCACCGCCGCGGCATCGTCGTCGCCGCCTCCCGGACCCTGTCCGCCGACCCGCGCTGGCAGTTCGTCAACGTCCGGCTGCTGTTCAACTTCGTGAAGTCCTCCCTGCGGGAGGGGCTGACCTTCGCCCAGCAGGAGCCCAACGACGACCGGCTGCGGCAGATGGTGAAGTTCACCGTGGTCACGCCGTTCCTGCTCGGGCTGTGGCGGCAGGGCGCTTTCGGATCCGACCCGCCGGACCAGGTGTTCACCGTCAAGTGCGACGCCGAGAACAACCCGCCGGCCGATGTCGCCCGCGGCATCTTCCGGCTGGAGGTGTACCTGTACGCCGCCCGGCCCGCCGAGACCGTACGGATCGTGGTGGGGCAGCAGCCCGGCGGCTCCAGCGCGACCGAGGCCTGACAGACCGAGCCCTGACAGAGGGAGGAGAGTGCGATGGCCGCAGACATCGGCGTCACCGTCGTGGAGACGGACGGCCGCTCGGCCCCGGCCGTGCCCGCCGCACCGGTCTCCGTCGCGGGCATCCTGGTGCGAGCCGAGCGAGGCGTCGCCGACCGGCCGGTCAAGGTGCGTGGCTTCGCCGACTTCACCGCCGCCTTCGGCACCTTCGTGCCCGGCACCGCGACCCTGCCGCGTGCCTACGGAGCGCACGCCGTGCGCGGCTACTTCGACAACGGGGGCTCGGAGGCCTACGTGGTGCGGGTGACCGGCGCCGGAGCCCGGCCCGCCACCGCCGTCCTCGCCGACCGCGCCGCCACACCGCTGCCCACCCTGCGGATCAGGGCCGGGACGCGGGGCAGCCCCGACCCCGGCACCTGGGGCAACGGCCTCACCGTCACCGTCGAGGACCACCCCCGGGGCGCGTCCGCCGTGCCCGCGCAGGTGATCGCGGCGAAGGGCGAGCCCTACGCCCTCGCCGACGGGGACACGGCACAGCTCCAGCTGACCACCCGCGGCTCCACCAGCACGATCACGGTCGCCTTCCGGGCCGCCGACTTCGCCGCCATCGGCACCGCCTCCGCCGAGGAGGCCGCCCGCGCGGTCAACCGTCAGACCACCGCCGTCCGCGCGGCCGTCGCCCCCGGCGGACGGCTGGCCCTGGCCGCCGCACCCGGCACGCCCGGCGCCTGGACCCGACTCGTCGTGACCGCGCCCGCCCCCTTCGACTTCACCGCCGGCGCGGCGAGCAGCGACGCCGCGCTCGCCGCCGGAACCACCGCCGTGATGGTGGACACGGCGAGCGGCTTCGGCACCGGCTCCGCGCTGCGCATCGCCGTCCGCGGGCATGTGCGGGCCGCCGCGGCGCCGACGGCGACGGTGCCCGACAGATCGGCCGTCGAGGTCGTCGTGGACGGCACGACACCGGGGGAGACCATCCGCTTCGGCAACGCCGACTTCGCCGATCCGGCCGCCGTCACCGCCGCCGAACTCGCCGCCGCCGTCAACCGCCAGGCCCGCGCCTTCACCGCCGAACTCACCCATGACAACCACCTCGTGCTGCTGTCCGCGCGCTACGGCACCGGCTCCACCATCGCCGTCGACGCGCCCGCCGCCGGCGTCACCGACGCCCGTACCGCGTTGGGCCTGAGCGGTGCCGTCCCCGTCGCCGGAGCCGAGCACCATCGCACCGCCACCGCCGTCTCCGAGAGCTGGCGGCTGCTGGCCTGGGACCCCACTCCGGCCCTCCCGGCCGTACCCGCGCCCGCCGCGCGCATCAGCAGCACCGAGTTCGACCTGGTGGTGGGGCGCGGCGGCACCGAGGTCGAACGGTTCTCGGCGCTGTCCATGTCCGACACCCACGAGGCTTACGCCGAAGCCGTGGTGAACGACCCGGCCTCAGGATCGGCGTACATCACGGTCACCGACCTCGACAGCGCCTCGGGACCGGGCCTTGACCTGCCGGCGGCCGGCACCTTCGTGCTCGGCGCGACCGGCGCCACGCAGGGCTCCGACGGGGCCCCGCCCACCGACGCCGACTTCACCGGCGACCCCGTCCGGCGCACCGGCCTTGAGGCGTTCACCGATGTCCCCATCCAGCTGCTGGCGTGCCCGGAGACCACCTCCGTCGGCGTGGTGGCGGCTTGCCTCGCGCACTGCGAGCGGCGCGGCGACGCCATGTTCGTCGGCACCGTCCCCCGCGATGCGGACCGCGAGGGCGCCAAGGCCTACGCCGCCGCCCTGCGCGGACGCAAGGTCTTCGGCGCGCTCTACGCCCCGTGGATCGACGTCCTCGACCCCGATCCCGCCGCCGCCCGGCCCCTGCTGCGGATCCCGCCCGTGGGCCAGGTGCTCGGCGTCTACGCACGGATCGCGGACGCGCGCGGCGTGTGGAAGGCACCGGCCGGGACCGAGGCCCGGCTGACCGACGCGCTCGGCGTGCAGTACGACATGACCGACCGCGACCACACCGACCTGGTGCGCGAGGGCGGGGTCAACGGCATCCGGGCCGTGCCCGGCGCGGGCATCGTGATCGACGCCTCCCGGACCCTGTCCACCGACACCCGCTGGCTGTTCGTCGGGGTGCGGCGGCTGTTCAACTTCGTGAAGGCGTCCCTGCGCGACGGACTGACCTTCGTCGTCCAGGAGCCGAACACGGACCAGCTGCGCCGCAACGTCCGGTTCACCGTGGTCACGCCGTTCCTGCTGGGGCTGTGGCGGCAGGGCGCGTTCGGCCCGGGCCCCGCCGACCAGGTCTTCAGCGTGAAATGCGACGCCGGGAACAACCCGCCCGCCGACGTGCAGGCCGGGCTGTTCACCGTGGAGGTCCTGTTCTTCCCGTCCACACCCGCCGAATCGATCCTCGTCGTCGTCGGCCAGCAGGACAGCGCCGCCACGGCCGCGGACAACTGACCGGCCACACAAGGGAGAGACGACACCATGTCCGAGCTGACCTTCCAGGAGTCCTACCGCACCCACGGATTCCTGGTCGAGATCGACGGAACCCAGTGCCCGGTGACCAAGGTGACCGGACTCGGCGAGGGCACGACGGAGGTCCTCGAACAGCCCGACAGCGGCAGCCAGGTGGTGCACAAGATCTCCAGCCAGGTGGTCAAGTTCGACAACCTGGTGCTGGAGCGCAACGTCGACGGCAGCCGCTTCGACACCTACTTCAAGGACTGGTTCTCCGAGATGTTCCGGCTCAACGGTGCGTCCGCGGGCTCGTCGGTGCGGCGCAACATGGCCGTGGTCAAGACCGAGAACCAGCAAGAGGTCATGCGCTTCGCGGTCTACGGGGCGTGGGTGATCTCCTCCAAGTTCAGCGATCTGGAGGCCGGTTCGGCCGGGCTGTTCAAGCAGATCATCGAGATCGCCCACGACGGCATGGAGCGTGTCGCATGACCGCCACCGTCCCCGCCGGAGCTGACGCAGCCCCTTCGCCCGCCGGCCGCAGGACGCGCGAGCACGAGACCGAGCTGCCCGTCGGCCACCTCGACGAGGACGGCCGGCTCCACCGGGCCGCCGTCCTGCGCAAGATGACCGGCCACGAGGAGGCCCTGCTCGCCGACCGCAGGCTGCGCGCCAACGGCGGAAAGCTGGTCACCGAGCTGCTCACGTCCTGCCTGCGCCGGCTCGGCGAGATCGAGCCCGTGCCGCACCGCACCGTCGCCGCGCTCACCTCGCCCGACCGCAACTACCTCCTGCTGGAGCTGCGCAAGATCACCTTCGGCAGCGAGCTGACCGCCCACTACACCTGCCCCTCCTGCCACGGAACCACCACGGCCCTGGAGGACCTTGAGGGCTTCCCCGTACGGCGCGGGGACGCGGCCGGAGCGCTGACCATCACCGTGGACCTGGCCGACGGCTACGAGGACCGCACCGGCGGCACCTGGTACACCAGGCTGACCTTCCGCCTGCCCACCGGCCTGGACGAGGAGAAGGTCGCCGGCGCCGCCCGCGAGAACCCCTCCCGGGGCACCAACGCGCTGCTCACCCGCTGTCTGACCCAGGTGGCCGACGAGCAGGGCGAGCGGATGCCGGACGCACGCCGTGAAGCCCTCGGCACCCGGCTCGTCAGCGACCTGACCATGCCCGACCGCGGCCGCATCGAGCAGGCGTTCCGCGACGGCATGCCGGGTCTCGACCTCAGCCGGGAGATCGACTGCGCCGACTGCGGGCGGCTGATCCGCACCGCGGTGGACCTGGAGGGCTTCTTCACCCCTACGTAGCCGGGCCGGACCGCCTGCGTCAGGAGGTCTTCGCGCTCGGCTACCACCTGCACTGGAGCTACTCGGAGGCGATGGGACTCGATCTGGACGAACGGCGGGCCTACGTACGGCTGCTGGCCGATGTGCTCGCCGAACAGCGTGAGGAAGTGGAACGGGCCCGCAGGGCGGGCCGGAGCTGACATCCCGCGGACGGAGAGGAGGTGCGGGCCGTGGAGGGCGTCCTGCCGTTGTCCCTGGCACTCACCGACTCCAGTGCGCGGATCGTCGGGGCGTATGTGAGCGACGGGCTGATCAAGTTCGTGCGCCCGCCGCTCGAAAGCATCGACGACCGGCTCAAGGAACTCGGCGGTGCGCTGCGGCTGATGACCCAGGACCTGGTGGACGGTCTGGGCCAGACGCGGCAGTCCCGGCTGCGTGTGCAGGTGATGAACGAGGATCTGCTGATCGAGATCGCCGCCATCACGGCCTTCTCCGCTTTCAGTTGGGCCCTGCTCGGCAAATTCCTGCCTCTCCTGAGCCTGATGCAGTGGCTGGACACCCGCTCCCACATCCACCTGCACGACATCATCGCGGGCCTGGCCCGCATCGACGACTCGCTGTGGCACCTCGGAGTCCCCGCCGTCGCGTTGTTGGAGGCGATCCACGACCTCCTCCTCCAGGGCATCAACGTGTTCGGCGGCGTGGACGTCGTCGTCCAGGGCGGCGGTCTCCTCGACGGTGTCGACCTGTGGAAGCTGCTCGGACTGCTCGTGCTGCTGGCCGCCGGGCTGACGGTGATCATCCTGTTCCTGATCGGGGTCGCCGAGGCCCTCGCGCTGTTCGGCAAGCGGTCCATCGTGGCCGCGGTCGCCGTCGCGCTGCTGCTCGTCTCCCTCGTCCACCTGATGAACACGCTGGCCGGGTTCGACTGGGAGCAACTGCTCAAGATCGGGCTCGGCTTCTGGGCGATCGACCGCTTCGTCGCCGGCCTCGGCGAGGCGTTCCAGCAGTTCACCACCGACATCAAACCGGTCGTTCAGTGGCTGCTGCCCTTCTTCTACGCGATCGTCAAGCTGATGCAGTCCCTGGCCGGGTTCAAGGCCGACGATCTGAAGAGGATCGCCGCCGGCTTCGTGGCGATCGCCGGGTTCACGCTCGCGCTGGGATGGGCGTTCCGGGCGTTCAAGGGCGCGATCGACGAACTCCTGCCGGGGCTGGCGAAGTTCTTCGACTCGATCTCCGGGCTGATGACGACTCTGGCGGGTCTGAAGGACGAGGAGGTGAAGCGGATCGTCGTGGGGTTCGCGGCGATCGCGGCGTTCACGGCGGGGCTGGGGTACGCGTTCCGTACGTTCAAGGACGACATCGCCAAAGTGGTGCCGGGGCTCGGGCAGTTCTTCGACGCCATCACGCCCCTCATGCAGGCGCTGGCCGCCGTCAAGGACGAGGACATGTGGAAGATCGGCGTCGGCTTCGCCGCGATCGCCGGGTTCGTCTGGCTGCTGGGCCTGGCCCTCGGCACCCTGTCCAAGAGTTCCGTGGATGCGGCGAACGGGCTCGGCACCTTCCTCACCGGGCTCAGCAGCCTGATCGCCCTGCTGGCCAACCTCACCGGTGAGCAGTTCCTCAAGCTCATCGGCGGCATGCTGCTCATCCTCGGCTTCCTGGCCGCCCTCGCCGCCATCCTCACCGCGGTCGCCGGCCCCCTCGCCTCCCTCGCGACCGTCGTCGGCGGCCTGGGCGGCGTCCTGGAGAAGGTCAGCGACCTGGGCCGGGGCTTCCTCGACGTGCTCGGCGGCATCCGGGATCTGGCCCTCGACGCGGGCGGTGCCATCGGGGACTTCTTCGGCGGGATCGGCGACACCGTCGGCGACGCGATCGGCGGCGCCTGGGACGCCCTCACCGGAGAGGCCGGCCTCGGACCGTTCGGCGGCCCGCCCGGCACCGGCCCGCTCGCGTTGGCGGGGCCAGCGCTCCTTGCCGCACCGCGAACGGCCCGCCCCGCCAGGCCCGCCGGTTCCGGTCCGCTCGCCCCCGGCGGCATGCTCGCCGCCGCGGCCCCCGGTGCTCCACAGACCGTCGACCAGTCCGTCAACATCACCGGGCTCAGCGTCACCGTACAGGCCGAGCGCCTGGAGGCCGACTCCGCCCGGCTGCTCACCGACGACATCGTGGCGCAGCTCCAGGTCAAGCTCGACGCGCTGCGCGCCACCCAGGACTTCCGCACCGGCGGACTGCCGTCGGCCCCGGCATGAGAGGCCCGAGGAGGCGCCGATGACCCTTCCCGCCACCCCCCGGCGCGGGCTGCTCGTCGCCGTGGGCGTCAGCCCGGATCTCCAGGTCCGCTTCCAGTACAACCCGGCCACCCTCACCGACAAGCGGTCCGTCTCCTACGCCGCCCTCACCGCCCCGGGCACGCTGCTGCCGCTGCACCAGTACACCGGCGGCGGCGACCGCACCATCTCCTTCACGGTGCTCGTCAACGGCGCCCCCGACCGCCCACCGGATCCGCTCATCGAGCGCGACGAGGCGGGCGGCATCGGACCCGAACTCGCCAAGTACCGCGCGTTCGTCCATCCGCGCACCGGGCGATGGCCCGAGGCCAAGACGTCCCGGACCGGATTCACCGGCCTGTACACCGCGCAGCGGCACCTGTTCGAGGCCCCGCCCGACTGCCGCTTCGTCTACGGCGACCGCGTCCTGGAGTGCCTGGTCACCGAGGTCTCCATCACCGAGCAGCTCTTCACCGCGGATCTCGCCCCGCTGCGCGCCGAAATCCAGCTCACCCTCACCGAGACCACGCCGTACGACCCCGTCCCGCCGCCCTCAGGAGCCTGACCATGCCCGCCGACCCCGGCTCCCGGTTCACCGGAGCGCCGATCCTTGAGACCGCCGGCCCCGACGGCCGGACCCGGCGCGTGCTCGCCCTGAACATCGCCGAGCCCGCCCCGGCCCTGCCCGGCGACCGCGTGCACCGGGTCCGGCACGGCGAGCGTGTCGACCTCGTCGCCCGTCGCGCACTCGGCGACGCACACCTGTGGTGGCGCGTCCTCGACGCCAACCCCCTGCTGCACCCCTTCGACCTCGCCCCCGGGGACCTGCTGCGCCTGCCCGACGCCGCGCCCGCCACCCGTGCCGTGCGGACCAGGAGCTTCTGATGGCGGCCCGCACCCGCACCCCCTACTTCGCGGTCCGTGTCGCGGGCCAGGACATCACGCCATGGGTGGGTTCCGTCCAGGTCGTCGAGGACGACCGGCAGGCCGACAACTTCTCCCTCACCGTCAACGACCCCCGGCTGGCGTACGCCGACGCCCTGATCGAGGGCTGCCACGCCGAGATCGACCTCGGCTACGCCGAGACCGGCCAGCACGCCCTGATGCTGCGCGCCCTCATCACCAAGGTGGAGACCGGCTACCCGGAGAACGGCGCCCCCACCGTCAGGCTGCACGGCGAGGACGGGTCCATCGTGATGGGCCTGGACGAGAAGAACCGCAAGTTCAAGAACACCACCGTCACCGCGATCGTCAGGAAGGTCGCGGACGAGCACCGCTTCGGCACGGTCGAGACCCGCCTCGTCCCGGACCCGAAGGTGGTCGAGGAGCACCAGGCGGGCGTCACCGACCTCGCCTTCCTGCAGGACCTCGCGACCCGGCACCACGCCAAGTGCTTCGTGGAACTCGACGAGCGCGACCGCGAGGTGCTCTATTTCGTCCCCGAGCGCCACATCGTCCGGCTGCGCCGGCCGGACACCCTCGTCCTGCGCTACCGCATGGGCCCGGACAGCAACCTCATGTCCTTCTCCCCGGCCTTCGACACCGGTTACGTCGACCAGGTCAAGGAGATCAACGACCTGGACGACGAGGGCCGTACGGTACGCAGCCCGCAGCCACCGCCCGCCGAGGTCGCCCTCTGGCCGCTCCCCACCGACCTGCGGGACCGGGTCAACGCGGCCGACCACGCCCGCATGAAGGCCCTGTACGAGGCCGGGGCGAAAGGCAAGGAGGAACTGCAGCGCACGCTGCTCTCCCGCCGGAAGAAGGTGGGCGCGGTCGCCCGGGACCAGGCCGAACTCGACTCCACCGGCGGCTCGTTGGAGTCCAGGCGCCTCGGCATGACGGCGAGCGGTACGACGGTCGGCACCATCTGGCTGCGGGCCAAGTCCAACGTGGAGATCCGCGGGGTGCACACACGCTTCGCGGGCCAGTGGTACGTCAGCAGCGCCACCCACACCATCGACGGCAACGGCTACCGGACCGACTTCCGCTGCGTGCGCTAGCCGGACCGGACCGAAAGGGACAGGGGGACAGACCGATGGCCCGCGATCACTACGGGATTTACAGCGGCCTCGTCAAGGACAACACGGCGGGCGCCGGCCGACTCACCGTCACCGTACCGGCGTTGTTCGAGGACGACACCGTGCTGGCCAGGCCCGCGCTGCCGTACGGGGTCTTCTTCCTGCCCGAGAAGGGATGCAAGGTCTGGGTCCAGTTCGAGGGCGGCGAGTCCACGCTGCCGGTGTGGACCGGTGTCCAGCAGCTCTCCGACGAGTGGCCCGAGCCGCCCCCCGCCGGCCGCATGCTGCTCACCAAGGCGGGCCACACCCTGCACCTGCATGACAAGGACGGGGTCACGCTGACCCATCACGACGGACATGCCGTGAAGTTCACGCGGGACGGGGCGTCCGTGCGGCACGGGACGGGGACCGCCGAGATCGTCCTGGCGAAGGGCAACGTGACGATCAAGGCGGGGGCGTCCAGCATCAGCCTCTCGGCGGACGGCGTGGCGATCAGCGGCCCGAAGATCACGCTCAACAACGGCTCGCTGCCCCTCGCCCGCCTCACCGACCAGGGCATCGGCAACCTCGGCGCACCCGTGTCCCTGATCCTGCCCGGCAACCCCACCGTCCTGGCCTGACCCCCGGAGAGGAGCACGCCATGGCCACCGGCCCCACCGGACTCGGCCCCGACCACGCCGCCTGCACTGACGAGTTGGTGACGGCCATGCGCGCACGCCTGAACGCCATGGACCCCCCGCAGGGCGACAACGTCGACGACCCCGGGGTACGGCCCAACTTCGAGGCCCTGGGCAGCGGAGTCCACGCCATCCTCACCGTCCGTGCCCAACCCCTGTCCACGAAGGACGACGACCCCGACTTCTGGGCCTGGACCGCCGCCGTCATCACCCACCTCGCCGACCTGCGCGCCTGGCAGCAGGTCGTGCGTCAGGCCGTCCAGAACTGGGCCCCCGCCGACACCCCCGGCCAGCAGTTCCGGCAGGCGTTCCTCGACGTCCCGCTGCCCGGCCAGTTCCCGGGCCCCGTGCCGGAGCAGCAGAAGGGACACATCCGATGAACGACGCCGGCCGGCCGCTCGGCGGCATGTCCTTCCCGTTCCGTATCGAAGGCGGGCGGGTGGCCCGGCGCGCGGGCGCCGGGAAGCTCGCCGACGACCTGCGGCACCTGCTGTCCGTCCGGCCGGGGGAGCGGGTCCTGCTGCGGGACTACGGCGGCGGAGTCCAGCACCGGCTGCAGGAGCCCGACGACGGCACGCTGCGCACCCTCATCGCCCACGAGATCGAACAGGCCGTACGCACCCGGCTCCCCGAGGCCCGCCTCACCTCCCCGGTCCGGCTGCGCCGCGACGGCCACCAACTGGTCGTGTCCTTCGACTACGTCCCCGACCCGGCGGGCCTCGTGCAGCGCTTCGAGCTGCCGCTGGCGGCGGAGTGAGGAGGCGATGCCACGGTGAGCGAGGTACGCGGGCAGCCCATCGACTACACGGCCCTCGGCTACGACGCCCTGCGCACGGCGATGCTGGACATCGCGGCGCGCACCCTGCCCGAGTGGACCGACCGCAGTGAGCACGACCTCGGCGTGCTGCTCATCGAACTCTTCGCCCACGCCTGCGACATCACGCTCTACTACCAGACCCGTATCGCCGCCCAGCTCTTCCCCGCCACCAGCGACGAACCCGCCGCGCTGGTCCAGCTGGCCCGTCTGCTGGGCCACGAACTGCGGCCGCCCGCCCCCGCGATCGTCGACCTCGTGGTGGGTGTCGACGCCCCCACCGACGAGCTGCCGCTGACCGTCCCGGAAGGCACCGCCTTCGAGACCACGACCGGCGACGGCGAGCGCCTGCGCTTCGAGACCCCGCACACCGTCGTGATAGGCGATCAGGACCTGGGACCCGTGCTCGACGGGGGAGTGCGCCGCTACGCGCCCCTGCCCGCGGTCGCCGGAACCACCGTCACCGACGAGCAGACCGGCCTCTCCGACGGCGGCCCGGGCCAGCTCCACCCGCTCGCCCGCGCCCCCGTCATCGCGGGCACGGTCCGGGTCACCGTCACCGAACCCGCGGGCAGCACCCGGTGGCACGAGACCTCCGCGCTCGCCGACGCCGCACCCGGCGACCGCGTCTTCCAGGTCCAGCGGGACGCGTCGGGGCGGACCACGCTGCTCTTCGGCGACGGCGTGAACGGGGCCCGCCCGCCCCGCGGCACCACCCAGAACCCGGTGCGGGTACTGGCCACCTACCGCAGCGGAGGCGGTCCCGGCGGCAACGTGCCTCCAGGCACCCCGTTCGAGGTGTCCCTCCCGGGGCTGCGCGACGCCGTCGCCCCGGCCGGGGGCTCCGGGGGCACCCCGGCCGAGTCGCTGGAGCAGGCCCGTGCCTTCGCCCCGCGGCTGCATCGCGCGCAGGGCCGTGCCGTCACCGCGGACGACCACGTCGAACTCGCCCTCGCCACCCCGGGCGTGGGCAAGGCACGCGCCGTGGCGACCGGCTGGAACGAGATCGTGCTCCACGTGGCCCCCAACGGGCGGGTCACCGAACCGTCCGAACTCCTGCGCCGCGACCTGCTCGCCGCCTTCGAGCGCACCCGCATGGTCGGCACCACCCTGCGCGTCCTCGGCCCCGAACCGGTCGACGTGTACCTGCGGGCGGACGTGCGGGCCGAGGCGTACTTCCTGCACTCCGACGTCAAGGCCGCCGTCGAACGGGCCGTCGGCGACCTGCTCGCCTTCGACCGCGTCGACTTCGGCGAACCGCTCTACCTGAGCCGCGTCTACGACGCCGCCCAGAGCCTGCCCCAGGTCGCCTCCCTGACCGTCACCCAGTTCAGCCGCGACCCACGCGCGGGAGTGGACGCCGACGGCGTCATCGACCTGAGCCCCTTCGAACTCGCCCGCCCCGGATACGACCCGCCCATCCTGCTCACCGTACGGGGCGGGGTGGAGCGATGAGCGTCCCGGCCGAAGCCGCCAAGACACCCACCAAAACCCGGGCCGTTCCGCACCCGGCGGGCCACCGCATCGACCTGACCTGGACGAACCCGCCCGCCATGGCGTTCCTCGACGGCGCCGTACAGCTGGGTGTCCGGGTCGTGCGCCGCGAACGCACCCACCCCGAGACGCCCGACGACGGCACCGTCGTCTACGACGGGCCCGTGACCGACCACTTCCAGGACCTCGCCGCCCCGCCCGGCCGCCGGCACTACTACACGGTGTTCGCCTGGGACGG
Organism: Streptomyces sp. NPDC059010; assembly: GCF_042740355.1. Classification (NCBI taxonomy): domain Bacteria; kingdom Bacillati; phylum Actinomycetota; class Actinomycetes; order Kitasatosporales; family Streptomycetaceae; genus Streptomyces; species Streptomyces sp. NPDC059010. The sequence continues at coordinate 85,409 of NZ_JBHYJA010000005.1, forward strand.
CGGCCGCCACCACGCCGCAGCGGGCTCCCGCGCGAGCGCCCTGTGCACCGCCGACCACGGCACCGGCGAGATCCTTTACGACCTGCTGCCCGCCGTGCACCGCCGCGAGGACCGCCCGCCGGGCACGGAGGAACTCGCCGCGCTCCCGCCCGCCGTCCGGGACGCGCTGCGCGACCTGCCGCCCGCCCTGCGCGGCACCGGGCCGCTGCGCCGTTTCCTGGCCGCTGCCGCCGCCCCCCTCGACCTGATGCGCAGCACCGCCGAGGCGCTGCCCGACCTGTACGACGTCGAGCGCGCACCGGAGGAGTACCTGCCCCTGCTCGGCGCCTTCCTCGGCTGGCACACCGACCTGACCCTTCCGGTGCACCTGCGCCGTGGCGAGATCCGGGCCGCGCCCGCCCTGTACCGCACCGTGGGCACCGCCCCCAGTCTGCGGGCCATCGTCACCCGCTACACCGGGCGACGGGCGAGGATCGCGGAGTACGCGCAGTCCATCGCGCTCAGCAACACGGCGCCGGGCGGCATGCTGTACGCGCTCCGGGAGACCGGCGACGGCTGGCGGGCGGCGGACGACGCGGCCCCCGTGCTGGGCTTCGGCCCGGGCAACGACCGGGCGGCAGGCGGCGCCGGCGCCGCCGCGGTCCTGGTCTCGGCCCACCCCGGGCCGTACCGGCTGGGCCCCGGCATGGAGTGGACGGTGTCCGCCGACGGCCGCGCCCCCCGCACCGTACGGCTGCGGCCGGGCGACGCCGCCGACCTGGACGCCGTCAGCGCCACGGAGCTGGCACGCGTCCTCGACCGGGACATCCCCGGACTCCTCGCCCGGTCCCTGCCCGACCGACGACTGGAACTGCGCTCGCAGGCCGTGGGCGCGGGATCGGCCCTCGGAGTGGAGTCGGCAACGGCCTCCCTGGTGACTCTGGAAGGCGCCCCCACCGGCAGGCCCGCGGTCGCCGACACCGGTTCCGGCACCGCCCTCGTCTGCTACGCCACCAACCAGAGCGCCGACGGCACCCCGCGGCTGCGCGGCAAGGTCTTCCGGGCCGGACGCTGGGGCGAGTCCTTTCCCGTCGGGCCGCCCGGCGCCCGCACACCCTGCGGGGAACCCGCGGTCGCGGCGCTGCCGCCCGCCGCACCCGACGGCCCCGCGAGGCTGCTGCTGGTGTGGGTCGAGCGGCCCGGCACCGATGCGGCCCGGCTGCGCCATGCCATGGGCACACTGCACGAACCCGCACCCGCCACCCTGCTCGGGGACCGCAGTGCGCCCCTGCCGGTGCCGCACGACTCGGTCCTCGTCCTGCGCGACGGCCTCGGCCGGGCACGCGGAGTGCCGTTCGCCCGCTCCGACTTCGCCGACCCCGACGCGCCGAGCCTGTCCGACGTCGTCCGCGTGCTCAACCTCCGCCTGGGCACGGTCGCCGTCGCCTCGGCCGCCACCGGGCAGCGGCTGCGGCTCGACTCCACCGCCACCGGGAGCGAGGCCCGCCTCCGCGTGGACGTCGCACTGTCCGGGCCGGCCGCCGCAGCGCTCGGCTTCCACACCGGCAACTGCGAGGCAGCCGGCACCGACGGCGATGCCCCCGCCTGGGCGGCCGCGGCCGACATCGCCGCCGTACCGGCCGGACCGCTCGCCGATCCGGTGGCCGCCCCGGACGGCGCCGGGGCCCTCGTCTGCTACGCCCGGCACGACGGACGGGCCTGGCAGATCCGCGCCGTCCGCTTCGACGGCGCTGCCTGGAGCGGCGACCAGGCACTGACCGGCGGGGTGCGCAGCAGCCGTGAACCGACCCTGGTGCGCGCGACGGACGGGCACCTGCACGTCGTCTGGGCCGCCGAGGGGACGCCGGGCAACGGCTGGTCGCTGCGCCGCAGGACACGTGACACCGCCGGAACCTGGAGTCCGGAGACGGCCTTCGGAAGCACACCGCCCCCCGGCACCACAGGCGACCGCGAACCGGCACTCGCACTCGCCGCGGACGGCACACCGCGCGCGTACTTCCGCTCCGACCGGGAGGGCGGAGCCGACCTGTGGGTGACGACGGCCGCCGGCCCGCCGGCCCGTATCACCGGCGGACCGAGTGCCGACCGCCGGCCGGTGGCCCTGCCCTCCGCCGCCGGCACCTCCTGGCTGTTGTACCGCAGCGACCGCGGCGTCGACCTCGCCCGCACCGGCCGGGCCTCCGCCACCAGCGCGGGCACCCTGCGCCGCCACGCGGGCACCACCTCCGTGGACCTCGGCGACCGGGCCCGCCTCCAGACCCGCCGGGCCTGGGACGACCTGCTCGCCTACACCCCGCACCGTCCCGAGGGCGAGGCGCCCGGCGCTCCGCTGCGGGACGACGAGCTGTACACGCGCGGCACCATCGGCCTGCATCTGGTGGACCCCGTACCGGACGCCCTGGACGACCGCAGGATGGAGCGGCTGCGGACCGTCGCCACCCGCTTCGTCCCCGCGAACACCCGGGTCGTGGTCGTCCACGCCCCACCTCCGGACGTCGACGAGGCCTACCCGGGCGGTGCGGGACCCGAGGACCGGCACCGGGACCGCCACCCCGACATCGACCGGGCGCCCGCGGCCGGGGACGCGTCGGCCGTGACGCTGCCCGGCTGGACGACCCTGCACTCCGCCGTCCCCGCCCAGCCGCCACCGCCCGACCCGGCCGCCGGCGGCACCAGCGCCGATCCCGCCCGCCCCGCCGCAACCGTGCGCTTCCGCAGCCATGGACCACCACCGAGATGAGAGGGCGAACGCCCCGGCGCCGGCATCACACCGTCAACGACAGGAGTGGCCATGGACGACCAAGACCGGCCGGGTGTACGGCCGACGCCCCGCGTCCCGGATCACCCGTACGGCCGTTTCCGCGACGTGCTGCGTGCCGCGGACGGGCGGACGGTGCTCGACTCGGGGCCCTGCTCGAACGTGATCGTGGGTGACTGCCGCCGTCTGCTCGCCGCGTTCCTGCGCGGCGCGCCCGGCACCACCGAAGGGCTGGTGGGCCTGCGCGTCGGCGCGGGCCTGCCCGCCTGGGACACGCCGCCGGGCCCACCCGCCCCCTCACCCGACCAGAGCGCCCTGGTCGACCCGCAGCCGCACCTCGTACCACGCGACCAGCTGCTCCTGGACTTCGTCGACCCGCTCAGCGGCGCGGTGACCGCGTCGCCCACCCGCACCCTGCAGATCCGGGCGGTTCTCGGCCCCGGCGTCCCGCCCTGGCCCGACACCGCGAGCGGGCACACCACCGGCTCTCTGCGCGAGTTCGGCCTCGTCGCCCGGCTGAACGGCACCAGCGTCCTCATCAACTACCGCACCCATCCGGCGATCGCGAAGGACCCGGCGAGCACGCTCGAACGCACCGTCTGGCTGACGTTCTGACACCGACCGCCGCACCGGACCCAGGAGCAGCCCATGGCCGCGATCACCCGGAGCACGTTCAATCCGCTCCTCTCCTACGTCAACGTGCGCCTCCAGCAGGGCGTGCCCATCGTCGACGCCGACTGGAACGAGCTGGACGACGTCCGGAAGTTCGAGCTGCGCGCCTTCCTCAAGTGGTACGTGGGGGACGGCGTCCCGTACGGCAACGACGGGTTCCGGGTCGCCGGCGGCCTGACCAACGACTTCCACCTGCTCACCGGCGTGCCCGTAGCGCCCTCCGGCACCTCCGAGGAGCGTGAAGCCCTCGACCATGTGGGCCGGATCATCGTCGACGGCCTGGACGTTCTGCTGCCCCGCGCCCTCAAGTACACCGAACAGGCCCTGCACGAGAGGCAGCCGGGCGCCGCGCAGGAGGCCGCACGGCTGGGCGTACCGGTCATCGCCGAGCTCGCACCCGTCGCGGACGGGCCGCACGCCGTCTACCTCGATGTGTGGGAACGCCTGGTCAGCCCTGACGAAGGCGGCACAAAACTGGTCCATCCGGGGCTGGGTGTGGAGAGCTGCGCGCGGATGCGCCGGGAATGGGCGGTCCGGGTCCGGCCCGGCGCCACCGTTCCGCCGCCCGGCGAAGCCTTGCCGGGACACTCGTACCTGCTGCTCGCGCTCCTGCACCGACGCGCCGGGGTGGACGCGATCAACGAGACCGACGTGGAGGACCGCCGGCCGCGTGGGCTTCATCTGCCGACGGGCCAGCTGCTCGCCGACACCCTCGGCGTCGAACCGGACGCCTACCGCCGCGGCGCCGGGCGCCCGCCCATCTCCCTGCGCGAGGCGGTGAACGCGCTGCTGGCCGGTGAGCTGCCGAGCACACCCGACACCGCGGTCTCCCCGGCACCCGACGTCGACGACGTCCGGCGCGGCTTCGTCCTGGACAGCACCGGTGGCCTGGTGGCCACCTGGGAGTCGCCGCGGGTCGGCGGGACCACCCAGGTCGTCGCCTCCCGGCTGCGGCTGGACGACGTGTCCGGCGGTTTCTCCCCCGTCCAGGCGGTCACGAGCGGCGGCCCGCACCTGAGGTCCACGGCGCTGGCCCTGCCGGGAGAAGACCTGCTGCTGGCCTACCAGACCGGCCAGGACGGGGCGCAGGGCACGGATGTGGTGATGAAGCGGGGGCGTCTCGCGGACCTCGCCGGCGCCGCCGAGACGCCGGTGTCCGCGACCGCCGGTGTGGCCGACACAGCCGTGCAGGCCGTGGTCGCCGGCGCCTTCGTCGTGTTCCTCTTCCATCAGCAGCCCGCTTCCGGAACCGGCGGCTTCTTCTTCCGCCGCTACCAGCACACCACCGGGACCTTTCCGGACACCGCGCCCCGCAGCACGACCGTCAGTTCCGACAAGCGTGAGTCGCACATGGCGGTCGCCGCGGGCGACCAGGTCTGGGCGGTGTGCTCCAGCACCAATCAGCTGCATCTGATGCGGTACACCCCGGCCTCGGAGGGACGCGGCGTCACCGCGCTGGGCGCCTCCGACGTGAGCACGCCGTTCGTCCTGGACGGCGGCGGTCCGGTCAACGCGCCCGAGGCCCTGGTCTTCTGGAAGGACCCCACCGGGCTGCGCACCGTCACGTTCGCCGCCGGCGGCTTCCAGACGGTGGCCAACCTGCCCGGCACCGACGCCCAGGAGTCGAACCCGGCGGCCGTGCGGGAGCCGGACGGGACGGTCTGGCTGGTCTCCAACCGTTCCGTGGGCGGCCTCTCGGAGATTCTGCTGCGCCGGCGGAGCGCGGACACCAAGGAGTGGGGCCAGCCACGGCGGCTGATCGCCGCGTCCTCCACCGAGATACGCCCGCACCCGCTGTACGTCCCGGGCCAGGGCATCTGGCTCTTCTGGATGAGCAACCGGCTGGGGAACTTCGACCTGTTCGCGAAGAGGTTCGTCGTCTCCATCTGACGACATGTCAAAATCCGTCCCGCCGAAAGGAGCCTGTCCATGGCACCCGGCATTCTGCCCGCGAGTGCGGGCCAGTCCAGCTATACGATCACGGACTCCCGAGGGCTCGTCGCCGACTTCACCCTGGATCTGCCGGCCGAACCCGAGCCGCGGTACGTCAACCTGATCCGTCCGGACGGCACGCCCGGCCTGGTCGCCCGCCTCAAGCACGTCCCCACGGGGATCAGCGTGCCCCTGCACCTGGTCACCGGTTCGGACACGAGCGTGCCCGACCGGGAGGTCATCGTGTCCCGGTCCGCCACCGAGATCAACTGCAACATCAGGGACGTCAGCGGCCTCGGAGCGGTCGACGAGCGATGGACGCTCACGGTGTCGTCCACGGCACCCCAGGACTGGGCCCTCGGGCTGGAGTTGCCCGGCGTCTTCGTGACCCAGCTCGTGTGCGACCCGGTGGTGCGGCAGGCGCCCTTCGCCGCCACGGCGCCGGAGAAGACGCAGCTCCAGCTCGTCGCCGCCGACGCTGCCCAGAACACGGTGGTGCGCGCCACCGGAGTCCCCGGCCTCCCGCCCGCGCCGCCGTCCCTCACGTACACCTGGAACCACACCGGGACCATCGCGATCAACGACCTTCCGGCACACCAGCAGATCAGCACCGTCCTGCTGCCCGGGGTCTACGGCGATGTGTCCACGTCGGTGACGCTCCGCGTCGACACCGATGTCTCCGGCACCGTGCTCAGCGGTACGTCACCCGCGGCCCCGCTCACCATCAAGCCCCGCCCCCAGCAGCTCGTGCTCGTGCTGGACCGTTCCGGCAGCATGCAGGAGGAACTGCGGTGGGAGAACGCGACAGCGGCCGCGAAGCTCCTCACCCACCTGTTCATCGGCATGCGGGAAGGCGTGCACGGGGACGACCGGGTCGGGATCGTCGTCTTCGAGGACGAGAAGTGTTTCCGGCACGGACCACCGCCCTCGGCACGGATCCAGAGCGTCCTGCCGTTGAGCAAGCTGGTAGATGCCGATGCCCAGATCTGCGGTCTGGGCTTGGGGCAACCCGGCGCCTGCACCCCCATCGGCGACGGCCTGATGAAGGGCATGGACGTGCTGGCGGACGAAGGGCCGCATCCCGACGCCAAGTTCACCGTGGTGCTGATGACCGACGGATACGCCAACGCCGGGGTCGTCGAGACCGGCCCCGACCCACTCGGGCCGGGGCAGATTCCCCTGGCCGTGGCGCGCTCCCAGGGCCGCCGTGCCGCGGTCGACAACCGGATGAGCCTGTTCCTGGTCGGGCTGGGCAGCACCGCGAATCTGGCGCTGCTGAACCATCTCAAGGCGACCACCTCCGTGGCCGGTGACTTCCTCACCACGGTCGACCCGAGCCAGCTCGCCGGTCTGTTCGGGCACGTCCTGGGCGCGGCACAGGAGGCCAATCCGCTGCAGACCGGCACTCAGCCACCCTCCGGTGTGGCCGACCCAGGCGCGCCGCCGGCCACGGCGAACGCCGTGTACTTCGCCACGAGCGGCAGCGCGGAAAGGCTGGTCTTCGCGGTGCTGGTGAACACCGGTCAGATCGAGGTGGCTATCCGGCCCTTCGGATCAGGCGCCTTCACTGTCCAGGGCTTCAACCCACGTATCTGTCCCGACCACCGGGCGGTCCTACTGCCCCATGTCCAGGGTCTCGGGGTCCAGGGACCGATCGAGTGGCGCGTCATCCACCGTGCCGGGACACCGCCCGCCCCCCGGCCGCTGCCCGCGACGGACGTCCTCGCCTACGAGGACCTGCACGTCAAGGCCGACCTGGTCCTCGACAAGCCGGTCTATCGCACCGGCGATCCGATGAAGCTCACGGTGCGCATCCGGCACGACAGCGCGCCCGTGCGCGGCGCCAGGGTGCGCGCCGTCCTGGAGGCCCCGGAGGCGGCGTACGGCGAGGAACTCGCCACGTTCGCGCCCCGCTACGAGAAGGCCGAGCCGACGGGGGAGGATCCGCCGGACCCCAGGACCGCCATGGTCCGGGCCCTGATGCGCGCCAACGGCTGGAAGCGCTGGCCCTATGCGAGTCCGCCGGCCGGCATCTTCCAGGACGGCACGGACGAACTCCATGACGTCGACGGCGACGGCAACTACACCAACGTCTTCAACCGGGCGTTCCTGGACGGCGCCTACACCTGGACGCTCTTCGTCGACGGCGAGGACCAGGACGGCGGGCACTTCGACCGACGGCTGATGACCTCGACCTTCGTCGCGTTCAAGGTGGACCCGAAGGTCACCGGCGTGGACGTGCTCAAGGCGGCGGCCCATCCGAGCGGCCTGGCGGCGGCGCGGGTCCTGATCACGCCACGGGACGCGCGCAAACGGCGCCTCGGCCCGTTCCACGATCACGCGGTCCTGTTCGAGCTGCGCAACGGCTCCTTCGAGCACATCGTCGACAAGAAGCCGCCCCCGCACCGGGAGGACGGCGTCTACGAGCGGGTGGTGCTCTACAAGAAGGGCCAGCGCCCCGTCGTACGGGTCTCGGTCGACGGCACGCTGCTGCGGCCCGTGGATGTGGAGGCGCTGCTGAGGAGCGACGACTGAACCCTCGGGGGGGGGGGGGGGGCGCCCCCCCCCCCCCCCGGGGGGGCCCCGCCCGCCCGGTGTCCGGGGCGCCCGCCCCCCCGCGCCCCCCCGCGGGCCCGGGCGGGTGGGTGGGCTCG
>NZ_JBHYJA010000005.1:93434-191509 GCF_042740355.1 Streptomyces sp. NPDC059010
TCTCGGGGGGGGTGGTGGGGTGTGTCCTGGGTCTAATAGCCCCACCCCTCGAGCTGCGGCGCCTACCCGGCGCCCCCCCCCCCCCCCGGCGGTCGTGCACAAGCCGGTCAGGTCGCCGGGGCCGACGACACCGGCGGCCCCGTTCCGGGCCTGTCCTAGGTGACGGGAAGCGCCCGTAGCGCGACGGTGCCGGTGTGGCGCGGCGGATGCGTGGGCGCGGGAGGGCGGACCAGGGTCTGGAGTTCGGGTGTGGGGCGGGCGTGCAGTTCGCGGGCGACGAGCACGGCGTAGGCGTCGAAGACCCGCCGTGCCTCCACGAGGTTGCCCTCGGCGAGGTGGGCCTCGATCAGCGAGCGCTGGGCACTCTCGCGCAGCGGCTCGGCACTCACCGCGATCATGGCGGCCTCGATGGCCTCGGCGAACAGCCCGGCCAGCACCAGCTGACGGCTCTGCGCCTCCAGAGCGTGCAACAGGCGCTGGCGCAGCCGTTCCCGTTCGATCAGCGCCCAGTCGTCGTACCAGCCGGGCAGCAGTTCCAGGGCGTCCAGGTTCCGGGGCGCGATGCTCAGGTCCGCGCGGGTGGCCCGGCCGGCGATGAGCCGCGATGCCCAGGCGTTGACCGTGTGCATGTCGATGAGGAGGTCCTCGCGGGCCCTGAGCCCGGTACCGTCGGCGATCAGGAGCGGTTCGCCGAGCCGGTTGAGCCGCCAGAGCGAGGAGCGGAGGTTGCCGGCGGCGCGCCCCTCGTCTCCGATCGGCCAGAGCGTCCCGGCGGCCTGGCGGCGGCACACCCGCCCCGAGCGCAGGGACACGAAGACCAGCAGCCGCTGGCTGCCCTCGGGAACATTGAGCCGTCGCGTGCCGACCGTGACGTACGGGCCGTTGAAGAGGTGCAGGACGGGGACGTCCTCAGGGGCCTCGCCGTCGACGAGTGACTGCGCGAATTCGGCGACCATGGCACTCCTCCTCCCCCGCTTGGTGCGCCACGCCGCGAGCGTAGAGACGCTCGCGTCACCACGCTGTCACGAGGATGCCGGTCCCAGCGGCGGATGCGTTTCGTCCGTTTTCTGCCGGTCAGCCTCGAAATCCTGGAGGAACGCGCGGACGGTCCGCACGGCGGACCCGATGTCCGAGGTGACGAATGTCTCGACCGTCGCGGACCGCTCGATGTCGGGTACGAGGCGCAGGGTGAGCAGTGTGTGGTCGGACTGCAGTTCGACGCGTACGAGACATATGCCTGTACGGCGTTCGGCGGAAGTCATTCGCTCACCGTGCCAGAGGGGCGTCACGGCAGCGTGGTGAGCGGCCGCGCCGCGCGCACCCCGGGGTGGGGCTGGCGTGGCGTGCCGCTGCCGAGGAAGGTATTGACCATGGACACGGTCCACGCATAACTTCATTATACGGATTGTTGATTCCGTATGACGGAAAACAGGAGGGTGTAGGAATGGGTCAGGGCCAGCAGGAGAAGGTGGCGACAAGCCTCGCGGGCGCCGTCAGCGAGGAGATCAGCGCCTCCCTCGCCCCGGTCGACGCCGAGCTGGAGCGCCGCTACCCCGGCGACCCCGGCACCCGTCAGCCCGTCCACACCGTGTACGTCCCCGGTGACGTCTTCGCCGCCGACACCCTCCGCTCCTGGGGCGACCAGGCCCTCGCGCTCCTCGACGAGCACGCCCCGGACGCCGCGTCCTTCGCCGCCGTCCTCGGCCTGTCCGACGAACTCGCCGAGCCCGTCCACGCGCGTGTGCGCGCCAAGCTGGAGCGCGAGCCCATCGAGGACCTGCGCGTCGACTTCGAGGACGGCTACCACGGCCGGGACGAGGACCAGGACGCCGCCCGCGCGGCGCGGCTGATCGCGGAGGCGTACGAGAACGGCACTGCGGCCCCGTACATGGGCATCCGGATGAAGTGCATGGAGGCGCCCGTCCGCGACCGGGGCATCCGCACCCTCGACATCTTCCTCAGCGGCCTGATGGAGGCCGGTGGCCTGCCCGACGGGCTGGTGCTCACGCTGCCCAAGGTGACCTACCCCGAGCAGGTCACCGCCATGGTGCGGCTGCTGGAGGCGTTCGAGAAGACACGTGGGCTTGAGCCCGGCCGGATCGGCTTCGAGATCCAGATCGAGACCAGCCAGTCCATCCTCGCCACCGACGGCACCGCCACCGTCGCCCGCATGATCCAGGCCGCCGAGGGCCGCGCCACGGGCCTGCACTACGGCACCTTCGACTACAGCGCCTGCCTCGGCGTCTCCGCCGCCTACCAGGCCAGCGACCACCCGGCCGCCGACCACGCCAAGGCGATCATGCAGGTCGCGGCGGCCGGCACCGGCGTACGCGTCTCGGACGGCTCGACGAACGTCCTGCCGGTCGGCCCGACCGCGAAGGTCCACGACGCCTGGCGACTGCACTACGGCCTCACCCGCCGGGCCCTCGCTCGCGCCTACTACCAGGGCTGGGACATGCACCCCGGCCACATCCCGACCCGGTACGCCGCCGTCTTCGCCTTCTACCGTGAAGGTTTTGAGCAGGCTGCGGCCCGCCTCGCCCGCTACGCCAACCGGGCCGGCGGCGACGTCATGGACGAGCCCGCCACCGCCAAGGCGCTCAGCGGCTATCTGCTGCGTGGCCTGGACTGCGGCGCCCTCGACATCGCCGAGGTCGCCCGGCTCACCGGCCTGACCCGCGCCGATCTGGAGGGATTCGCGGCGCCCCGGCGTGGCGATCTGACGGTCTCCGCCCAGTAGACGGGGCTCTTCACGGGCCCTCACAGGCGTCACCGCAGGCTGGCGCTGTCACCGCTGCCCCTTACTCTGTACGGACGCATTGGCATGTCACAGGAACGGGGCAGCGGTGTCATCGGGGGAGAACGGACAGACCGACGAGGCCGGACGCCTGCTGGCCGGGCGCTACCGCGTCCTCGCACAGCTCGGGCGTGGCGGCATGGGCGTGGTCTGGCGGGCTGTCGACGAGGTCCTCGGCCGTGAGGTCGCCGTCAAGGAACTGCGCACCTACAGCGACGCCGACGGCCCCGAACTGGCGGATCTGCGGCTGCGGATGCAGCGCGAGGCCCGTGCGGCGGCCCGGGTGCGGCATCCCGGCGTCGTGGCGGTGCACGACGTGGCCGAGGTCGACGGACGCCCGCTGATCGTGATGGAGCTGGTCGACGGCCCCTCCCTGGAAGCCGTACTGCGCGAGCGCGGCACCCTCGACCCGCGTGAGGCGGCCGCGATCGGCGCCAAGGTCATGGACGCGCTGGCCGCCGCCCACCGCGCGGGCGTCCTGCACCGTGACGTCAAGCCCGGCAACATCCTGCTGGAGACCTCCGGCCGCGTCCTGCTCACCGACTTCGGCATCGCGACGATGGAGGACCCGGGCGACGGCTCGGCCACCAATCTGACCCGCACCGGCCATCTCGTCGGCTCCCTGGACTACTTGGCCCCCGAGCGCGCCCAGGGCTCCGATCCGGGCCCCTCCTCGGACGTCTGGGCGCTGGGCGCCACGCTGTACGCGGCGGTGGAGGGCTCCGCGCCCTTCCGTCGTACGTCGACGTTCTCCACGCTCACCGCGATCGTCAGCGAGCCCCTCCCCGAGCCCGCGCACGCCGGCCCCCTCGGCCCCGTCCTCCAGCGACTGATGGACAAGCGGCCCGAGTCCCGCCCCGAGGCCGGCGAGGCACGCGAACTCCTCCAGGCGGTGGCGGACTCGGACGGCACGGACGCCCCGACGGCGGCCCTGCGCGGACCGGAGGGCGCCGGCCCCGGCGAGACGGAGCGCAGCGTCCCGTCGGTACCGCCCGCCGTCGGACCGACAGCGGCCACGAGCCCCGACGGACAGGCGCAGCCCGGCCCGGCGGCACCCGCGGGACAGGCGTACGGCGGCCGGCCGCAGGGCGCGCCGGGAGCGCAGGGCAACGACACTCCCGTACAGGGCGTACCCGCCTCCGACCTCCCCGGGGCGCCTCGCTTCGCGGCCGCGGGACAGGGCGCGCAGGGCCCCGCGACTCCCGGCCAGGGCACACCGCCGGTACAGGGCTTCGGCGCGGCCGGGCAGTCCGGCCCGGGCGTACCGGGACACGGCGTCCCCGGTCAGCCGCCCGCGTCGCCGTTCGGCAGCGCACCGGGGCAGCCCGGCCAACCGCAGCCCGGCCACCCGCAGTTCGGCGGGCCGCAGTCCGCCCAGCCGTACTCCGGTCACCCGCAGTCCGGCTTCGGCGGCCCCACCCCGCAGTCGCCGGCCCAGGCCCCCACCGGCCCGATGGTCACCTCCTCCTCGGCCCCGCCCACCAGGCGCAAGGGTCGCGTGCTGCTCGCCGCCGTGGCTGTCGTCGTCGTCCTCGCGGCGGCCGGGGTCACGGTCGCCCTGGTGAACAACACGGGCGGCACCAAGGACAAGGCGCAGACCAACGTCTCCGCCACCTCCCCGGGCGCGTCCGAGGAGGGGAGCGGCAGCCCCGGCGCCGACGACTCGGGCGAGGCCGGACTGACCGACAAGGACGACAAGAAGTCGCCCGGCGCCACGAAGTCCCCGAGCCGATCGGCGGGAAGCGAGCCGACCGGAGGGCCCACCGCCTCCTCCCCGACCAAGACCTCGGGCTCCGGCTCCGGCGGGGGCGGCACCGACGGCGGCACCACGGGCGGCGACGGCGGAACGACGGGCGGTGGAGGCAGCACCGGCGGTGGCGGCACCACGGGCGGCGGGGGAACCACCGGCGGGGGCGGCAGCACACCGGCCCCGGCCTGCACTGACATCGGCGGCGGCAAGTACAACTGCCAGGTCTGGCGGACCGCCAAGTCCTACACCGCCTCCGGCACCGAGGTCGGCACCCTCAACGCGGGCACCAACTACTTCTACTGCCAGCAGAACCTGGGCCGCCGCGAGACCTACGGCGAGTGGACCAATGTCTGGTGGGCCAAGACGGACGACGACAACGGCAACACCGGCGTCTTCATCAGCGACGTCTACCTCAAGGGCGGCAACAACGACGAGCCGGTGCCCGGACTCCCGGTCTGCTGAGCCCAGCGCCTGCGCACAAGGGCTCTCAGCGCCGCCCGGGCCGGAGGTGGCCCTCCAGTCCGGAGGCCGTCACCAGCTTCTCCTCCGCGAACAGCAGGGTGCCCCGCTCGCACAGCCCGGCGTCGGCCCGCGCCCGCGCCGAGAACTCCTCGGGAGTGACGCCGAAGAGCTCCCTCAACCGGGCGGAGCCCACCAGGAGTTCGGTGAGCAGCGCACGCTGGCCGGGGTGGGTGCGCGGCGCGCCGGTGCCGTCGTGCAGGACGCCATGGCGGTTGACGTAGGCGAAGACGCCCGGGAGCGCGGTGCCGTCCGCCAGGTCGGCCCGCACCTCGGACGCCTCAAGCCAGGCGCGGCCGTAGTTGCCGTGCGGCGCGGGCACGCCCTCGCTCGCGTCGACCACCGCGAGCTGCTCGGCGTCGAGCCAGGTGACGAACAACTCCCGTACCTGGCCCGGCGCGTGGAACGGCGACGCGGACACGTACCCCATGCGGCTCACATGCGCGGAGACACCCACCTCGATGCCGGTCACCCGGACCTTCACCATGGGGAGGGGTGAGACGATGCCGAACTCGTTCATCTTGTGGCGGAGTTGGCCGGGGCAGGCGTTGGAGCCGACCGCGAGGACGGGCACGCGGCTGTCGTGCACCAGGCGGTCCAGGGGGAGTAGCCGGTTCCCGACGAGGAGCGCGGAGTCCGACGGCCAGGCGCCCGGGTAGAGCAGCGGATGATCGCGCGGCGCCTCGGCCAGGCCGAGCGCCTCCAGAGTGCGGCCGCCTTCAGGCAGCCACGACCCGCTCGTGCGGTCGTTCATGGCCGGTTCAGTCCGCCGGCGGCAGCTCGCCGGAGCCGCGGGTGATGAGCCGCGTCGGCAGCTCGATGCGTTCGGGGGTGACGAGGGTGCCGTCCAGCTGGCGGAACAGCCGCTCGGCGGCGGTACGGCCGATCGCCGCCGCGTCCTGCGCGACGACCGTGACGCCGGGCTGCAGCAGGTCGGCGAGTTCGATGTCGTCGAAGCCGACGAGGGCGACCCGGCGGGTCTGTTCGGCGAGGACCCGGATCACGGTGACCGTCACCCGGTTGTTGCCCGCGAAGACCGCGGTGACGGGGGAGGGCCCGGAGAGCATCTCCTCGGCCGCCCGGCGCACCCGCTGCGGGTCGGTGACACCCAGGGACATCCAGGAGTCCTCCACCGGTATGCCCGCGTCCTCCATCGCGGCCCGGTAGCCGCGCAGCCGCTCTGCGGCCGTGTGGATGCGGGGCATGTCACCGATGAAACCGATCCGGCGGTGGCCGTGGGCGATGAGATGGGCGACGCCGCCCCGGGCGCCGCCGTAGTTGTCGGACAGGACGCAGTCGGCGTCGATCTGCCCGGCCGGGCGGTCGACGAAGACGGTGGCGACGCCCGCCTTGAGCTCGGGCTCCATGTACCGGTGGTCGTCACCGGCCGGAATGATCACCAGCCCGTCCACCCGCCGCGCGCACAGCGCGAGCGCAAGCTCCTGCTCGCGGTCCGGGTCCTCGGCGCTGGAGCCGTTGATGAGCAGGGCGCCGTGTGCCCGGGCGACCTCCTCCACCGCCCGGCTCAGCGGGCCGTAGAAAGGGTCCGCCAGATCCTCCAGGACCAGACCGATGCTCGCCGTACGGCCCTTGCGCAGCACCCGCGCGCTGTCGTTGCGGCGAAAGCCCAGCGCGTCGATGGCCTCCTGGACACGGCGCTCCGTCTCCGGGGTGACCCCCGGCTCCCCGTTGACCACGCGCGAGACGGTCTTCAGACCGACTCCGGCACGCGCCGCGACGTCCTTCATGGTCGGACGATTGCCGTAGCGGGCTCCGGAGAGACGGTCGGCGGGGCGGTCGGATCGGCGGATGGCCTCGGGCACGATGCGGTGTCCTGTCCTGTCGTCGTCCACGCGGATGTGTCGGTTCATGGGGGTACGTCGCTCCGCGCGGATGCGTCGGTCCATGGGGGGTGCGTCGGCCCATGGGTTTGTATGAGGATGTGGCGTCGAGCATAGAGCCTGGACAACGTTGTCAGATCCGGGAGACACTGTCCACCGCAATCTCCGGCCTGCGCCCCCACCGCGAGACCGGCTCGTCCAATTCCCGTGGCCCGCGGGGAGTTCCGAATGGTTGACCGGGAGAACTGACACAGATGCACACCGACCTCGTGGCTGCGCTCGACATCGGCGGTACCAAGATCGCCGGAGCGCTGGTGGACGGTCACGGCACGATCGTGGCCCGGGCTCAGCGCGCGACGCCGGCCCGGGAGGACGGCGAGACGGTGATGCGGGCCGTCGAGGAGGTCGTCGGCGAGCTCACCGCGTCGCCGCTGTGGGAGCGGGCCGCGGCCCTCGGCATCGGCAGCGCGGGCCCGGTGGACGCCTCGGCGGGCACGGTGAGCCCGGTGAACGTGCCCGGCTGGCGTGAGTATCCGCTGGTCCGGCGGGTCCGCGAGGCGGCCGGCGGGCTGCCCGTGGAGCTGATCGGCGACGGGGTGGCCATCACCGCGGCCGAGCACTGGCAGGGCGCGGCCCGGGGTCATGACAACGCCCTGTGCATGGTCGTCTCCACGGGCGTCGGCGGCGGCCTGGTGCTCAACGGCCGGCTGCACCCGGGCCCCACCGGCAACGCCGGCCACATCGGCCACATCAGTGTCGACCTGGACGGCGACGAGTGCCCCTGCGGTTCACGTGGCTGCGTGGAGCGCATCGCCAGCGGCCCCAACATCGCCCGGCGGGCCCTGGAGAACGGCTGGCGGCCGGGCCCGGACGGCGACACGTCCGCCGCCGCGGTGGCCGCCGCCGCGCGTACGGGCGACCCGGTCGCCGTGGCCTCCTTCGAGCGGGCGGCGCAGGCCCTGGCGGCCGGGATCGCGGCCACCGCGACCCTCGTGGAGATCGACATCGCCGTGATCGGCGGGGGCGTCGGCAAGGCGGGCGACGTCCTCTTCACGCCGCTGCGCAAAGCGCTGACCGACTACGCCACGCTGTCCTTCGTCCAGCGACTGGTGATCACACCGGCCCAGATGGGCACGGACGCGGGGCTGGTGGGGGCCGCGGCGGCGGCGCTCGCCAAGGGGGCGCATACGGCCACGGTCTGACGGCCCCCGGCAGGAACGTTCCCCCAGCTGCCGAGCCCCCGTCACCGGCTCGGCAGCCGAGGCCCGCTCATCTGCTCCGGAGCGAACCGCCGGACCCGGGCCGGCTCAACAGCTGAGCCGCGCCTGCGCCCAGTCCCCGTGGTCCGACGTGATGCCGTCCCCGCCGTCCGTGACGACGAGCCGCACCACCTGGGCACCGCTCACGTCGGCCGTGACCGGCTGGGCCGGCATCGCGTTGGTGAGGACGCCGGTCGAGGCGGCCTTGCCGCCGTCCGCCCAGATCTCGAAGGCGACGGTGCCGTCCGCGCCCTCCTCGTCGTCGACCCCGACCTGCGCGGTGACCGTCTCGCAGGCGCCGCCGGCGTAGTACTCGACGGCACTCTCGGCATGCACGCCGAGCCCCGTGCCGTACACCACGCCGCCGATGGTGATCGGATGGCCGTCACCCGCGCCGCTCTCCCCATTGCTGGTGTTGCGCTCGACCGGCCCCCAGCCATTGGTGGCCGACAGCCAGGGCAGGTCACCCAGCCCGGACGTCCCCGAGGGCGGCGGTGCCACCACGTTCGCGGTCAGCGGCAGCGTGTTGTCCACACGGACACCGGTCGGAGAGCGGTAGCTCGCCTTGAGGGTGAGGCCGTACGACCCCGTGGGCGTCCCCTCCGGCGCGGTGACCGCCCATGCCGTACGCAGGGAGCGGCCCGTCGGCAGTGCGGGCGAGCTGGTCGGTGACGTCGCCCGGACGGTCCACCCCTCGGGGCCGGTCAGCGCGACGGACACGCGCTGGGCCGGCGTACGCCCGAGGTCGGTGACCGTCGACGTCAGTGTCGCCGTCCGGCCCGCCTCGACGAACGGGCCGCCGTCCAGGCCGAGTTCGACGGCGGGCGGGTACTGGGCCCACTTGGGGTCGGCCCAGGCGCGCAGGAGGACCGTGCCGTGCGCCGGGACGGTCGCGGAGATCGTGCCCGCGGTGTTGTGGCTGCGGTGCTGCCACAGGTCGCGCAGCGTGTACGCGTCCGCGGCGGGCAGGCCGACCGCCGCGGCGCTGGTGGAGATGCGCTGGGCGGTGCCGGACTCGTTGAACAGGGCCACCGCGCGGCTGCCGTCCCGCATCTCCTTGGCGACGACCCAGCGCCCGCCCTGCGAGGAGATCACCGTGCCCTGCTTGCCCAGCGGGTCCTGGTCGACCGCGATGACCTCGCGGTTGCCGAGGATGTCGAAGGTGGCCGGGGAGGCCGACCGCAGGTCGGAGCCGATGAGCAGCGGCGCGGCCATGATCGACCACATCGAGAAGTGCGAGCGGTACTCGGTGTCCGTCATACCGCCGTTGCCGACCTCCAGCATGTCGGGGTCGTTCCAGTGCCCGGGTCCGGCGTGCGGTGCGAG
Organism: Streptomyces sp. NPDC059010; assembly: GCF_042740355.1. Taxonomy (NCBI): domain Bacteria; kingdom Bacillati; phylum Actinomycetota; class Actinomycetes; order Kitasatosporales; family Streptomycetaceae; genus Streptomyces; species Streptomyces sp. NPDC059010. Next base: position 102,927 of record NZ_JBHYJA010000005.1, read on the forward strand.
CGGCAGGTTCCGCTTCAGGATCGCCAGCATCGAGCCCCAGTTGTCGCTGATGTCACCGGTGGTGCGCCACAGATGGCCGACGTCGGCGGCCCATTCCCAGGGCTTGTTCTCGCCCCACTCGCAGATGCTGTAGACGATCGGGCGGCCGGTGGCCCTGAGCGCGTCGCGCATGGTCGTGTAGCGCTGCTTGGCGTCCACGCCCTGGTTGTTGCAGTTGTCGTACTTGAGGTAGTCCACGCCCCAGTCCGCGAACTGCCGGGCGTCGCTGTACTCATGGCCGAGGGCGCCGGGGAAACCGGCGGTGTTGCAGGTCTTCGTGCCCGCGCTGGTGTAGATGCCGAGCTTGAGGCCCTTGGCGTGGACGTAGTCCGCGACCGCCTTGATCCCGCCCGGGAAGCGGACCGGGTCGGGCACCAGCTTGCCGTTCGCGTCCCTGGTGGGCAGGGCCCAGCAGTCGTCCAGGTTGACGTACTCGTATCCGGCGTCTTTGAGGCCCTTCTCGACGAAGAGGTCCGCGATCCCCTTGACCATGGACTCGTTGAACTCGGCTCGGCAGTGCGTGGAGTTCCAGTTGTTGAAGCCCATGGGCGGGGTGAGGGCGAGCCCGTCGTCCAGAGCGGGCGCGACGGGGGCCGCGGCGGCCGTGGGGACGGCGAGCCCCGCCGCGCACAGCAGACCTGCGGCCAGTGCTCCGACGAGTCTTGTGCGGGTTGTGCGGGTGGGAAGGTGACGCATCGTTACGTTCCTCCGAACCAGCAAAGGTGGGATGACGGCATGCACGCGTCATGGCGGGGTTCACGTTAGAAGCTGTCGGAGCGTGTTGGAAGTCGCGCGGCGGGGTGTGGATTCCTGAGGTTCTCGGAGTGGCCGACACGCCAATGTTTTGAACGTGTTCAACTTCTGCGTTAGGCTTGTGCCACACGAGATGGGGGAGTCGATGAAGATAGTGATCCCCGGGGGAACCGGGCAGGTGGGCACCGTCCTGAACCGCGCGCTGACCGCCGCGGGCCACGACGTCGTGGTCCTGACCAGACGGCCCACCCATGACCGGCAGGTCCGCTGGGACGGCGAGACATTGGGTCACTGGGCCACGGTGATCGACGGCAGCGACATCGTGATCAACCTGGCCGGCCGCAGTGTCAGCTGCCGCTACACCGCGCCCAATCTGCAGGCCATGATGGATTCGCGGGTCCACTCCACCCAGGTCGTCGGCGAGGCGATCGCGCGGGCCGCCCGGCCGCCCCGGGTCTGGCTGCAGATGAGCACCGCCACCGTCTACGCCCACCGCTTCGACGCGCCCAACGACGAGGCGACGGGTGTCATCGGCGGCGGCGAGCCCGGCGTGCCGGACTACTGGGCGTACAGCGTCGAGATCGCCCGGGCCTGGGAGCGGGCGCAGGAGGAGGCCGACACCCCGCACACCCGGAAGGTCGCCCTGCGCTCCGCCATGGTGATGAGCCCCGACCGGGGCGGCGTGTTCGACGTCCTGCTGGGGCTGGCGCGCCTGGGCCTCGGCGGCCCCGTCGCGGGCGGCGGACAGTACGTCTCCTGGATCCACGACCGCGACTTCGTCCGTGCCGTCGACTTCCTGGTCGACCGGGACGATCTCACCGGACCGGTGAACCTCGCCGCCCCCGAACCACTGCCGCAGCGTGCGTTCATGCGGGCGCTGCGCTCCGCGTGGGGTGTCCCGGTGGGCCTGCCCGCGACCAGGTGGATGGCGGAGCTCGGCGCGTTCGCGCTGCGCTCGGACACCGAGCTCCTGCTCAAGAGCCGGCGCGTCGTCCCCGGCCGGCTGCTCGACGCGGGGTTCGCCTTCGAGCACTCCCGCTGGCCGGAGGCGGCCGACGATCTCGTCCAGCGCGTGCGGCTGCGCCGGGTCGCCCGGCGGCCCGGGTCCGGGGTTCCCGCGCTGTCCTGATTGTCCCGAGGTGGGGCGTGACCCCCGGTCCGGTTTCGCCGTTGAACCGGCCATGAAGAAGCGCAGCATGCTCGCCATCGCCTCCCTGGCCACCGGATGCGTCGTCGCGGCGATCACCCCGTCCCACTCGGCCGAGCTCTCGGGTACCTCCGGCACCGGCGCCCCCGCTGCCGGGATGCCCGATGTCGGTGGTCAGACCAAGGTCGCGGGCCTGGACATGGGTGGCCGGAGCAAGCTCGGCGGCCTCAACACGGGCGGTCAGACCAAGGTCGCCGGGATCAGCGTGGACCGGGCCCTGGACACCGTCGGCTCGGCCATCAACCGTGAAACGGACAAGGCTGTGAACAACGCCCCCCACGGCAAGAAGCGCTGACGAGCACAATCGGCCCGATCACACGGCGCCGGCACCCTCGCACCCGCGAGGGCTCCGGCGCCGTAGTCATGCGCCCTCTACGAGAGCTGGTTTCCGTGGCAGGGTGGAGCGGGCAAGCCACAGGGGGCCAACAGAAGAGGGGGAAACGTGATCGTTTGGATCAACGGCGCGTTCGGTGCGGGGAAGACCACCACCGCACGGGAACTGATCGAGCTGATCCCGAACAGCACGCTCTTCGACCCCGAGGTCATCGGCGGAGCACTCACCCACCTGCTCCCGCCCAAGCGCCTCACCGAGGTCGGCGACTTCCAGGACCTGCCGATCTGGCGGCGTCTCGTGATCGACACGGCGGCCGCGCTGTCCGCCGAGCTCGGCGGGACCCTGGTGGTCCCCATGACGCTGCTGCGCCAGGAGTACCGCGACGAGATCTTCGGCGGCCTCGCCGCCCGCCGCATTTCCGTCCAGCACATCCTCCTCGCCCCGGCGGAAACGATCCTGCGGGAGCGAATAGCCGGACGGGACGTCCCGCCCGACCTGCCCGACGGTGAGGTACGGATCCGGCAGTGGTCGTACGACCACATCGAGCCGTACCGTGCCGCGCTCGCCTCCTGGCTCACCGCCGACGCCCACCCCGTCGACAACGGCGGCCTGACACCGTACGAGACCGCCGTCCGGATCGCCCAGGCGGTCGGTGACGGTACGGTCCCCGTCTGCGACATCGTGCAGACGCCCGAGCCCACCGCCGAGACCGTCGCCTCCGGGGTGCTGCTCTTCGACGAGCAGGGCCGGGTGCTGCTCGTCGACCCCACCTACAAGCCCGGCTGGGAGTTCCCCGGCGGGGTCGTCGAACGCGGCGAGGCGCCCGCGCGCGCGGGCATGCGCGAGGTCGCCGAGGAGACGGGGATCAGGCTGGAAGACGTACCGCGTCTCCTGGTCGTCGACTGGGAGCGGCCCTCGCCTCCCGGCTACGGCGGTCTGCGCCTCCTCTTCGACGGCGGGCGCCTGGACTCCACGGAGGCCGAGCATCTGCTGCTGCCCGGCCCCGAGCTGCGTGACTGGCGTTTCGTCACGGAGGAGGAGGCCGCCGACCTGCTGCCGCCGGTGCGCTACGAGCGGCTGCGCTGGGCGCTGCGGGCACGGGAACGCGGGGCGGCGCTCTACCTGGAGGCAGGCATTCCGACGTCCTGAAGCGCGTCCCGCAGGGCTTCGTGCGGGTAGGGGGCGAGCCTGCTCTCGTGCTCCAGCCGGTGCCGGAACTCGTCCATCACGACGGCTCCTCGTGCACGTCGGGTGATGACCCCGGCGGCGGCCTCCGGGATGCCGCCGCCGGGCCGGGCGAAGAAGTCGTGCTCCTGCCGGGTCAGCGGGAAACGGGAGGAGAGCGCGAGGCCGTAGTCGGCGAGGTAGAGCTGCCGGCCGTCGGTGAGGACGTTGTGGAAGTGGGTGTCGAAGTGCAGGAGCTGGTGGGCGTGCAGGAAGGCGGTGGTGGCTTCGAGGCCCTGCTCCACCAGCGTGCACGCGGGCTCCGCGTCGCCCGTCGCCAGCCGGATGCCGAGCCAGTCGTGCAGCGTGTGCGGGATGTACTCCAGGAACAGCGCCAGGCATGAGGAGGCCGTACGGAGCCCCTCGATGCGCTCGCGCACCTGCGGGCCGCCGCCCCCGTAGGCGACGGCCCGCTCCACGTCGGCCAGTTCGTCGGGTAGGGGCTGCGGGGGCTGGGGCAGGACGCGCCAGGGGTGCAGCAGCGGGCAGTCCGCGAACCGGGCTGCCGATGCCGTAGTGGCAGAAGGCGGGCACACCCAGGACATCGGCCATCGAGCGGACGTTCTCGGAGAGGAGTTCGGTGTCGGTGCGCCGTCCTTGCTTCACGTACACCCGGGCGCCGTTCACCTCGATCACCTTGGTCCGCCCGCCGATGCCGGTTCCGGCCCGTGTCCCGTCCGCCACGAGCCGCGCGAGGGACCTGGCGATGTCCGTGTGGGCGCTGAGGCGCGCGGTGCGGGGCATGCACCTATCCTCGGCGCCCGCGTCCTCAACTCGCCGCGTAGTTGCGCAGGAACAGTGCCTCGGTGACCGAGAGACGCTCCAGCTCCTGCGGGGAGACGCTCTCGTTGACGGCGTGGATCTGGGCCTCCGGCTCGCTCAGGCCGATGAGGAGGATCTCCGCCTGCGGGTAGAGGGCGGCGAGGGTGTTGCACAGCGGGATCGAGCCGCCCTGGCCGGCGTACTGCATCTCCTGGCCCGGGTAGGCCACCGCCATCGCGTCGGCCATCGCCTGGTACGCCGGGCTGCCGGTGTCGGCGCGGAACGCCTGGCCCTGCCCTATCTGCTCGGTGCGCACCCGGGCGCCCCACGGCGTGTGCGCCTCGACGTGCGCCTGGAGCAGCTTGGTGGCCTCGGCCGCGTCCACGCCCGGCGGCACCCGCAGGCTGATCAGGGCACGCGCGCTCGCCTGCACGGACGGGGTGGCGCCGACGACCGGCGGGCAGTCGATGCCGAGGACCGTGACGGCGGGCCGCGCCCAGATACGGTCCGCGACCGTGCCGGAGCCGATCAGCTCGACGCCGTCGAGGACCTTGGCGTCCTGGCGGAACTGCCCGTCCTCGTACTGCAGCCCTTCCCACGACGCCTGGCCGGTCAGCCCGTCCACCGTGGTCGAACCGTCCTCGGCGCGCAGCGAGTCGAGTACGCGGATGAGGGCGCCCAGCGCGTCGGGTGCGGCCCCGCCGAACTGGCCGGAGTGCAGGTTGCCTTCGAGGGTGTCGATCTGCACGCGCACCAGGGTCATACCGCGCAGGGTCGAGGTGACCGTCGGCAGGCCGACGCGGAAGTTGCCCGCGTCGCCGATCACGATGGTGTCGGCCGCCAGCAGCTCCGGGTGCTCCTCGGCGTACCGCTCCAGACCGCCGGTGCCCATCTCCTCGGAGCCCTCGGCGATCACCTTGACGTGCACCGGCACGCCGCCGTTCGCCTTGAGCGCGCGCAGCGCCAGCAGGTGCATGATCACGCCGCCCTTGCAGTCGGCGGCACCGCGCCCGTACCAGCGGCCGTCGCGCTCGGTCAGCTCGAACGGCGGGGTGGTCCAGGCGGTCTCGTCCAGCGGGGGCTGCACGTCGTAGTGGGCGTACAGCAGGACCGTCCTGGCGCCCTCGGGGCCGGGCAGATAGCCGTACACCGACTGCGTGCCGTCGGGGGTGTCGAGCAGCGCGACGTCCTGGAAGCCCTCCGCGCCGAGTGCGTCGGCGACCCAGCGGGCGGCGCCCTCGCTCTCGCTCCTGGGGAACTGGTCGAAGTCCGCCACCGACTTGAAGGCCACCAGCTCGGTGAGCTCCGCCCGCGCCCTGGGCATCAGCGAGGCGACGGTCTCGGCGACCGGATTCGACGACATGGGCACGCTCCTTGTGGGTGCGACGTTGTACGTGTGAGTGCTGTGATCCTCCCACAGCGGCCTGCGACGATGCCCGCCGTAGGATGCGGGGGACAGCAGCAGACGGCGGCTTGATCGGGAGCAGTAGACCATCGTGAGCAGCGAGAACTCTTCGGCGGACGACGTGCGTCAGGTGTGGGACGTCGTCGTGGTGGGCGCGGGGCCCGCGGGGGCCTCGGCCGCGTATGCGGCGTCGGTCGCGGGGCGGCGCGTGCTGGTGCTGGAGAAGGCGGAGCTGCCGCGCTACAAGACCTGCGGCGGCGGCATCATCGGCCCCTCGCGCGACTCGCTCCCGCCCGGCTTCGAGCTGCCCTTCCGGGAGCGGGTGCACGCGGTCACCTTCTCCAACAACGGCCGCTTCAGCCGGACCCGCCGCTCCAAGCAGATGCTCTTCGGGCTGATCAACCGGCCCGAGTTCGACCAGCAGCTCGTCGAGCACGCGCAGAAGGCGGGCGCCGAACTGCGGACGGGCGTCACCGTGCAGCGCGTCGAGCAGCACGGCTCGGCGGTGCCCGACCGGCGCAGCGTCGCGGTCGTCCTGCAGGGCGGCGAGACGCTGCTCGCGCGGGCCGTGATCGGCGCGGACGGCAGCGCCAGCCGGATAGGGGCCCATGTCGGGGTGAAGCTCGCCCAGGTGGACCTCGGCCTGGAGGCGGAGATCCCGGTGCCGGAGACGGTCGCCGAGGACTGGAAGGGGCGGGTCCTCATCGACTGGGGGCCGATTCCCGGCAGTTACGGCTGGGTGTTCCCCAAGGGCGACACGCTGACGGTCGGGGTGATCTCCGCGCGCGGTGAAGGCGCCGCCACCAAGCGGTACTTGGAGGAGTTCATCGGGCGACTCGGGCTCGCCGGGTTCGAACCGAGCATCTCCTCCGGGCACTTGACGCGCTGCCGCGCCGACGACTCCCCGCTGTCACGCGGGCGCGTGCTGGTGTGCGGTGACGCGGCGGGTCTGCTGGAGCCCTGGACACGCGAGGGGATCTCGTTCGCGCTGCGGTCGGGGCGGCTCGCGGGGGAGTGGGCGGTCAGGATCGCCGAGGCGCACGACGCGGTGGACACCCGGCGCCAGGCGCTGAACTACGCCTTCGCGGTCAAGGCGGGCCTCGGCGTCGAGATGAGCGTCGGCAAGCGGCTGCTGACGGTGTTCGAACGCCGTCCGGGTCTCTTCCACGCGGCGCTGACCGGGTTCCGGCCGGCCTGGAAGGCGTTCATGGACATCACCCGCGGTTCGACGTCGCTCGCAGAGATCGTCCGCGTCCACCCCATGGCCCAGCGCGCCCTGACCGCGCTGGACCGCCGTGCGGAGCCCGTGGCGGACGAGGCCACGTCCTGACGATCATCCGGGTCACTGCTTGACGGTGATCCGGAAGACCGGGTGGTCCTGGGCCGCCGCGGCGAGCTCCTCGTCGGTGGACTTCGCGGTGACCCCGTTGAAGTACTGGTTGACCTCCCAGCCCCACTTCTCCAGATAGGTCCGCAGGATCGGGAGCTTCTCCGCGTCGGGAAGCTCCACCGCGGCGAACTCACGGACCCTGCGTCCGACGCGCAGCTCCCCGCCGCCGGCCGCGCGCATGTTGCGCACCCACTGGGAGTGACCGCGGGCCGACACGAGGTACTGCGTGCCCTCGTAGGTGTGCGGGTTGACCGGGATGCGCTGCATCTTGCCGCTCTTGCGGCCACGCACGGACATCTCCGCCGTGCCCGCGAGACTGAGCCCGTGCCGGGCGAGCCAGCCGATGACGCTGTTGAGGCGGACGTTCAGCGCGCTGCCCTTGAGGTAGTACGGCGACGACATGGTGACCCCCGGAGAGTGAGTTCAGAGAGCGGTGCTCTCGCTTGAGAGCAGTGTGCACGACTTTGCCGACCCAAAGCAAGAGCAGTGCTCTCGATTGTGTGCACTGCTCTGAGAATCATGGGAGACTGCCTCGTATGAGCAGCAGCACCCCACAGGGCGCCCGCGCCCGCGCCCGGATGGAAATCACCGCGGCCATCAAGGACGAGGCCCGCAGACAGCTCGCCGCCGAGGGCGCCGCCAAGCTCTCGCTGCGCGCCGTGGCCCGCGAACTCGGCATGGTCTCCTCCGCGCTCTACCGCTACTTCCCCAGCCGGGACGACCTGCTGACCGCTCTCATCATCGACGCCTACGACTCCCTCGGCGAGAGCGCGGAGGCCGCTCACGGCAAGACCGCGGACGCCGGGCCCCTGCGGCGCTGGACGGCGGTGGCGCAGGCCGTACGCGACTGGGCGCTTGGCCATCCGCACGAGTACGCGCTGATCTACGGCTCGCCCGTGCCCGGCTACACCGCCCCCGACACCACCGTCCCGTCCGCCTCCCGCGTCGGCCTCCTCTTCATCGGCATCGTCCGCGACGCCCACCAGGCCTCCGCCCTCACCGAACCGGCGCCCCTGCCCGCCGAACTGCGCGCCGAGGCCGAGCGCATGGCGGCGGACCTGGCGCCCGACCTTCCCCCGGCGACGGTCGCGGCCCTCGTCGCCGCCTGGGCCCAGCTCTTCGGGCTGGTCGGGTTCGAGCTGTTCGGGCAGTTCCACCGGGTCGTGGAGGACCGGGAGCCGTTCTTCCGGCAGGCGGTGACGCGGCTCGCACAGGGAGTGGGCCTGGGGTGAGCCGGTGGGAGGGGGTGTACTTCGCGGGGAGTACGCGTGATCACCACGCGCGGGTGACGCGGCCCGACAGCCATCGCGTCTAGCGTGGCGGCATGGACGAGCAGCAGGCGCGCCCGGGCGGCGGTCCGCCCATGTGGTGGCGGAACGGGCCCCCGATGTGGTGGCGGCACGGGCCGCCGTCGTGGAACCGGTGGGAGGACGGCGCGGAGCGCGCCCCTCGCCGGCCCTGGCGCTCCACCCTGCTGATCACGGTCTTCGTCATGGCCGGCTCGAACTTCGCGGCCCGGGGCCAGTCCGACCGGGAGGACATCGACCTCTTCGCTCGCGTGCTGCTGCTGGTGGCCACGGGGCTGCTGCTGTGGCGCAAGCGGTACCCGGTGGCGGTCGCGTTCGGCACGTCCGCGGCCGCCATGGTCTACCTCGGCGCCGGATACCCCTACGGGCCGGTCTTCCTGGCCGTGGCCGTGGCCTGCTTCAACGCCATCGTCATGGGACACCGCAAGGCGGCCTGGACGGCGGTCGGGACGCTCTGGATCGGCCACGTCCTGGTGGCCCACTGGCTGTACCGATGGCTGCCGCCATCCGGTGACCCGGCCGCCCCCTGGGGGCAGGAGGGCGTGATCGCCGCCTGGGTCGCGGCGATCGTGGCGGTGTCGGAGCTGGCCAGGACCCGGCGCGAACAGTGGGCGAAGGAGCGGGCCGAGCGGGCCCAGGCGGCGCGGCGCCGGGCCGACGAGGAGCGGCTGCGCATCGCCCGCGAACTGCACGACGTCCTCGCGCACAGCATCTCCGTGATCAATGTGCAGGCCGGCGTGGGCCTCGCCCTCCTCGACACCGACCCCGAGCAGGCACGCTCGGCGCTCACCACCATCAAGGCCAAGAGCAAGGAGGCGCTCGGCGAGGTCCGCCAGGTCCTCGACACCCTGCGCACCCCCGGCGACGCGCCCCGCACACCGGCCCCCGGCCTGGACCGTCTGCCCGAACTGGTGGAGCAGGCGGCCAGCGCGGGCCTCACCGTCGAGGTCGAGGGCGAGCCGCCCCGCCTCCCGCCCGGCACGGACCTCGCCGCCTTCCGGATCGTCCAGGAAGCCCTGACGAATGTCGTACGGCACTCGGGATCGCGGCATGCGCGCGTGCGCCTGGAGCACGACGACGTTACGACGCTACGGTTGCGTATCGACGACGACGGTCCGGCGACCGGCGCCGACGCGGGCGGCAGCGGCAACGGACTCGCCGGAATGCGGGAGCGGGCGGCGGCGCTGGGTGGCACGATCGAGGCGGGCCCGCGCGACGACGGAGGGTTCCGGGTGCTCGCCGTACTGCCGTTGAAGACCGCCGCCGACGCCAAGGAGGACCGGTGATCCGCGTACTGCTCGCCGACGATCAGTCACTGGTGCGGGCCGGATTCCGGGCGCTGCTCGACGCGCAGCCGGACATCGAGGTGGCCGGGGAGGCCGCCGACGGCGAGGAGGCGGTGCGGGGGGTGCGTGAACTGCGGCCCGACGTCGTCCTGATGGACATCCGGATGCCGCTCCTCGACGGGCTCGCCGCCACCCGCCGGATCACCGAGGACGACGCCCTCAAGGGCGTGAAGGTGGTCATGCTCACCACCTTCGAACTCGACGAGTACGTCTTCGAGGCCATCCGAGCGGGCGCCTCCGGCTTCCTGGTCAAGGACACCGAGCCGGAGGAACTCCTGCGCGCGGTAAGGGCGGTGGTCGAGGGCGACGCGCTGCTGTCGCCGGGGGTGACCCGGCGGCTGATCGCCGAGTTCGCCGCCCGCTCCAAGGAGCCCGCTGCCGCCGACACCCTCGGCGAACTCACCGAGCGCGAGCGGGAGGTCATGGCGCTGGTCGGCATCGGCCTGTCCAACGAGGAGATCGCCCGCCGCCTGGTGGTCAGCCCCCTCACCGCGAAGACCCACGTCAGCCGCACGATGGTGAAGCTGGGCGCCCGCGACCGGGCCCAACTCGTCGTGTTGGCCTACGAGTCGGGGTTGGTACGCCCGGGCTGGCTGGGCTGAGAGCTCTGCCGGAACCGCATCAGCACGCTGACGACCCGGGCGAAGAACACCACGACCGCGACCGTGGCGCCCACCCGGACGAGCGTGCCGCGCGTACCGTCCGACACGTCGAAGACGAACGCCGGCCCGGCGACCGCCCCGAACAGCACCGCCGCCGCGAACGCGGCGCTGAACAGCGCGTACCCGATCTCCACGGTGATCGCGTCCCGCTCGGCCTGTCCGCGCCGTCCCCCGTAACTCTCCATCCCCCGAGTCAAACAGCCGTGGGGGGGGGGGGGGGGGGGGCCGGAGCCCGGGCGCCGCGCCGCCGCCCCCCCGCCCGCCCCCCTAAACTCCCCCCCCCCCCCGACCACCAGCGGTGCCCCCGGTGCGCCATGAGGCTGCACCGGGCGCACGCGGAAGGCATCCCCCAGGGCCTGTCCCCCGATCAGGCCCTAGTCACGGACCGCGACGCGCTCCGCTTCCGCCTCCCTGGTGGTGGACTTGGCGACCACGACCGTCGGCTGCTTGCGCCGGGTGCGCAGTCCGGTGAGGGCGATCAGCAGGCCGACGACCGCGATCACGGTGATCACGACCAGCGCGGGCAGGTAGCTGTCCAGGACGGCTTGCGGATTGGCGGGGTCCTCGGGCGCGTTCGCCGTCAGGACCGCCGTCACGACCGCCAGGAACAGCGCGCCGCCCACCTGGACCGAGGTGTTGAGCAGCCCGGAGACCATGCCCTGCTCATGCTCGTCGACGCCGTTCGTGGCCTGGACGTTGAGCGAGGGGAACGTCAGCGCGAAGCCCGTGCCGACCAGCAGCATGGTGGGCAGGATCACCGCGGCGTAGACCGGGTCGAGGTCGATCCGCAGGAACAGGAGGTAGCCGGCGACCAGCGCCGCGAACCCGATCGCGATCAGCCGCGCCGTGCCGAACCGGTCGATGATCGCGCCGACCTTCGTCGCCGACAGCGCCACGAGCGCGCCCGCAGGCAGGAACGCCAGCGCGGTGTGCAGCGCCGACCAGCCGAGCAGCTGCTGCATGTAGAGGGTCACCAGGAACTGGAACCCGATATAGCTGCCGACGAACGTCAACGCGCCTAGCTGGGCCCGGACTTGAGGGCCGGAGCGCAGCACTCCCAGCCGGATCAGCGGGCTCGGGCTGCGCCGCTCGACGAGGACGAAGGCCGCCAGCAGGACGGCGACGGCGGCGAAGGATCCGATCGTACGGGCCGCGGCCCAGCCCACCTCGGGCGCTTCGACGACGGTGAAGACGAGCAGCAGCATCGAGGCCGTGCCGAGAACGGCGCCGGGGATGTCGTAGCCGCCGTCCGCCCGTTCGCGCTCGCTGCGCGGCAGCAGCTTCAGGCCGACGGCCAGGGCGATCAGCGCGATCGGCGCGGGCAGCAGCATGGTGAAGCGCCAGCTGGCCTCGGTGAGCAGGCCCGAGAAGACGAGCCCCATCGAGTAGCCGGTGGCGCCGCAGGTGGTGTAGATCGAGAGCGCGCGGTTGCGCACCGGGCCCTCGGCGAAGGTCGTGGTGATGATGGACAGGCCGGCGGGGGCGGTGAAGGCGGCGGCCAGGCCCTTGATGAAGCGGCTGGCGATCAGCAGCGGGCCCGAGTCGACGAGCCCGCCGAGCAGCGAGGCGAGCGCGAAGACGGCCAGGGCCACCAGGAACACCTGGCGTCGGCCCAGCAGGTCGGCGGTCCGTCCGCCGAGCAGGAGCAGACCGCCGTAGCCGAGGATGTAGCCGCTGACGATCCACTGCAGGGTCGAGGTGGACAGGCCCAGGTCGGCGCCGATGGACGGCAGGGCGACACCGACCATGGACACGTCCAGCGCATCCAGGAACATCGCGGCGCAGAGCACCAGCAGGGTGCCCCACAGGCGAGGCGTCCAACGTTCCTCGGAGGCGGGGTGGGTGAGCGGAGAGGTCATGGCGAAGACAGTACATGCGTATGCATCGAATGCAAGCGCATTTAATGCTGATGCAATGAACCCGGATCTCTGCTACGGTGCGCGCATGGCGGCGAAGAAGGCCGAACAGGCGCTCGTGGACCAGTGGCGGGACATCCTGGCCCTGCATGCGCGCACACAGTGCGAACTCGACCGCGCCCTGACCCAACACGGCCTGTGCGCCAGTGACTTCGAGGTTCTGGACGTGCTGGCGGACGGCTGCTCGTACCGCGTCCAGGAGATCTCCGAGCGCGTCCATCTGAGCCAGAGCGCGCTGTCGCGGCTGATCGCCCGACTGGAGAAGGACGGGCTCGTCGAGCGAGGCCTGTGCGCGGAGGACCGGCGGGGCGTGCGCGTGTGCCTCACCGGGAAGGGGCGCACGCTGCACGGCGAGGTGCTGCCGGTGCAGCGTGCGGTGCTGACGAGGATGCTGGCGAACTGACCGGCGTATGCCTGGAGTTGCTCTTCGAGTTGCTCTTTGAATCACTCTTTGAGTGAAGGCTCGGGCGTCAGCTCCAGACGACGGCGGAGTTCTCCCGCCACAGCGCCGCGACGGCGGCGTCGCCGGTCACCCGTGGGAAGGGCTGCCGGTTCCACAGCGACAGGTAGAGCTGCCCGGCCGACCCGCTGATCTCGCAGTCGGCCTCTCCCACGTCGTCCCGCTCGGCCGCCGGCGGCTCCTGCGACAGCCGTACCGTCCACACGGCGCCGTCCGTGTCCGTCGCCCGTACCCGCAGCACCCGCGGTTCGGCGCTGCGGACCCGGCTCTTGGGGCGGGCGTGGAAGGCGCGCAGCAGCTCGTCGATGCCGTCGGCCGCGAAGCCCGGGTCGATCGGGGTCGGCGTCCCGCCCCGTGCCGACTCGGCGTCGAAGCGGTGCACGGTCGTCTCGTGGGCCTGTCTGCGCGCCCAGAACGCGAGAGGTGACGGGGCGGGCAGGAAGTGCCAGCACTGCACGTCCGCGGGGGCGCCCGCGAGGGTCTCGACGAGGTTGCGGTGCCCCTCCCGGAACCAGGCGAGCAACTCGGCGCCGTCGAGGTCGGGCAGACCGGCGTCGGCCTGGTAGGCGGTGTGCTTCTCGGCGACGAACGCCGTCGCCCAGCGGTGCACCATGCCCGTGTGCCGCAGCAGATCCCGCACCTGCCACCCCGGACAGGTCGGCACCTCGGCACCGGACCCGGCCTCGCCGGCGGCCGTGGCCAGCAGCTCGCCCTCGCGGTCCAGGGTGCGGATGAAGTCGGCTGTTTCCATGGGGTGAGTGTGCCGGATGGAGCGCGATCGAGGGGAAGCGGTGTCCTGCGACGGCGCCCTCGACGACGGCGGTGCGAGGGCGGCGGCGATACGGGGGCGGCGGCAATGTGAGGGCGGCGGCGGTGCGAGGGCGGCGGCCGGAACCCTGGTCGTGCCGGACGGCGTCGGCCTGTTCCGCCGTCCGGTCAGTTCGATCCCGTGTGGTGCGTCGCCACCATCCGGTCAGTTCGGTGTCGTGCGGCGCGTCGCCACCCCGATGAGTGTGGCGATCGCCGCCAGGACCGCGACGCTGGTGAGGGCGACCGGCAGGGAGAGCCAGTCGGCCATGAAGCCGATCGCGGGTGGGCCGAGGAGCATGCCGCCGTAGCCGAGAGTGGAGGCGGTGGCGACGCCGTCGGGACCGGCGAGAGTGCCCGCGCGTTCGACGGCCACGGGGAAGAGGTTGGCCAGGCCGAGCCCGGTGACCGCGAAGCCGAGCAACGCCGCCCAGAGGGAGGGCGCGAGGGAGCCGAGGAGCATGCCGGCCGCCGCGGTGGTGCCGCCCGCGATGACGGTACGGCCGTGGCCGAGCCGTTCCAGGAGAGCCGTACCGCTGAGCCGGCCGATCGTCATGGCCAGCGCGAAGCAGGAGTAGCCGACGGCGGCGACGCCGGGCGAGGCGTGGAGGTCCTGTTCGAGGTGCAGGGCGCCCCAGTCGGCCATGGCGCCTTCGCCGTACGCCGTGCACAGGGCGATCAGGCCGAAGACGATCACCAGCCCGCGTGTCCGGGTGTCCGGGCGGCGCCGGGTGCCGCGTTCGGGCCGGGTGGGTCGCGTGGTCGTCGGCGGTTCGTGGCGTAGCAGTACGCGGCCCGCCACGAGCGTCACCAGCAGCCCGATCACGGCGAGGCCCAGCAGGTGCCGGGTGGGGGAGAGGGCCCCCGCGACCAGCCCGCCGAGTCCCGCGCCGACCATGCCGCCGAGGCTGAACGCCGCGTGGAAGCTGGGCATGATCGGCCGGCGCAGTGCGGCGACCAGATCGACGGCGGCGCTGTTGAAGGCGACGTTGATGCTGCCGTACGCCGCGCCGAAGAGGAGGAGTACGGCGCCCAGGGCGAGCACGGAGTGGGTGAGCGGGGGCAGGGCGACGCTCAGGGAGAGGAGTACGGCGCATACGACGGTGACCTGGTGGGTGCCGTAGCGGCGGCAGAGGCGGCCGGTGAGCGTCATGGTGAGGACGGCGCCCGCGGAGACGCCGAGGAGGGCGAGGCCGAGGGCGCTGGCGGAGGCGCCGGTCTGTTCCTTGACGGCGGGGATGCGCACGACCCAGCCGGCGAAGAGGAAGCCGTCGAGGGCGAAGAACGTGGTGAGGGCGATACGGAGGCGGGTGAGGTCGGTCGTGGAGCCCGGCACAGCGCTGTGCGATCGGGCTTTGTTTATTTGCGGCACAAAATCAGGCTAGGTGGGTCCGGTGAGCGGGGCAAGGGGGCGCCGGGCCGCCGGGTCGGAGTCGTCGCGGGACCTGGGAAAGATCGCCGGCGAGCCATTGGGCACCTGCATTCACCGAGCGTCACAGATTCCGTGGAGGTGTCACGTTCCGTGCCCTGACTGTCCGCCGGTCGTCAGAAGTGCCACTCTGGGACGGAAGGCAACCGCCGAGGGAACTCGGGAGGGCCCCGATGGGACGTGACGTGCCGGCCCTGGTGTTCACGCGGGAGGACCGCCGCCGATACCGGGAGAAGATGCACACCTGCCTCGATGTGCTGGCGCAGATGCTCCGCGAGTCGACCTTCGAGAGCGAGCGCCCCCGGGTCGGGCTGGAGATCGAGCTCAACCTCGTGGACGGCGACGGGCGCCCCGCGATGCGCAACACCGAGGTGCTCCAGGAGATCGCCGACGCCGCCTGGTCCAGCGAGCTGGGCCGCTTCAACCTGGAGATCAACATTCCGCCCCGGGAACTGACCACCGGGGGCCCTGGCGCCTGGGAGCAGGCGATCCGTGACGCGCTCAACCACGCCGAGGAACGCGCCTCGGCCGTCGGCGCACACCTGATCATGATCGGCATCCTGCCGACCCTGGGGGAGTCGGACGTCGACGAGCGGGCCCTGTCCGGCGACCCCCGGTACCGGCTGCTCAACGAGCAGATCTTCGCGGCCCGGGGCGAGGACCTGCGGATCACGGTGGACGGCGTGGAGCGCCTCGCGACATACGCCGACACCATCACCCCCGAGGCCGCCTGCACCAGCACCCAGTACCACCTCCAGGTCTCGCCGAAGGACTTCGCGGACTACTGGAACGCCGCCCAGGCCGTCGCGTCCGTACAGGTCGCGCTGGCCGCCAACTCGCCGTTCCTCTTCGGCAAGGAGCTGTGGCGCGAGACCCGTATCCCGCTGTTCGAGCAGGCCACCGACACCCGCCCCCAGGAGATCAAGGCCCAGGGTGTACGCCCCCGGGTGTGGTTCGGCGAGCGGTGGATCACCAGCGTCTTCGACCTGTTCGAGGAGAACGTGCGCTACTACCCGGCGCTGCTGCCGCTGTGCGACGACGAGGACCCGCAGGAAATGCTCGACCGGGGCGACGCCCCCCAACTGGGCGAACTGACGCTGCACAACGGCACGATCTACCGCTGGAACCGTCCCGTCTACGCCGTCACCGACAGCGGCCCGCATCTGCGCATCGAGAACCGTGTCCTGCCCGCCGGCCCCACGGTGGCCGACACCATCGCCAACGGCGCCCTCTACTACGGCCTGACCCGCGCCCTGGTCGACGAGGACCGGCCGATCTGGACGCGGATGTCGTTCTCGGCCGCCGAGGAGAACCTGCACACCGCGGCCCGCGACGGCATCGACGCCCGTCTGTACTGGCCCGGCATGGGCGAAGTGCCGGTCACCGAGCTGGTGTTGCGACGGCTGCTGCCACTGGCCCACCGGGGGCTGGAGCTGGCCGGCATGGACGCGGCGTGGCGTGAACCCATGCTGGGCATCGTCGAACAGCGCTGCGTCACCGCCCGCAACGGCGCGCTGTGGCAGGCGGAAGCGGTCCACCACCTGGAGAAGGGCGGCGCCGACCGGGAAGAGGCGCTACGGCAGATGACCACGACGTACATGGACTACATGCACCTGAACGCGCCCGCGCACACGTGGCCCGTGGACTGACCCGCGCTCACCACGCCGCGGTCCGCCACTCCTCGGCCGCCGTCAGCGGGACGCGGGCGGGCGGCTCGGCCGACGTCGTCAGCTCGATGCGCCGTCCCTCGGCCGAGGAGCGCAGCAGGGCGCTCATCGTCTCCAGTACATGCAGGGCGAGGTCACCGCTCGCGCGGGGCGCGCGGCGGCCGTCGGCGGTGACGAAGTCGAGCAGTCCGACGCCCCGCGCGGCGTCGACGTAGCCCGCGGACGGCGGGAGCGCCCGCCACTGCGTGCCGCCGAGTTCGAAGAGCCGTACCTCACCGTCGAAGCGGTTGGGGTCCGGGACCGCCAGGGTGCCCGCGTCGCCGTGGACCTCGATGGGCGCGGCGGTCGTGGCCACGCCGTCGAAGCTCGTCGTGAGCGTCGTCAACGCCCCGCCCACATGCTCCAGCACCCCGGAGACATGGCTGTCCACCTCGACCGGGATCCGCTCGCCCGCGCGCGGCCCCGACCCGATGACGCGCTCGGTGCGCAGCCGGCCGGCCATCCCGGTCACGGCCCGCACCGGCCCCAGCAGATGGACCAGGGAGGTGAGGTAGTACGGCCCCATGTCCAGCAACGGGCCGCCGCCGGCCGTGTAGTAGAAGTCGGGGTGCGGATGCCAGCGTTCGTGACCCGGCGTGACCATCACGGCCGTGGCGAACTGGGGGCGTCCGATGCTCCCCGCCGCCACCGCCGCCCGAGCCGTCTGCACGCCGGTGCCGAGGACGGTGTCCGGCGCGCATCCCACCCGGACACCGGCCTTCGCGGCGGCCTCCAACACCCCCTGCGCATCGGCGAGTTCGGCGGCCAACGGCTTCTCCCCGTAGACGTGCTTGCCGTGCCCGATCGCGCCGAGGGCGATCTCCGCATGGGCCGCCGGGACGGTGAGGTTCAGCACCGTGTCCACGTCCGGGCTGCTCAGCAACTCCTGAACGGACAGCGCCGCGACGCCGGGGAACTCGGCGGCGACCGCGGCCGAACGGGAGGCGTCGAGATCGGCGACCGCCGTGATGCGTACGGCGCGATGGCCGACGAGCGTGTCCAGGTACGCGCGGGAGATGACGCCCAGCCCTACGACGCCGATGCGGTGCGCGTCGCCCACAGCATGCCCCTCTCGATGACGGTGCGGACGTTCGGGTCCTCAAGGACGTCGAGGCTGTGCCCCGGTGTCGTCACGACGATGCGCCCGGCGCCCCATCTGCGGGTCCAGATCGCCGGCGAGGTGACGGGCCGGTGCCAGGGCTGCCAAGGCCGGGCGGGATGGGTGGTGGTGGCCAGGACGTCGATCAGGTCGTCGTGGAGCACCCAGTACTGCTCGGTGTGCAGCTCGAAGTCCCCGATGCCCGCCGTGACGGGGTGCTCGCGGCCGAGGTCCGTGAGGGTGACGACGTACGGCAGGTAGTTGTCCTCCTGACCGCCCCGGCGCTCGCACGGCTCCTTGCCCGGGTGGGTCGCGAACTGCCCTCCCACCAGGTGCAGATAGTCGGCCGAGGCGCGGAACGAGTCGGCGATGCCGCCGTGCCAGCCGGTGAAACCGGTGCCCGCCTCCACCGCCGCGGTCAGTCCCGCCAGCTGCTCCGCGCTGATCTGCGACATCGTCACGCACTGCACCACCAGATCGGTGGCGGCCATCTCGGCGGCGTCCGCGTAGACGTCGGTCGACTCCTCGACCCGGACGGCGTAACCGTTGTCCCGGAGGAAGGGCAGGAACAACTCGGTGGCCTCGACCGGCCGATGCCCCTCCCAGCCGCCTCGCACCACCAGGGCGTTCTTCCGCGTCATCTCGTTGAATCACCGTTCCGTGGCCGACACGTGGCACCGCTCCCTCACTATGCGCCGGTTCGCTCGCGCTCAGGAAGAGGTGCCGAGATCACGAAAGTTTCGCGTTGGGGAGGCCCGCTCAGGCTCGGGCGTCGACCAGCCAGCAGGCTCCGGTGAAGCGGACCTCGGTGCCGTGCACAAAGGGTTCGAAGGCCGCGCGGACCGTCTCGACGATCCGTGACCGGGTCTGCTCGTCGGCGTCGGGCAGCACCTGGCCCAGCGGGCCGAGCCGGGTGAAGTAGCCGACCAGTTCCCGCTCCGGCAGGGTGCATTCCTCGTCGATCGGCCGGATGTCGACACCGCTCCATCCGCTCTCCTCCAGGATGCGGTGGATGTTTGCCGAGTCCCCGAAGGCGAACTGCCCCGGCCCGTCCGTGCGGCGGGCGGGCAGGCTGGGCAGGAGCGGTGCCGCGGCGCGCTCGGCCGTCGTCATGAACGGGTTCTCCGCGGGGCCGCGCCAGGCGATGAACCGGAGCCCGGCCCCGTCCCTGGCCGCCCGCCGGAGATTCGCGAAGGCCCGGACGGGGTCGTCGAAGAACATGACACCGAAGCGCGAGATCACGGCGTCGAAGGCGGCGGGCTCGAACGGATGCTCCGCCGCGTCGGCGCGGATGAAGGAGGCCGGTGTGCCCTCCCGCTCGGCACGCTCCCGGGCGGCGGTGATCACCGGCTCGGAGATGTCGACGCCGACACAGTGACCCGCCGGCCCGAGCCGTCGGGCGACCGCCAGCGTGGTGCCGCCGGTGCCGCACCCGACGTCCAGCACCCGGCCGCCGTGCTCGGCTGCCGCCGCTTCGACGAGCGGGCCCTCGAACGCCTTGAGGGTCTGGTCCAGCACCGCCTGTGCGTCGACCCAGGCGTGCCCGGCCCGTCCGTTCCAACGCGTCGCCTGCTCGTCGTTCGTGCTGTGCGTGACGTCCATGATCGCCTCCTGGGCTTGCCTTCGTCGGGCCGGGATGACAGCGTGCTACTTCAAGTCGACTTGAGGTCAAGCTGATGACGGACCTGGATATCTCCGAGGTGGCACGCCGCGCCGGAGTCCCTGCCTCCACCCTGCGCTACTACGAGGAGAAAGGGCTCATCGCCGCCGTCGGCAGACGGGGCCTGCGGCGTCAGTACGATCCCGGCGTACTGGAGCGCCTGGCGCTGATCGCGATGGGGCGTACCGCCGGATTCTCGCTCGATGAGATCGCGCGCATGTTCGCCGAGGACGGGCAGCCCCGTATCGACCGGCAGGTGCTCGCGGCCAAGGCGGACGAGCTGGACCGACGGATCCACGAGCTGGCCGCCATGCGTGACTCCCTGCGGCACGCCGCCGCCTGTCCCGCGCCGAGCCACATGGAGTGCCCGACCTTCCGCCGCCTCCTCAAGGCGGCAGCGTCGGGCGCGGTCGCGGCGCCGAGGAAGCGGGCTCCGCAACCCCCGTGACACCCGACGCCGTCACGCTCTCGGCATCGGTTCCCTGTCCGTGTGCCGCCGACGGGGGACCCAGGGCCGGGGCCGGCCGGGTCGCGCGACCCCGGACTCCTGGGACGGCTCCGGAGCCGCCAGATGATGTTGCAGATCGATGTGACGGAACTGGTGGACCGCTCCGGTCCGGCGCAGCACGCCACGGCGTTCGTGGGCGTCGCTGAGGAAGGCCGTCAGGTCGCGGGGGAGATCCCCGCGCATGGCCAGGTGGTGGCGGGTGAGGGTGTGGTACCACCAGGCGTTCTGGCTGAGCGCGGCGGCCAGGCCGACCGTGATGCCGTAGGCCAGACCGCGGTCGAGGATGTGGGCCGGGGTCATCGCGATCGCCCGGCCGTCCGTGGTGCCACGGCCCAGCCCGTAGTAGAGCCCGCCCTGGACGGCGTAGTCGATGCCGTAGCAGAGAAGGAAGGCGGCTCCGGCCACCAGGCCGACCGCGAGCCACAGCCGGGCGAAGATCCGTTGGTCCTGTTCCAGCAGGGTGACCGGGCCGGTCGGGGCGGTGAGGTCGGCGGGCTTGCCGGAGAGGCCGTGGGCGATGCCCACCGTGAGGCCGAACGCGCAGGAGAACGTGAGCATCGTCGAGACGGGATAGGAGGGGGCGCCCGAGAGCAGCGACTGGAGTCCCGTGACCGCCCAGTGCGTCAGGCCGACCGCACAACCGCCGGCCAGCCCCGTCGAGAAGCCCCGCCAGTCCCAGGCCCACCGGGTGCGCACGGTCGGGATGGCACCCGGGCGGTGACCGGACAGCCGGCCCGCGCGGTGGCCGAACACGCCGCCCGCCAGCGC
The DNA here is from genome assembly GCF_042740355.1 of Streptomyces sp. NPDC059010. Lineage (NCBI taxonomy): Bacteria > Bacillati > Actinomycetota > Actinomycetes > Kitasatosporales > Streptomycetaceae > Streptomyces > Streptomyces sp. NPDC059010. Next base: position 123,709 of record NZ_JBHYJA010000005.1, read on the forward strand.
GCACACCGTGGCGGTGGCGAGGGCGCCCACGGCAGCGGCGGTGGCACCGTGGTTGACGCGGTACGAGAAGAAGAGCGTGGCCCCGGTGCCGAACCCCACCGCGCACATACGGTGGTCCCAGGTCCAGCGGTGCCCGCGCTCAGGGCCTCTGCTGGCGAGCGCGCCGATGATGCCGCCGACGAAGCCGTAGGCCAGCCCGTTGGCCGTGGTGGCCGCCGGCCACTGCAACTGCCCGGTCGCGAGGACATGGGTGAGGCCCTCGGCGACACCTCCCGTCAGACCCGCGACGAGGCCGCATCCGATGCCGCCCGCGATCCCGCCGGCCAGCCCCGCGACCATGGCCGCCGGCGGGCCCGTCAGCCACCCCGAGTCGAGGCCCGCGAACACCGCCGTGAGCCGGCCGGCGCCGGTGGCGGCGACCCACGCCACGACGCCGAGCACGACCCCCGTCACCATCTGCGCGAACCGCCTCGGCAACGCCCGGCGCAACTGCCACCACGCCAGCTCGGTCGTCCCGCCCAGCGTGTGCTGCAGATGCCGGGCCAGCCAGCGCAGGGCCTGCTCGGCCTGCGCGGCGGACCAGCGGCACGGATACCCCGGGTGGGGCCGGTACGCGGCGGGCACGTACGCGTCGAAGAGGTGGGCCCGTACGGCCGCGGCGTCGGGGAAGCGGACCTCGTCGCACAGGTTCGCCGGCCTGGGGAGGTCGGTGTCCCCCTCTCCGGGACGCGGGTTGTACACGGTGCGGGCCAGGAACAGCATCAGTGGCGTGGTGAGCGCGCGGGCCACGGGCGCGTCCGTGCCGAGGAGAGCGATCACCGGATCCCACCGGGCGGCGGCAGCGGTCTCCTGGCCGCCCGCGTCCCGTCGCAGATACGCGGCGATGTCCGGGGCCGCCAAGGGGCTCAGTTCCACCGCCGCCGCGCCGCTGAGCTTGACGGGCACCCCGTGGGCGGGGGCGAGCGTGTCGCCGTACTCCTCCAGGCGGCTGCTCAGGACCAGCGGACGGGCGGGCGGCAGCGCCGAGTTGACGGCGTCCAGCGCCCTGGCGCGGAACCTTTCCGGGATCTCGTCGAAGCCGTCCAGGATCGGCAGGATCAGCCGGTTCTCCAGCAGGGCGGCGCCGACCGCGTGGCCCGTCTCCGGGTCGCCGAGGCCGCTGTAGTCGCGCTGGAGCCGCTCCGCCATCCACGACTCCAGCGGCTGCGCCTCGGGATTCCAGGACGCCAGCGAGAACAGCACCGGAACGGGGCCGCCCGGCTCGCGTACGGCCGACAGGGCGAGCAGCAGGCGGATCAGCAGCATCGTCTTCCCGCTGCCCGGTCCGCCCAGGATCACCAGGCGCCGCGTCGGCACCCGCTCCAGGAACACGTCGGTGATCTCCCCGCCCGTGCCGCCCAGTTCGGCCGGTCCGTCGGCCCAGCGGGTGCGTGAACCCGACCGGTCCTCCGCCAACTCCCGCAGCAGCGACCACGATTCGCCGAACCGGGCGTCGGCCGCCCGCCAGGAGACCGCAAGCGGATAGGGGTCGTTCAGACGCCGGACCCGGGCCTCGGACTCCCACTGCTGCCGCACCGCCGGCGCCAGCCGGTCCGCGACCCGGGCCAAGTCCTCGGCCTCGCGCCGGTCGGCACGCAATGTCGCCCACGACAGATACATGCCGCCCACCGACGGCAGCAGCGCGGCCACCGTCTCCGCGATCCGCAGGTCGAAACGGACGGCCAGGCACACCGCCCCGACCATGCCGCCGACCGAGAGCACGAGATAGACCGCACCGACCCGCCGAGCCCGCCAACCAGTCCCCATGGCCGGATTTTCGGCGCCGGGACACACCGGACGCGGGACATCGGCGGACCGGCCCCACGGACGAGTGACAGGGGAGTGGCGGCGGGGCGGGTTTCCTCCCGGGTTCTCAGATCCAGCCCTCCTCCCAGGCGCGATGGGCGGCCGCGTGCCGGGTCGGGACGCCCAGCTTGGACATCGCGGAGGACAGGTAGTTGCGGACGGTGCCGGGGGCCAGATGGACCCGGGCGGCGATGTCCGCGACCGACGCGCCGGTGCGGGCGGCGCGCAGCACCTGAAGTTCGCGGTCGGTGAGGGGGCAGTCGTCCTCGGTCAGTGCGGAGGCGGCGATGTCCGGGTCCACATAGCGGCGTCCCACAGCGATGTCACGGATGATCTCCGCCAGCCGGGCCGCCGGGGTCGTCTTGGGGACGAAGCCGCGCACCCCGGCGGCCAGCGCCCGGCGCAGCACGGCGGGCCGGGCGTGCCGGGTCACCAGCACGATGTGCGTGGGCAGTTCCGCCCGGATCTCCTCGGCGGCGCGCAGTCCGTCGGTGGGCGGCATCTCCAGATCCAGGACGGCGATGTCCGGACGGTACTCCCGGGCCAGCCGCACCGCCTCGGTCGAGCTGGCCGCCTCCGCGACCACGGCGAGGTCCTGCTTCAGCGCGAGCAGGGCGGCCAGCGCGCTTCTGAGCAGGTCCTCGTCGTCGGCGATCAGCAGGCGGATCATCGGGCGGCTCCGTCGGCGGGGTTGGGCGACTCCGGTGATCGCGGCAGTCGCGTGGGCTTCGCCGGCAGCTCGGCCACCACCACGAAGCGGTCACCGTCCCGGCCCCACGTCAGCTCGCCGCCCGCCGCTCGCAACCGCTCGGCGAGGGTGCGCAGTCCCGTGCCGTCGAGGCCGGTGGGGTGGTCGTGGTCCTCGGTGCCGTCGTTGCCGATCCGCAGGCGGGCGTGACCGTCCACGAGGCGGAAGCCGACGTCGGCCCGCCGGGCCTGGCTGTGCCGGAGCACGTTGGTGGTGGCCTCCCGCATCACCAGACCGAGCAGGTGCCGGGCGGAGTCCGTGAGTCCGGCGGCGACGGCGGCCGGGTCGAGGGTCATCCTCGCGTCGATGCCGGCCGCGGCCAGCACCCGCGTCGCGTTGCCGATCTCGTTGTCCAGGGACGTCCGGCGGTACCCCTGCACCACGGCCCGGGTGTCGCTGAGGGCGTCCGCCGCCAGTCGCCGTATCTCCTTCAGTTCCGCGGCGGCGCGCGCCGGGTCCGGTTCGACGAGCCGGGACGCCAACTCGCTCTTCAGCGCGATGACTTGGAGGCGGTGCCCCTGGATGTCGTGCAGGTCACCGGCGAACCGCAGCCGCTCCTCCCGGACCGCCAGCTCCGCCTCCAGCCGCCGTGCCTCGTCCAGCCGCCGCGCCGTGTCCCAGGCCCACAGGGGGCCCAGCGTCACCCAGGCCGTGAAGGCGACGAGCCCGGCCGGGAACAGCGCGGCGTACACGGGCTCACCGTCCCCGGCGAGCAGACTGACCGCGCCCCCGGGCAGCGTGGCGAGGACCACGGCGCTCACGATCAGCAGTCGTCTGCGGGGAGGCGGGAGGTAGGTGGCGACGACGGCCACCACCAGCGCGGGCGCGACCGGCCACAATCCGTAGTTGCGCAGGGCCAGCGGAAAGGCCGCGAGCACAACTCCGGCCCCTACGGCGGCGATCAGCCGGCCCAGGGGTGGTCCGCCGGGGTGTGCATCAGGTGTCGGCATCGGCATCGACATGAGTGCCAGCCGACGGCTCAGCAGTACGACGCACGCCCACACCTCGACCACCAGCGCGGCGGCGACCGGTCCGCGGGCCCACAGCGGGACGTCACCGTCGAGGACCCACGCGCCGACGAAGAGCGCGAGCACGGCCACCGTCATGCCCGGCACGGTCCACCACGTGTAGCGACGGAAGCTGGTCAGCCCCGCCGTCCCGCCCTCGATCGCCCCGTCCCGCACCCGGTCATTGTGGCCCAGTCGGCATGACAAATGTCATGCGAGGACGTGACAACACCACGCGTGCGCAGGGGGATTCGGCACTACTGCCGGGCCGCTCCGGACAGCAGGTTGGAGATGTCGCCGCAGACGCCCACGACCAGGAGACTCCCCATGTCCACCCCTGCCTCCCAGCCCGCCCCTCGGCCCGCCTCGCACCCGACGGCGAACAGTCCGCACCGCCCGGCCGCGATGCTCAGACGCCGCTGGCCCACGGCGCTGGCCGTCGCGGTCGTCGCCCTCAACGTGATCGCGTCCGGCTCGCAGGACGTGGCCGACGCGGTCGGCGGCTTCGGCGAGACCCTGCCGCTGCTGCCCCTGATCTATCTCGTCGTCCACCAGATCGGAGAACCACGGGCCACCTGGCCGGTGCTCGGGGCCGGGCTGGTGCTCGTGTTCGCCCTCCCCTTCCAGGACGCGGTCGCCCCGTCGACGGTCCTCGTCGCCCTGGCGCCGGCGGTCCTCGCCTGGGGCGCCGTCCGCGGAACACCGCGCGGGCGGGCCCCGTTCGGGGTCCAGGCGTCCGGGTTCCAGGCCATGGGCGCGCTGCTCTTCTGCGGGCTGGCGCTGGCCGGGCTGGCGGTGGATCCCGACCTGGGCCGGTATCTGGTGGCAGCCGGCTGGTTCCTCCACGGCGTGTGGGACTTCGTGCACCTGAGGCTCGACAAGGTCGTCTCCCGTACGTTCGCCGAGTGGTGCGGCGTCATCGACGTATGCGTCGCCGTCCAACTGCTCTTTCTGGTCTAGGACCCGTCCTGGCCGGCACGAAGAACGGCCGAGAAGCGTCGGCGCGGGGCCCGTGACCGGGCTCCGCGCCGTACGTTGCCACCAGTGGTCTCGCCTGCCCGAACCGCCAACTCCGTGCACTGGGAGCTCTCTTGGACACCGAAGACACCTCCGGCGCCCTCCGTTCCGGCCCGCTCTCCCGTCGCAGATTCCTCCAGGCGACCGCGACGGCGACAGCCGGAGTCGGCGTCACCGGCACGGTGCTCACCACGGTCGGCGTACCGGCTGCGGCCGCGGCCTCCGGCACGACCACCGTCTCCCTCACCGCCGCCACCGGAGGTTCCGCCACCCTCGCCCCGGCCGGTGACCGGCTGGTCGCCGAGGTACAGAACGTGCTCTGGTCCATCCCGCGCGAAGGCGGCAACGCCGTACCGCTCACCCCGCCCGGCCTCGAACCCACCCGCCCGCAGTTCTCGCCCGACGGCAGCCGACTCGTCGTGTGCGCCTACCGCGGCGGCGGCTTCCACCTCTGGACGCTGCGCCCCGACGGCTCCGGGCTGCGGCAGCTCACCGACGGACCGTGGGACGACCGGGGCCCGGCCTGGTCGCCGGACGGCACCCGGATCGCGTTCGCCTCCGAGCGCGGCGGCGACTCCGTGACCGGCGCCCCGTACCGCATCTGGACCGTGGACATGCGCACCGGCGAGCTGACCCGGCTCACCGGACGCCCCGGACAGCAGGGCCCCGGACAGGACGCCCGCTGGGAGGACTTCGACCCGGCGTGGTCGCCCGACGGGCAGCGCGTGCTGTTCGTGCGCGCCGGCGTCACCGCCACGGGCACCCTGCGCGCGGCCACCGTCGCGTCGGTGGCCCCCGACGGCTCGGGCCCGGTCACCACCGAGCACACCGACGACTCGGGCGCCCAGCTGATGACCCCCGCCGTCGCGCCCTCCGGCCGCCTGGCCTACTTGCGCACCACCCCCTCGCCCACGGCCTCCTGCACCCTCGTCGTGGACGGCAGGCCGGTCGCCGTGACGGGCGACCTCCTCCCCGCGCCGCCCCGCTGGACCGACGGCGAGCGCCTGCTCCTCACCGTCGACGGACACTTCCGCCTGGTCGACCCTGGCGCCCCGGGCAGCGGCGAGGAGATCCCGTTCACGGCCGCACTGCCGGTGGACCGGCCCCGCTACCGGGGCAAGGAGTACGACTTCGAGGGCGCCGGCACCCGCCCGGTGCGCGCGCTGCACCTGCCCGCCCTGTCACCGGACGGCCGCAGCGTCGCTTTCGCCGCGCTCAACGCCCTGTGGATCGGCCGTACCTCCGACGGCCGCACACCCCGCAAGGTCCTTCAAGTCCCCGCCACCCGCTATGTCCTGGCGCCGGCCTGGACACCCGACGGTACGGCCCTGGTGTACGCCGACGACCGCGACGGGCTGTTCGCCGTACGGCGCCGTGACCTCGGCTCCGGCGAGGAGACCGTGCTCGCGCGAGGCGGCCGCATCTTCCCCGCCCTCTCGCCCGACGGCACCCGGCTGGCCTGCCTGGACATGTCCGGCAACCTCGTCGTGCGCGACCTGCCCGACGGCACCGAGCAGGTCCTCGCCGCACCCCTCGGAGCCGGTGGGCTGCCAGGACGCCCCAGCTTCTCGCCCGACGGCCGATACGTGGCCCTGTGCGACCGCAACCGTCTCAACCAGCGGTTCCGCGAGGGCTACAACCTCATCCGGGTCGTCGACACGACCACCAAGTCCGCCGCCCTGCACGCCCTCGCCCCCCACACCTCCCTCTCCGACCGCTACGACTCCGGCCCCGTCTGGTCCCCGGACGGCCGCTGGATGGCCGTCGTCGCCGAGTCAGCGCTGTGGCTGCTGCCGGTACGGGCCGACGGCACCCCGGACGGCGAGCCCCGCCGACTCACCACCGAACCCGCCGACCACCCGTCCTGGTCCGCCGACGCCCGCACCCTGCTCTACCTCTCCGCGGGCACCCTGCGCCTGATCGACATCGGCGACGGCAGGACCCGTACCGTCCGTGTCCCGCTGGACCACCGCAGGCCGCGCCCGGCCGACACGGTCGTGCACGCGGGCCGCCTCTGGGACGGCACCGGCCCGGACGTCCGCGAGGACATCGACGTCGTCATCCGTGACGGCCGTATCGCGGAGGTGGCCCCGCACCGCGCCGGCCGCCCGTCCGCACACCGCGTCGACGCGAGCGACCGCACCGTGATCCCGGGCCTGTGGGACGCCCACACCCACCCCTGGCAGTCCACCTACGGCGGCCGGCAGACCGCGCTCCAACTCGCGTACGGCATCACGACGGCCGTCTCGCTGGGCGGCTTCGCCTACGAGCAGGCCCGCATCCGGGAGGCGGTCGCCGCCGGTGCCCTCGCCGGACCCCGGCTGCTCACCACCGGCGAACTCCTCGACGGGGCCCGGGTCGCGTACAGCATGGGCCGCGCCCACCGCACCCGCGAGGGACTGCGCCGTTCGCTGGCGCGCGGGGAGGCGCTGGACTGGGACTTCGTGAAGACGTACGTCCGGGCCCCGGGCTGGGTGATGAAGGAAGCCGCCGACTTCGGGCGCGAACGGCTCGGCGTGCGCAGCGGCAGCCATCTGTGCACCCCGGGTGTGCAGCTGGGCCAGGACCTCACCACCCATCTGCAGGCGACGCAGCGGCTTGAGTCCGGGCACGCGACCTCCGCGACGGGGCGCTCCTACCAGGACGTCGAGGAGATCTACACCCGCGCGGGCTTCCATCTCGTCGCCACCCCGTTCACCTCGCTGGCCCTGCTCGGCGCCGACCCCGCGCTCGCGGACGACCCACGCGTCACCGCGCTGATGCCGCCGTGGGACACCGCGCTCGTCCGCGAGCAGGCCGGACAGCCGCCCACCGAGGCCCAACTGGCCACACTGGGACGGGAGATGAGCGTCTACCGGCGGATCCTCGCGGGCGGCGGTCTGATCGCCCTCGGCACGGACCAGCCGCTCGTCCCGGTCGGACTGCATCTGCACCTGGCCCTGCGCGCCCTGCACCGGGCCGGCCTGACACCGGCCGAGGCGCTGCGCACCGCCACCCTGCTGCCCGCGCGTGTCTTCGGCGCCGACGCCGACCTGGGCACGGTGGAGGAGGGCAAGCTCGCCGACCTCACGGTGGTGGACGGGGACCCGTTCACCGACTTCTCCGCACTGATCCGTACGGTGGCGGTCCTGCGCGGCGGCGTCCCGTTCGAACAGTCGGACCTGGTCGACGCCTTCGACACCGCCACGGAGCGGCGGGCGGAGCAGGAGTGGCTGGAAGTGAGCCGCCTCATGCGCCGGGAGGGGTGCTGCGATCTGTGACCTGTGCGCCGGTCATGGTCCACACACTTCCTGGCACATCTGCGCAGGAGCATCACTTTGGCTGCACACAGCCTGTCCAAAGCCTCGTTAGCGTTGCGGCCGTTCGACCCTTTATACGAATGTGACCAGGCCGAGGCCCAACGGGGCCGTTGGCGCAGTCAAGCCAGAAAGACCGCAGATGGACTACTGCTCCTCGTGCCGTCGGCACCTCAACGGGGCCCTCGTGTGCCCCGGGTGCGGCGCCTACGCCCCGGACATCGCTCCCTCCGCGGCAGCGGCGACCGGCACGGCGGCCTGGGAAACCCCCGTCGAGGCCCCCGCCGACACCAGCTGGTACGACGGCTACTTCCGGGACGAGACCGCGCCGCCGGCCGGCCCGGAGCGGACCGCGTCCGGCGCCCCGTCCGGCGAGGTGGCGGGCGACGTGGAAGGCGTGGCCGTCGCCCCCGAGGGCCGGGCGGCGCGACGTCGGCAGCGGGCCCGCTGGAAGAAGAACCAGCGCCGGGCCGTGGTCGCCACCGCGGTCGCACTGGTCGGCGGCGGTCTGACCGTCTCGGCGATGAACCGGGGCTCCGCGGACAAGGCCCAGGCGGCCACCGCGCCGGAACGGCCGAACGTGGGGCTCCCGCAACAGGAGTCGGAGCTCACCCGCCCGGCGTCCACCGCGCCGGACACGCACAAGGACTCGGGCGCCGACACGCCGTCTTCACATCCGAGCCCGACGAACGCCGCCCGGGAGCCCGTCAGCACGCCGCGCACCACGCGGCACTTCACCCGACCGGACGTGGCCGGCACGCCGAGCCCCACGGCGACCACGGTCCCGCGGACGCAGACCGTCTCCCCGGGCTCCGGAGGGGCGAACTCCGGTGGCAGCACCGGCGGCGGGGCGGCCGAGCAGCAGCAGCCGCCGGCCGGCACGCCGACCGACGACTCGGACTCCGCGGCGACCCCGGCGCCGGCGAGCCCGGCCCCGGAGGAGACCACTCCCGCGCAGCTCTGCGTGCTCAACGTCGTCTGCCTCGGCTGACCTCGGCAGAATCCGCCCCGACCACCGCAGCGCACCCATCTGAGATCACCGTCACCCTGCCGCCCCGCCGCACGACGCCGCGGATGCGGTCATGCTGGAAGAAGCCGGACGCCGTCCTGACGGGGTCCGGCACCGGCAGAGCAGGACGACGCCCTCAGAAAGGGAACTCTCCATGGTCGAGCAGGACGATCGCTTCGATGTCGTGGTCCTCGGAGCGGGCCCCGGCGGCTATGTCGCCGCCATCCGCGCCGCCCAGCTGGGCAAGCGGGTGGCGGTCGTGGAGGAGAAGTACTGGGGCGGCGTCTGTCTGAACGTGGGCTGCATCCCCAGCAAGGCGCTGCTGCGCAACGCCGAACTGGCGCACATCTTCACCCGTGAGGCGAAGACCTTCGGCATCAAGGTGGACGGGCAGGTCAGCTTCGACTTCGGCGAGGCGTTCCGCCGCAGCCGCAAGGTCGCCGACGGCCGCGTCAAGGGCGTCCACTACCTGATGAAGAAGAACAAGATCACCGAGATCGACGGCCGCGGCACCTTCCTCGACCCGCACACCCTCCAGGTGGCCGGCTACGACGGCGAGACCCGCACCATCGGCTTCGACCAGTGCATCATCGCCACCGGCGCCACCCCGAAGCTGCTGCCCGGCACCCGGCGCAGCGCCCGCGTGGTGACCTTCGAGGAGCAGATCCTGGCCGAGGAGCTGCCGCGCTCGATCGTCATCGCGGGCGCCGGCGCGATCGGCGTCGAGTTCGCCTACGTCCTGCACAACTACGGCGTGAAGGTCACCATCGTCGAGTTCCTGGACCGCATGGCCCCGCTGGAGGACGCCGAGGTCTCCGCCGAACTCGCCAAGCAATACCGCAAGTTGGGCATCGACGTGCTCACCTCCACCCGGGTCGACACCGTCGACGAGTCCGGCGAGCAGGTACGCGTCACGGTCACCGGCAAGGACGGCACCCAGCAGGTCCTGGAGGCCGACAAGGTGCTCCAGGCGATCGGCTTCGCGCCCAACATCACCGGCTACGGCCTGGAGAACACCGGCGTGAGTGTCAACGGCCGCGGTGCGATCGACGTCGACGGCCGCTGCCGTACGTCCGTCCCGCACATCTACGCCATCGGTGACGTCACGGCGAAGCTGATGCTCGCGCACGCCGCCGAGGCCATGGGCATCGTGGCCGCCGAGACCATCGCGGACGCCGAGACGATGGAGCTCGACTATGTGATGATCCCGCGCGCCACCTACTGCCAGCCGCAGATCGCCAGCTTCGGCTGGACCGAGGCACAGGCCCGTGAGCAGGGCTTCGACGTGCGGGTGGCGAAGTTCCCGTTCACCGCGAACGGCAAGTCGCACGGCCTGGGCGACGCGACCGGCTTCGTGAAGCTGATCAGCGACGCCAAGTACGGCGAACTCCTGGGCGGCCACCTGATCGGCCCCGACGTCACCGAACTGCTGCCCGAGCTGACGCTCGCCCAGCAGTGGGACCTCACCGTCCATGAGGTCGCCCGCAACGTCCATGCCCACCCGACCCTCGGCGAGGCCGTCAAGGAAGCGGTGCACGGGCTCGCCGGCCACGTGATCAACTTCTGAGGTTCAGCCGAGCCACCAGCGGGCCGCCGCCCAGGCCAGCGCATAGCCGAAGCCGTTGACCGCCCAGTGCAGGGCCATCGGTGCCGGCAGGCTGCCGGAGCGGCGGCGCAGCTCGCACAGGACCACTCCGGCCAGGGCCGTGGCGAGGACCGCCATGGCCACGGTCGGTGCCACCCCCGCCGGGCCGTCACCGAAGACCGAGCCCACCGCGGCGTTGGAGCGGTTGATGCCCCGCGAGGCCATCACATGCCACAGCCCGAACAGCAGCGACGACAGGCCGGTCGCCCACGCCGTTCCGAGCCGGCGCCGGATCATGGCCCACAGCACCCCGCGGAACGCCGTCTCCTCCAGCAGCACGGTCCCGAACGGCACGCGAACCAGCGCTCCGAACAGCATCTGCCCCAGGGACAGATCCGTGGCCCTCGCGTCCCGGAACGCCTCCCGCCCGGCCGGCACGGCGAGGAGGACCGCCATGACCAGCAGGACGATTCCGGCCAGCACGGGAGCCCACCGCATCCCCCGGCGCAGCCCCTCCGCGTCGAGCCCCAGATCGGCCCGGCCGAGTCCGTCCCAGCGGGCGATGAGCAGCAGGACCGCGGTCGCACTCACGCAGATCACCACATACATGCCGGTGCTCCGCGCGAGCCAGTTGTTCAGCAGGTTCGCGACGGCGAGCACGGCGACAGCACAGACGATCCGCATCCGGGTTCCAGCATCCCCCCGCGCGATCCTGCCGACCGCCCTGCCCGCGTGCGCCCGCCGGCGTGTCGTCCCGGTCTGAGTGTTCAGCCCAGCTTTCGGCAGTACAACGCGTCGGGCGTCCGCGACGACCCCACCCGGCCCGTGTACGCGATACCGGCCGCGTACTCGTCGTCCGCGCACTGCCCCTTGTAGCGGCCGTACGCGAAGTCACCGCCCTTGGGCGCCGCCCCCCGGTTGTCGCCCCGGTCGAACCAGACCGTACGGCCGCCGGTGCCGAGCCGCCCGGCCGGAGCTCTCGCGCACAGGGCGGCGGAGACGGCGGAGCCGCGGACGCTGTACCCGATGAGGAACCGGCCGTCGGCGCACTGGAGTTTGGAGTACCCGGAGGCCCAGTCCCGCCCCGGCGCGACATACCGCTCGTCGACGACGACCTCGTGTCCGCCGGCCCGGTCCCACAGCGCACCGGCGGTCACGTCCGAGCACAGGCCCCGGTTGCCGGTATGGGCGAGGCCGAGCAGCCGTTGTCCGTCGGGGCAGACGGCCTTGCGGGCGCCGGTGTCCCAGTCGGGCAGGGCGCGCATCCGCCGGGACTGGACGAAGTCGCCGTGGTCGGGGCTGAGCATGGACCACTCGGCGACCGGCGCCACCGGCCCCGCACGGCCGTCGGCCCCGATGAGCCGGGTCCAGGCGGCGGCCCGCCAGTCGTCCCCGTCGTAGAGGCCCATGCGCCGGCCCGCGGCGTCCCAGTGCAGCAGGGCCCAGCCGTTGCCCTTGCGGTCCTCGTGCCAGCCGACGAGCGGCCAGTACGCGAAGTCGGCGTCGGTGCGGATCAGTTGGTCCACGAAGTTCTCGAACCAGGCGCGCTGCTTCTGGCCGGTCTCGGCGCGGCCTCCGACGCCGAACTCGCTGATCCAGACGGGGGCGGTGAAGTGCTGGTCCTGTTCGGCGGCGACGAAGAAGGCCTGGCGGTTCAGGACGGCGATCAGTTCGGCCGGGCTCAGGTCCCGGTAGCGGGGGTCGCTGGTCTCGCCCGTCCCGGTGGCGCCGCTGTGGTTGGGGCCGGTGTAGTCGTAGAAGTGGGCCGAGTACACGAGCTTGCCGGAGTCGACGAGGGTGTGCGAGAGGCGGCGTACGGGCTCCAGGGTGGGGCGCTCGTGCGCGAAGCCGTCGACGGGGATGCCGGTCCAGTTGATGCCTTCCACGATGATCAGCAGATCCGGGTTGGTCTCGGTCAGGATGCGGTCGCCGACGCGCTGCGAGGCGGCGAACCAGTCGTGGTCGTCGCCGAGGCCCCAGTTGGGGTCGTCCCAGATGGTGCGGCGGACCTCGTTGTAGAGGTCGGCGCCGACGACACGCTTGTTGTCCTTGTAGCGGCGGGCCATCAGGAGCCAGTCGCTCTCCCACGTCCCCGTGCTCTGACTCGCGTTCCAGCGCTCGTTGCCGTCGACCCCGCAGCACCAACGGGTGGTGTTGGTGTGGTTGTTGAGGATCACGGCGAGTCCGGCGCCGGTGAGCTCGCGGACCACGGCGTCGTAGACCTGGAGCGGGGTCAGACCGCGCAGCGCGGGATTGGCCGCGACGGCGTCGTCCGTGACGGGCCCGGTGTCATGGATCATCTCGTTGGAGAAGGGCAGCCGGACGCTGTTGATCCCGATCTCCCGGAACCCGGCGATGATCTCGGCTATCGGCGCCCGGTCCAGGCCGAGCGGTATCCGGCCGGAGTTCTCGCCGGCGTGGTGGCTGGCGTCGTCGGCGATGTCGCCGGAGCCGTTCCAAGTGCCGCTGGAGCCATGCCAGTTGCCGGAGCGGAGCTTGAAGCGGTCACCGTCGGCGTCGACGATCCAGCGGCCTCGGGTGCTCAGCGGTGCCGTCCACTCCTGCGAGGCGCGTGCGGGGCGCGGCTCGGCCGCGGCCTCGGCCCGCGGGAGCGACGTCAGCGGGACCAGCAGCAGTATGGCGGCAAGGCCTGCTCTCACCAGGGATCCGCGCACGGTCGTCACCCCCAGGGGCATCATTGTCATGGCGCCGTCATCATGGGGCATGCGGCGGCATTGGTCCAGACTGGGCACGAGCGATCTGCCGATCCCCACGCCGCTCACCACGCCGCTCCCCACCTGTGGCGCCCCGCCGTTCCGCTGCGCATCCTCGGTGGTACCCCGTCCCCGCAAAGTCCCCGAGGAAGGCAGGATCCCATGCCGGCCAAGAACCTCACCGCCAACCGCGCGGCCCTCGGCCACCGCCTCGCCTACGCCCTGCGCCACCCCGACCGGGTGCCCCGCCACCTGGCCCGCACCGCCCGGGACATGTGGCTGCGCCGCCGCCACCCCGACCACGTCTCCTACTACCGCGCCGTGATGCGCTCCGACACCCGGGCCGACCCGGACGCGGCGGTCGGCAGCCACAGCAGGGAACGGTGGCTGGCGCTCGGGGAGATGCAGTTCGACTACCTCGTGGGCCATGGCCTGAGCCCCGGGCACCGGATGCTGGAGATCGGGTGCGGCAACCTGCGGGGCGGCTGGCGGTTCATCCGCCACCTCGACCCCGGTCACTACTACGGCATCGACATCTCGCCCGACATCCTCTTCGCCGCGCAGGACACCGTCGTGGAGATGGGCCTGCAGCGACGGCTCCCCACGCTGACCCCGGTGCGCGACCTGACGCTGCGCTTCCTGCCCGACGCCCACTTCGACGTCGTACACGCGCACAGCGTCTTCTCGCACTCGCCGCTCCCGGTGATCGAGGAGTGCCTGGCCCACGTCGGCCGGGTGCTCGCCCCGGGCGGCTGGTTCGACTTCACCTTCGACCGCACCGAGGGCGAGGAACACCAGGTCCTGCGGGAGGACTTCTACTACCGCACCGAGACCCTTCTCGCGCTGGCCGGGAAACACGGGCTGCGGGCCCGCTTCATGACGGACTGGGAGGAACTGCCGCACGGCCAGTCCAAGATCCGGGTCACGCACGCGATGTGAACGGATTCCCCGTCGGCGGTTCATTTGTTTCCCGCGAGTAGGTCATCTGTCCCGGACTCTTGACTCGGCATGCGGGAGTGGCCATCCTCGTCGCACATATTGCGAGGTCATGACAATCCGACCGCGCCATCCGCCGACCGAGGGACGTGGGCCGTGACCACTGCCGGACGCCCGTATCGCAGACGCAAGAACGTCACCGTGGTGTCGCTCCTCCTGCTCGTGCTGTCCATCGCGCTCGGACCCACCCCGAGTTCGGCGGCCGGCAACTGGTGGGACCCGACCGCACGGCCCGCGCCGGACTCGCAGGTCAACGTCACGGGGGAGCCCTTCACCGGCACCAACGCCAAGGGCGAGGTCCGCGGCTTCGTCGACGCGCACGACCACATCCTCGCCAACGAGGCCTTCGGCGGCCGTCTGATCTGCGGAAAGGCGTTCTCCGAACAGGGCGTGGCCGACGCCCTCAAGGACTGCCCCGAGCACTACCCCGACGGCTCACTCGCCATCTTCGACTTCATCACCAACGGCGGCGACGGCAAGCACGACCCGGTCGGCTGGCCCACCTTCAAGGACTGGCCGGCCCATGACTCGCTGACCCACCAGCAGAACTACTACGCCTGGGTGGAGCGGGCCTGGCGCGGCGGCCAGCGCGTCCTGGTCAACGACCTCGTCACCAACGGCGTGATCTGCTCGGTGTACTTCTTCAAGGACCGCAGCTGCGACGAGATGACCTCGATCCGGCTCCAGGCCAAGCTGACGTACGACATGCAGGCCTTCGTCGACAAGATGTACGGCGGCACCGGAAAGGGCTGGTTCCGGGTCGTCACCGACAGCGCGCAGGCCCGTCAGGTCATCCAGCAGGGCAAGCTGGCGGTCATCCTCGGCGTCGAGACCTCCGAGCCGTTCGGCTGCAAGCAGATCCTCGACATCGCGCAGTGCAGCAAGGCCGACATCGACAAGGGCCTGGACGAGCTGTACTCGCTGGGCGTGCGCAGCATGTTCCTGTGCCACAAGTTCGACAACGCCCTGTGCGGCGTCCGCTTCGACTCCGGCGGGCTCGGAACGGCCATCAACGTCGGCCAGTTCCTGTCGACCGGCACCTTCTGGAAGACCGAGACCTGCAAGGGCCCGCAGCACGACAACCCCATCGGCAACGCCTCGGCGGCCGAGGCCGAGAAGAAACTCCCGGCGGGCGTGGAGGTCCCCTCGTACGCGGCCGACGCCCAGTGCAACGTCCGAGGCCTCACCGACCTCGGTGAATACGCCGTACGCGGCATGATGAAACGCAAGATGATGCTGGAGATCGACCACATGGGCGTCAAGGCCGCCGGCCGCGCGCTCGACATCTTCGAGGCCGAGTCCTACCCCGGCGTGCTCTCCTCGCACAGTTGGATGGACATGGACTGGACCGAACGGGTCTACGGCCTCGGCGGCTTCATCGCCCAGTACATGCACGGCTCCGAGGGCTTCATCTCGGAGGCCAAGCGCACCGAGGCCCTGCGCGACAAGTACGGTGTGGGCTACGGCTACGGCACCGACATGAACGGTGTCGGCGGCTGGCCGGGACCGCGCGGAGCGGACGCCCCGAACAAGGTGACGTACCCCTTCAAGAGCGTCGACGGCGGCTCCGTCATCGACCGCCAGACCACCGGCCAACGCACCTGGGACCTGAACACCGACGGCGCGGCCCACTACGGCCTCGTCCCGGACTGGATCGAGGACATCCGCCGTGTCGGCGGCCAGGACGTGGTGGACGACCTGTTCCGGGGCGCCGAGTCCTACCTCGACACCTGGGGGGCCTCCGAGCAGCATCAGGCCGGGGTGAATCTCGCGCGCGGCGCGTCCGCGTCGGCCAGTTCCTCGGAGTGGAGCCTGTTCACCAGCTACCGGCCGGGCAGGGCCGTCGACGGTGACGGCGGCACCCGCTGGGCGAGCGACTGGAGCGACGACCAGTGGTTCCAGGTCGACCTCGGCTCCACCCACCAGGTCAGGCGGGTCACCCTCGACTGGGAGCGCGCGTACGGTAAGGCGTACCGCATCGAGCTCTCCACCGACGGCGTGAACTGGCGGACCGCCTGGTCCACGACGTCCGGCGACGGCGGCCTGGACACGGCCAGGTTCACCGCCACTTCGGCCAGATATGTACGCGTCCACGGGCTGGAGCGCGGCACCGACTGGGGCTACTCCCTCTCCGAGGTCGGCGTCCACAGCAGCTGACACCCACGAGAGGGGCTCCATGGCACGGTTGCCGTCCGCCGAGCGGCGGCGACAGCTCACCGAGGCGGCGATCAGGGCGATGGCCCGGGACGGCGTACCCAACACGACGACCCGGTCCATCGCCGCCGAGGCGGGCGTCTCGCTGAGCGTCTTCCACTACTGCTTCGACTCCAAGCAGGAGCTGATCGAATCCGTCATCACCACCATCACCGGCCACTATGTGACGGTGGTGAAGGACGCCCTACGGCCCCGGGCCACGCTGGAGGAGACCGTCCGGGCCGGCTTCCAGGCGTACTGGGACCATGTGCGCGCCCACCCCGACGAGCACATGCTCACCTACGAGCTGACCCAGTACGCGCTGCGCCGGCCCGGCTTCGAGCATCTGGCCCGACGGCAGTACGAGCTGTACGCCGAGACCTACGCCGACCTCATCGACCAGCTGCGCCGGACCATGGGCCTGCGCCTGCACGTCCCCGCCCCCGTCCTGGCCCGCTACCTGGCCGCCATGACCGACGGGCTGACCCTCAACTACCTGGTGCTCGGCGACGCGGCGGCCTGGAACGACATCCTCGACACCGTCACCGCGCACATGGCCGGACTCGTGAGCGAGCCCTGACGGGGGACGTCATCCGGGGACGGCGACCCGGTCCCGGCCCGCTTCCCCCGCCTCCCGCCGGAACAGCCATCCCAGATCCGGCTCCACCACGAAGCGCAGGGCACGCCGCACGGGCGGTGTGCACAGCAGCGTCACGACCGCGGCGGCCACGAGGGTGACGGCGACCGCGCCGAGCGGCCGGTGGATCCAGGCGGGGTCGTACCAGCCCCAGTACTTGGCGCCCTGCGCGAGGAAGCCGTGCAGCAGATAGCCGTACAGCGTGCCCGTACCCAGCGCCGTGCACCACATCCGCCGCCCGGGCACCCAGGAGAGGAAGCAGACCACCAGCACCAGCGAGCAGACGAACAGGACCGGCGTCATCACCACCCCGTACCAGGCGGGCGCGCCCAGCTGCTCGGCGCTGTCGCGGTGGTAGAACCAGCCGCCCGTCATCCGCGGCACCGCCCAGTACGCCACCACGAACGCACCCGCGAGCACGGGCACGGCCGCGATCCGCACCGCACGACGCCTGACCAGCCGGAAGTGCTCCGGCTTCAGCAGCAGACCCAGCACGAAGTACGGCAGGAACTGCAGGGTGCGCTGCAGATCGAGATCGCTGCCGATGGACGGCGAGAGGGTGGCCAGCATCGCCAGGGCCAGCGCGAGGGGCAGCGGCATCCGTACCCGCTGCCACAGCGGGGTGGTCAGCCGCCACAGGAACAGTGCCGCCAGGAACCACGTGAGATAGAGCGGGTCCAGCAGGCTGACCGGGCGGTCCGGTTCCTGGTCGGTCCACCGGGTGAAAAGGGTGTACGCCGTTTCGAAGACGACATAGGGGACGACGAGCCCGCTCACCAGGCGTTTGAGGCGTTCCGGGCGGCCGTCGAAGCCGCGCGAGAAATAGCCGGAAATGATGATGAATGCGGGCATATGGAATGCGTACACAAGCATGTACATGGCCGTGACGAACCGGCTGCCGTCCCGCAGCGGCTCCCACGCATGACCCATCGCCACCAGCACGATCGCCGCGTACTTGGCGTTGTCGAAGAACGCGTCCCGCCCCTTGGGGGGCCTGGGCGGCGCGGCCTCCGTGGGGGTGACATCTGCCTGGAGGTGCTGAGACATCCCACGCGCCTCACCACTTCCGGACCGCGTAAACCTCTCGGCGCGGTCATCCACACGGGCGGTGCAGGCCACAGGGCCGTAGGGGTGTGGCCGTAACCCGTGTGATCGCTCCGAATGGTGCGCCCGGGAGGAATGGCTGACGGTGGATCACGTCGAGGCCTGGCACCAGTGGTGATGACGTGTCAGCCACCCAGGCCATGACGGAAGGACTCACCTATGCGCTCTGTCCGTTTGCTGCTCGCCACCGCGACGGCCACGGCCGCCCTGGCGATCGCCCCCGCCGCCTATGCCGTCACGGCGGGTGACTGGGACCAGGAAGACAGCTCCTCCCACAGCGAGGAGCACGGCAAGGACTCCGGCAACGAACACGACAAGGACTACAGCAAGGAGCACGGCAAGGAAAGCAAGCACGACGAGCCGCGTGGCGGGATGCACACGGGTGGCGGAGCGCTGGCCCTCGTGAACGGCGAGGACGACTGGGGCGGCGACCACGACAAGGGCTCCTGGGGCGGTGACCACGAGCAGGGCAAGGACGACTCGTGGAAGGGCGACCACGAGAAGGACGACTGGGGCGGCGACCACGACGAGGAGTCCTGGGGCGGCGGACACGGCAAGCCGCACGGCGGCATGCACACCGGTGGCGGCGGCCTCGCCGGCAACCCGGGTGTCACCGCCGGTGGTCTGGCCGCGCTGGCCGTCGCGGGCACCGGTGTGTACGCCATGCGCCGCAAGAAGGCCTCCGGCTCCGTCGCCTGACCCGATGCCGGACGACATAACCGCTGTGGCCGTCGCACGTGCGCCCCACGTCGCGACGGCCCCGCTTGCTTTCCCCCGCCGTATCCGCTGCCATGCCTGAATGAGGTGGTGTTCCCATGGCCGTCGGCCGTCCCTCGCCCCCCGATGCCGACCCGGCCTTCCCCGATCACTGCTCCGTGACCTCACGGCGGATAAGACGTACGGCCGTGACGATGTTCTGGGGCGCGGTCGCCGCCGTCGTCCTGGTCGTGACCCTCTCCGGTGGCGACGGCGAGACACCCCAAGCCGGCCGTGGCCCCCACGCCGCACCGGCGGCCGAGTCGTCCGCCCCGTCGACGGCCCGGTCGGCCCCGGCCGCCCCGCGGGGCGAGGGCGAGCATCTGCCGAGGGCACGGCCGCTCCGTCTGCTCATCCCCAAGATCGCCGTCAGCGCGCCCTTCACCGACCTCGCCATCGGCGCCACCGGCCAGCTCGAACCCCCACCGGGCCACAACACCAACCTCGTGGGCTGGTACGCCAAGGGCGTGTCCCCCGGCGAGGCGGGCACGTCGATCATCGCCGGGCACGTGGACACGGCGACGTCCCCCGCGGTGTTCGCCAGACTGAGCGAACTGGAGCAGGGCGACACCTTCCAGGTGCTCAGGGCGGACGGGCGCAGCGCGGCCTTCGTGATCGACAGCGTGGAGACGTTCGACAAGAACACCTTCCCCAGCAGACGCGTGTACGGCGACACCTCCCGGAGCCTGGTCCGGCTCATCACCTGCGCCGGGGACTACGACCGCCAGGCCAGGGACTACACCGCGAACCTGGTCGTCTTCGCCCACCTCGCCTGAATCGCCCGCCGCCCGGGCCGGGTTCCTTCCCGAACCGCCGCACTCCGCGCTGACCTCGTGTCTTACAGTGACTGCGACCCATTTCCGGTGACTGAGCCTGTGAGGTAGTCGCGAACCATGTCGACCGAGACGTTTGAGTTCCAGGTAGAGGCCCGTCAGCTGCTCCAGTTGATGATCCATTCGGTCTACTCGAACAAGGATGTCTTCCTGCGGGAGCTCGTCTCCAACGCCTCCGACGCGCTGGACAAGCTGCGCCTGGAGAAGCTGCGGGACGACACCCTGGACGCCGATGTGACCGATCTGCACATCCGGATCGACGTCGACAAGGAGGCCCGCACCCTCACGGTCCGGGACAACGGCATCGGGATGTCGTACGACGAGGTCGGCAAGCTCATCGGCACCATCGCCAACTCGGGGACGGCCACGTTCCTGCAGGAGCTGCGCGAAGCCCAGGACGCGGCCGGGGCCGAAGGGCTCATCGGCCAGTTCGGCGTCGGCTTCTACTCCGGCTTCATGGTGGCCGACGAGGTGACGCTGGTGAGCCGGCGCGCCGGTGAGGGCCACGGCACCCGCTGGACGTCGCGCGGTGAGGCCACCTACACGCTGGAGACGGTGGACGACGCGCCGCAGGGCACGTCCGTCACCCTCCACCTCAAGCCCGCCGACCCCGAGAACCAGCTTCACGACTACACCTCCCCCTGGACCGTCAGGGAGATCATCAAGCGCTACTCGGACTTCATCACCTGGCCGATCCGCATGGTCCCGGAGACCGGCGACGGCGACACCACGCCCGAGCCCGAGACGCTGAACTCGATGAAGGCCCTGTGGGCGCGTTCGCGTGACGAGGTGTCCGACGACGAGTACCACGAGCTGTACAAGCACATCAGCCACGACTGGCGCGAACCCCTGGAGACGATCCGCCTCCAGGCGGAGGGCACCTTCGAGTACCAGGCCCTGCTCTTCGTCCCCTCGCACGCCCCGCACGACCTGTTCACCCGGGACTTCAAGCGCGGCGTCCAGCTCTATGTGAAGCGCGTCTTCATCATGGACGACTGCGAGGCGCTGCTGCCGCCCTACCTGCGTTTCGTCAAGGGCGTCGTCGACGCGGCCGACCTCTCGCTCAACGTCTCCCGCGAGATCCTCCAGCAGGACCGGCACATCCGGATGATGCAGCGCCGGCTGACCAAGAAGGTCCTGTCCACGGTCAAGGACTTCATGACCAAGGACAAAGACCGCTACGGCACGTTCTGGCGGGAGTTCGGCACCGTCCTCAAGGAGGGCCTGGTCACCGACTCCGAGAACCGCGAGGCCATCCTCGCCGTCGCCTCGTTCGCGACCACGCACTCCGAGGACGAGCCGACCACGCTCGCGCAGTACGCGGAGCGGATGAAGGACGGCCAGGACGACATCTACTTCATCACCGGCGAGTCCCGGCAGAGCATCGAGAACTCCCCGCACATGGAGGCGTTCCGGGACAAGGGCATCGAGGTCCTGCTGCTCACCGACGCCGTCGACGAGGTGTGGGTCGACACCGTCGGCGAGTACGAGGGCAAGAAGCTGCGGTCCGTCGCCAAGGGCGAGATCGACCTCGGCACCGAGGGCGACGAGAAGGCCGACGGTGAGCGGGAGAAGCAGGCCGAGGAGTACGCCGGGCTGCTGGGCTGGATGCGGGAGCAGCTGGACGAGGACATCAAGGAGGTACGGCTGTCGGCGCGGCTCACCGTGTCCCCGGCCTGCGTCGTCTCCGACGCGCACGATCTGACGCCGGCCCTGGAGAACATGTACCGGGCGATGGGCCAGGAGGTGCCGCCCACCAAGCGGATCCTGGAGCTCAACCCCGGCCATCTGCTGGTGAAGGGCCTCAACCAGGCGTACCGGGAGAGCGAGGACCGCTCGGGGCTCGCCGAGTCCGCCGAACTGCTGCACACGCTGGCGGTGCTCGCCGAGGGCGGTCAGCCCAAGGACCCCGCCCGGTTCGTGAAGCTGGTCGCGGACCGGCTGGAGCGCACCCTGTAGCCGTCGGCGCGTGGGCCATGTGGACGCGTGCGCGGGCCGTTGTCAGTGGCCCGCGCTACCTTCCTTGGAGTCGGCTTCGGGCCCTATTCCTGGAGGATTCATGGCCACGCGTCTCAACCCCTACATCACCTTCGCCGGCGATGCCCGCCAGGCGATGGAGTTCTATCAGGAGGTCCTGGGCGGCACCCTGGCGCTCAACACCTATGGTGAGTACGGCCAGAAGGACACCCCCATGGCCGACAAGGTGATGCACGGCATGCTGGAGACCCCCAGCGGCTTCACCCTGATGGGCGCCGACACCCCGACGGGCGACCACAACCCCGGCAACAACTTCTCCGTGAGCCTGAGCGGCGACGACGAGGCCGAACTGCGCGGCTACTGGGAGAAGCTGTCCGAGGGCGCCTCGGTCACCGTGCCGCTGGACAAGCAGATGTGGGGCGACGTCTTCGGCATGTGTACGGACCGCTTCGGCATCACCTGGATGGTCAACATCGCCGGAGAGGGCCGCTGAGCGGAGCTGCCCCGGGCGTCACTTCGGCAGCCATACGCTCAGGGCGTCGATGAGCCGGTCGAGGGCGGGCTCCTCGGCGGAGCGGTCGGTCATCACCGTACGGCCGTCGAACCGGAGCGTGTACTGGAACAGGTCCGCCGCCTCCCTGTTCCTCGTGAGGTCGGCGACATCGTCCAGGGCCGGATCGCCGAGCAGCGTGCGCAGCTCGGTGAACTGGCCAGCGTCGGTGCGGCGCACGGCACGCTCGCCCTTGTCGGCGGTGTGCACGGTGCCGTCGCCCCGCAGGGTCACCTCCTGGTGGACCCCGGCGAAACCACCGGTGACCATCATGGTCACCAGCTTCTGGTCCGGTCCGGTGACGGGGACCGGCGAGGGCGTCGGGGAGGCCGGAGGCGGTGCCGAAGAAGGCGCCGAGCCGGATGCGGCGGGCGGGCTGCCGGCCGCCGCATCCGTCGCCTCCACCGCGCTGCCGCCCCCGTCGGAGGAGCAGCCGACCGGCCCCAGCACCGCGGCCACCACCAGGACGACCGCCCCCGCCTTCCGCCTGCCGAACACCGCGCCCCCAGCCGTCGATCGCGTCAACTGGAGTGTCCCTACCACGGAATGGGCTGTTCCGGACCCCGTGTGCGGCCGGTCGCCGGACAGCGGTGATTTTCGGCCCACCTGTTCACGTACCGCCCAGCAGGGCAGGTACGGGGCGTAAACATCGCGGGGAGAGGGAAGCAGCTACCGGCAGCTCGCGGCACTGCTGCGGCCCGGCGGTGTCCTCGTCAACGGCGACCACTTCCCGCACGACGACACCGCGCTCGCCGAACTCGCCGGGTGCGTGGGGCGCCGGCACGCCGAGCGCCTGCACGCCCTGGCGCACGAGGACTGGGACTCCTGGTGGACGGCGGTCGCCGAGGATCCCGAGCTGGCCGACCTGCTCGCCGAACGGCGGCGCCGGGAGCCGGCCACCGGGACCGACTGCGCGGCGCGGCTGTCCGTGTCCGCACACGAACGGCTGCTGCGGCAGGCGGGGTTCGGGCATGCCGGGGCCGTCCGGCAGTACGGCGACAGCCATGTCGTCGTCGCCGTCCGCTGACGGGGGCCGCCGCTCGCACCGGCGCGCAACAGCGGCCTCACCAAGTGCCATCTGTTGTCTGTCGGCCGGGGCCACACCAAGCACAGCTAAAGGTTCACACCGGCACCTTGACAGCGTGCGTACGGTTTCGCGACGTTTGAGCCTCGCCACAAAGTTCGACATGGGGGAAAATGTGGTGAGGCGCCGATAAGTGCGTCTTGGGGGGATTCTGGGGGGAGCGGTATCGCCATGCGATCCACTAGCGCCATCACGATTCACAGACCCGAGGAGCTGAGCGAGTCGCTGCGCCGGGCGTGGCACCGGGCGATGGACGAGTCGCCCGACTACGCCAACCCCTTTCTGTCGCCGGAGTTCACCATGGGCGTGGGCAGGTACCGCGGTGGGGCCCGGGTGGCGGTGCTGCACGAGAACGGGGAGGCCGTCGGCTTCTTTCCGTACGAGCGCAACGCCTACGGTGTCGGCCGCGCCATCGGCTTAGGCCTCTCCGACTGCCAGGCGCTGGTGCACCGGCCGGGCGTCACCTGGGACACCCGGCAGCTGCTGCGGGCCTGCGGGCTGTCCGTCTTCGAGTTCGACCACCTTGTCGAGGAACAGCAGCCGTTCGGACCGTACGTCACGGGCACGTTCGCCTCGCCCGTGCTCGACCTGAAGCCCGGCGAGGGCGGCTACCCGGAGTGGCTGCGCGCCACCTACCCGGGGCTGGCCAAGACGACGCTGAAGAAGGAGCGCCGACTGGGCCGGGACGCCGGCGAGGTGCGGTTCGTGTACGACGAGCGCGACCCGCGCGTGCTGCGCACCCTCATGCGCTGGAAGTCCGCCCAGTACCGCAGGACGGGGCGCATGGACCGGTTCTCCAGACCCTGGATCGTCGATCTGGTGGACCACCTCTTCCAGGTCCGCGAGGAGTACTTCACCGGCATCCTGTCCGTCGTCTACGCAGGTGAGCGGCCGGTCGCCGCGCACTTCGGGCCGCGGTCGCGCTCGGTGTTCGCGGCCTGGTTCACGGCGTACGACCCCGAGTTCGGCTACTACTCGCCCGGCCTGATGATGCACCTGCGGATGGCGGAGGCCGCGGGCCGGGACGGCGTGACGCTGATGGACATGGGGCGCGGAGAGAAGGAGTACAAGGACTGGCTCAAGACCCGTGAACTGCGTGTGGCCGAAGGGTTCGCGGCCCGTCCGCACCCGGTGGCCGCGGCCCACCGCATGTGGCGCAGACCGGTGCGCGGCCTGCGCAACACGGTCCTGGCCCACCCAAGGCTGCGTGCGCCCGCCGACCGGCTGCTGAGGACCGTCGGCACCCTGCGCACCTCGGGCCCGGCCCACCCGCCGGGTGTGGGAGCGCGCGCCCGCTGAGCGGGGGCCCTCCCGTCACCCGTCATGCGAGGGCGCCGTATCGACGGCTCGTCGCGGTCCCCCCGTCTCCCCGCGATGGCCTCGAACGACGTTCGAGAACCCGCACCGCCCGCCTCGGGCGGCCTGCTACGGACGCTTCCACGGAAGAGGTGACCATGCCGTACGGATCGCGGCTCGCCGCGATGATGACACGGCGCATCGGACGCGAATGCGTCTACACGCCCTCGGCCCGACTCGCCCTGTACCTGGCACTGCGGCGCTGGTGCCGGCCGGGCGGACGGGTGCTGATGTCCCCGGTGAACGACGACGTGATCCTCTTCGTCGTCCTCGCGGCCGGCCTGCGCCCCGTCCAAGCCCCCGTGTCCCGGTGGGACGGCAACATCGACCCGGCCGCCGTACCGGAGTCCACCTGGCGGAACGTGGACGCCGTCCTGACCACGAACCTGTACGGCCTGCCCGACCGCGTCGTCGAACTGCGCCGCCGCTGCGAGGCGTTGGGGATCCCGCTGATCGAGGACGCGGCGCACGCCATCGGCACGCACGTGGAGGGGCAGCCGATCGGCACCTTCGGACGAGCGGCGGCGTTCAGCCTGTCCAAGCACGTCGCGGCGATGGCCGGTGGCTTCCTCGCGGTGGACGACGCGCGCACCAGGCGGGAGCTGGAGCTGCTGCGCGACGACCTGCTGACGCCGCGCCGACTGCACGCCGACCTGTCCACCACCCTGCGCCCCCTGGCCCGGTCCACCGTACGCACCCTCCATCTGGTGCGTCCGGTGTGGCGCACCATGCAGCGCCTGGGCCTGCTGGAACGCGACGACTTCCGCATGGCCCTGCACGCGCCCCGCCTCGCCGGCACCGCACGCAAGGCGCCGAGCCTGACCGCCTACGAGCCCTGGGTACGGGTCGACCTGCACGGCTTCCGCTCCCGCCACGGGGCCCTGGTCCGGGGGCAGTTGGGGCTGCGGATGTCCCTGATCGACGGCGACCTGGCCCGGCGCAGGACCGGTGTCGCCCTGCTGTCCGGCACCACCTGGGCCTCCCCGGCCCTGCGCGACCAACTCGGCGACGGCCCGCCGTCCCTGTTCCGGGTGCCGCTCCTGGTGCACGACCGCGACGCCCTCCTCCAACGACTGGTGAACCACGGCGTGGTCGCCGGATACGTCTACGACCCGCCGCTCGACGACTACGCGGGCGCCGAGTTCGTCGAACCGTCCCCCGATCCCTCGGCCGCCCGCTGGTTCGCCGCCCACAGCCTGCCGGCCGACCCCCTGCTGGCCCGCCGGATCGCGGGCGCCCTGACGAAGGAACGGGCGACGCCCGCCCACGCCCCGCTCTCGGCCAAGCCGGTGCTGGACACCACGCCCACCCCGCCCACACCGCTGGGCCAGTAGAGGCCGCATCCCGGGGGCCCGGCGGCGTCGGCCCCGCGCCGCCCGGCCCCACCTTGCCTACCCTGGAGATGTGGCCCGCCCCAACGACGAGGTCGCCGCGCTGCTCCAGGAGTACGCGGACCTGATCTCGATCACCGGAGGAGACGCGTTCAGGACGCGTACCTACGAGAAGGCCGCCCGGGCGATCGGCGGCTATCACGCCGACGTGTCCACGCTCGACGTCAAGGGCCTCAAGGAGATCCCGAACGTCGGCAAGTCGATCGCCGAGAAGGTGGTCGAGTACTTCTCCAGCGGCAGCGTCTCCGCTGTCGAGGAACTGCGCGCGAAGATCCCCGCCGGGGTCCGGCAGCTGACGGCCATCCCCACGCTCGGCCCGAAGAAGGCCCTCGTCCTCTACGAGGAACTGGGCATCTCCACCACCGAGGAGCTCGCCGACGCCATCCACGAGGAGCGGCTGCGCGACCTGAAGGGCTTCGGGCCGAAGACGGAGGAGAACATCCTGCACGGCATCGGCCTGCTGAAGTCCTCCGGCGACCGGGTCCTGATCGATGTCGCCATGAGCCTCGCCGAGGACATCGTCGCCGAGATGTCGCAGGTCACCGGGGTCGAGCGCTGCGCCTACGCCGGATCGCTGCGCCGCGTCCGCGAGACGATCGGCGACATCGACATCCTCGTCGCGTCGAAGAAGCCGACGCCGGTCATGCGGGCCTTCACCGAGCTGTCGTACGTCTCGGAGGTCATCGCACACGGCGAGAAGAAGACGTCGGTCCGCACCGACAAGGGCCTCCAGGTCGACCTGCGGGTCGTGCCGCCGGACTCCTGGGGCGCGGCGATGCAGTACTTCACCGGATCGAAGGCGCACAACATCCGCACCCGGGAGATCGCCGTCCACAAGAAGCTCAAGCTCTCCGAGTACGGGCTCTTCGACACCGAGACCGGCGACAAGATCGTCTCCAAGACGGAGGAGGACGTGTACGCCCGGCTCGGCCTGCCCTGGATCCCGCCCACCCTGCGCGAGGACCGGGGCGAGATCGAGGCGGGACTGCGCGGTGAGCTGCCCGAGCTGGTCCAGGAGCGGGACATCCGGGGCGACCTGCACACCCACACCGACCTCACCGACGGGCTCGCCCCGCTGGAGGAGATGGTCGCCGCGGCCGCCGAGCGCGGCTACGCCTACTACGCGGTCACCGACCACGGCCCCGACATGGCCATGCAGCGCATGACCGACGAACGCATCCTGGCCCAGCGTGAACGCGTCCGCGAGCTCGACGGGGAGTACGGCAAGCGGGGCGGACGGGGCGGCATGCGGGTGCTGCACGGCGCGGAACTGAACATCGGCCCCGACGGCGACGTGGACTGGCCGGCGGAGTTCCTCGCCGGGTTCGACCTGTGCGTGGCCTCGGTGCACTCGCACTTCAACCAGGGGCGCGAGGCGCTGACCCGGCGCATCGTCCGTGCCTGCGAGAACCCGCACGTCCACATCATCGGCCACCCCACCACCCGCCTCCTCGGCAGACGGCCCGCCATCGACGCCGACCTCGACGCGATCTTCGCCGCCTGCGCCCGCACCGGCACCGCCCTGGAGATCAACTCCCACCCGGACCGGCTCGACCTGCGCGACGAGGACATCCTGCGGGCCCGGCGGCACGGCGTGCGGTTCGCCGTCGACAGCGACGCCCACGCCGTCCCCCACCTGGCCAACCTGCGCTACGGCGTCGGCACGGCGCAGCGCGGCTGGCTCACCAAGGACGACGTGATCAACACCTGGCCGCTGACCCGGCTGCGGCGCTTCCTGGAGAAAAAGTGACCCGGGGGCCTACAGGAACGGCGTCCCCGGATCGAGCCCGGACAGGACCCGGCCGTAGATCTCCAGGTTGGTCGCGGGATTCACGAACGAGTGCAGACTCAGCGCGTGCAGATCGCGCACCGCCCGCTGCATCGGCACCTCCCGGTGCAGCGACGACGCCCCGGACGCGGAGCCCAGCAGATCGACGGCCTCCTTGCACAGCCGTGCCACATAGCCGCTCTGCGCCCGGATCCTGGCCCGCTCCTCGGGCGTGTACGGCTCGCCGGACTCGGCCCGCGACTCGATCAGGGCGACGAACTCGGCGGTCAGCAGCTCGGCGCAGGAGATCTTCATGGCCGCCTCGGCCGCCTGCAGATGGGTGACCGTCGCCTCGTTCTGCCGCTGGTGGAAGGTGTACGTGATGCCCCGCCGGTGGCTGCGCTCGGTGAACTCCGCCAGCGCCGAGCGGGCCAGACCGAGCGCGTTCGGCGCCGTCCACGCGCAGAACAGCAGCGGGACGGGCATCCGGTAGAACAGGTCGTCGGCGTTGGCCTTCGAGGGGAACCCGCCCGCCAGCAACGGCCCGACCGGCAGGACCCGGTGTGCGGGGACGACCACGTCCCGCGCCACGACACTGTTGCTGCCACTGCCCGCAAGCCCCGACACGTACCAGTCGTCGAGGATCTCCAGCTCGGCCATCGGCACGGCAGCCCACAGCACCTCGGGCGGACCCTCTTCGGCTTCCGACTCGACCCGGACCGTCAGCAGATGCCAGTCGGCGTCGTGGCAGCCGGTGGCGAAGCCCGACGTGCCGTTGACGACGTAGCCGCCGTCCGACCGGACCGCGGTCGCGTCCGGGATCAGGGTGCCGCCCACCCGGACGTCGGGGCTGGTGAAGATCTCGTCCTGCGCCTCGTCCGGGAAGAGCGCCGCGATGTAGGAGCAGCCGGCCTGGATCAGCGTCTTGAACGCGGTCGAGCCGCACGCCGCCGCGATCTCGGTCACCGCGTCCACCTGGGTGCGCAGCCGGCTCTGGTAGCCGCCGTAGCGCCGGGGGACGTTCATCCGGTGGATCCCGGCCTCCGTCAGCGCCGCGGCGACCTCCGGCGCCACCCGCCGCTCCTGTTCGGTGCGCAGCGCGTGCTCGCGGACGAGAGGGCGCAGAGCGCGTACACGTGCGACCAGATCGACGTCGGTTCCAGCTGGCGCCATGGATGACCTCCCGGGCACGACGGGTCCTCAGAGCCTGTGAAGAAACCCCCGCCTGCGCCCTACGGGCGGACGACGGGGGTTTCTTCACAGGCTCTCACCGTGACGCGCTTCCCGTGCGCTGTCAACGGCCTCTCCGGGGGCTGGAGTTGAAGCCGTTCGCCGTGTGGCGCCGCTCGTGATCTTCGTCCGTTTGAGCGGCGGCGGGGAAGGGGAGCGTGCGGGAGGCGGGCCGGGTCGTCCGGGTCAGGCTTTGCCCATCTCGCCGCAGAGGGGTTGTCCTGACATTCCGTCCCTGCCTAGGGTCAGCTTCGTAGTGCAAGCGCTTTCTGGTGCGGGCTGTCCGCCGGCCGTCCGAGGAGAACTGCATGTCCCCAAGTCCCGCCCGCCGCCGCGTCGCCGTGATCGGCACCGGCGCCATCGTCAGCGGAAGCCATCTGCCCGCGCTGAGACACCACGCGGACCGGGTGGAACTGGTCGCCGCCGTCGATGTGGACCAGGCCCGGCTGGACGCCTTCCGGCAGCTCGCGGGCGAGGAGGTCGCCGGGTACACCTCGACGGAGGCCATGCTCGACGCCGTACGCCCCGACCTGGTGCTGATCGGCACGCCGCCGTCGCTGCACCGGGAGCAGACCATCGCGGCGCTCAAGGCGGGCGCCTGGGTGCTGTGCGAGAAGCCGCTGTGTCTGTCGCTGTCCGAGTACGACGACATCGCGGCGGCCGAGGAGGCGTCGGGGGCGTATGCGTCGGTGGTGTTCCAGCACCGCTACGGCTCCGGTGCCGTGCACGCCCGGGAGCTGATCGCCGGCGGTGAGCTGGGCGCCCCGCTGGTGGCGCACTGCCAGACGACCTGGCACCGCGACGCCGCGTACTACGCGGTGCCCTGGCGCGGACGCTGGGCCAGCGAGGGCGGCGGGCCGACGATGGGGCACGGCATCCACCAGTTCGACCTGCTGCTGCATCTGCTCGGCCCCTGGTCGGAGATCCGGGCCATGGCCGCGCGGCTGGTCCACGACACCGAGAGCGAGGACGTCTCGACGGCTCTCGTACGGTTCGAGAACGGCGCCATCGCCACCGTCGTCAACAGCGTGCTCTCCCCGCACGAGGTCAGCCGTATCCGCATCGACTGCGCCGACGCGACGGTCGAGCTCACCCACCTGTACGGCCACCGCAACGACGACTGGGTCTACACCCCGGCCCCGCACGTTTCCTCCGAGCGCGCCACCGCCTGGCGCACCCCCGCCACGGACGTGCCCAGCTCGCACACGGCCCAGCTCGGCGCCCTCCTCGACGCCTACGACAACGGTGTCCGGCCGCCCGGCAGCGGCCCGGACGCGCGGGGCACCCTGGACTTCGCCGCCGCCCTCTACAAGGCCGCGTTCACGGACAGCACGGTGCTCGCGGGGGAGATCGGGCCGTGCGACCCCTTCTACCCGGCCATGCACGGCGACGACCCCCACTGGGCCCCCAAGGAGCGCGCATGAGCATCCGCGTCACCCACGCGCACGGCGACCACGTCGCGGTCACGGCCGCGAACGGCACCGAGATCCTGCGGTACGTCTACCGTCCCGACCCCGACGCGTTCGAGTCCCGCAAGCCCTACGCCCACCCGGTGCGCACCCTCGCCGGGCACACCGTGACCGGCTACCGGCCCAGCGACCACCGCTGGCACAAGGGCCTGCAGATGACCGCGAGCCATCTGTCCGGCCAGAACTTCTGGGGCGGCAACTGCTACATCCACGGCGAGGGCTACCTCCCGCTGCCCGAGCGCGTCGGCTCGATGCGGCACGACGGCTTCTCGCTGTTCACGGCCGACGAGGACCGGCTCGCCTTCACCGAGGAGCTCACCTGGGTCGAGAACGGCGGCGAGGAGTGGGCACGCGAGGTGCGCGGGCTCACCGTCCACTCGGTGGACGAGGCGGCCGGCGCCTGGGCCCTGGACTGGTCGATCCGGCTGACCAACCTCCGAGCCGAGCCCCTGGCCTTCGGCTCGCCCACCACGGCGGGCCGCGAGATGGCCGGCTACACCGGACTCCAGTGGCGCGGGCCCCGCGACTTCACCGGCGGCACGGCGTTCGGACCCGACCTCGACGGGGGAGCGGGCGCGGACGCGGGCAAGCTGATGGGCACGCAGGCCCCGTGGCTCGCGTTCACCACCGAGCACGACGACGTCGACGGGCACTCCACACTCGTCTTCGCGCACGCCCCCGAGAACCTGGACGAGCGGTCCGCGATCCACGAGTCGCACTGGTTCGTGCGCTCCGAGCCGATCCCGACGGTCGCGTTCTCCTGGGCGTTCTTCGAGGAGTTCGAGCTGCCGCCCGGCGAGTCCTTCGTCTACCGCTACCGGGTGGTCTTCGCCGACGGGGCCTGGGACCGGGAGCGGGTGGGCGCCCACCTGGAGGGGCTGCCGTGGTGAAGCCGGAGCTTCCGCACCCGCTGCCCGGCGCCGTCGGTCTGTCCCACCTCAGCGCCTACGACTGGGAGGCCGCCGACGGGGTGTGCGGCGGCAGCCCGCATCTGCACCTGGTGTGCACCGAGGCGTACGTCGTGACCGGCGGCCGGGGCGCGGTGCAGACGCTGAGCCCCGACGGCTACCGGGACATCCCGCTGGAGCCGGGCTCGGTCGCCTGGTTCACGCCCGGGACCGTGCACCGGATGGTCCAGGGCGGCGATCTGCGGATCACCGTGCTGATGCAGAACAGCGGGCTGCCCGAGGCCGGGGACGCCGTCTTCACGTTCCCGCCCGAGGTCCTCGCGGATCCGCAGCGGTACGCGGCCGCGGCCACGCTGCCGCCCGGCACCGGCCCGCAGACGGCCGCCGCCGCACGCCGCCGCAGGGACCTCGCCGTCGAGGGCTACCTCGCCCTGCGCGAGACGCTCGTCGCCGGGGACGACGGGCCGTACCGGGAGTTCCAGCGCGCCGCCGCCCGGCTGGTGCGTGCCAAGGTGCCGAACTGGCGGGAGCTGTGGCGGGCCGGCGCCCTGGCCACGGCCGAGCGCACGGGCGCCCAGCTCGACGCGCTGGAGGCGGGGGAGCCGGCGTACCTGACCGACGCGACCGCGCACGAGACGGCGCCCACCCGGCTCGGCGGCTTCGGGATGTGCGGCCGCCGCGACGAGTACAACCTGCCCGGGACGACGCTGCCGTACGGCGGCGAGTAGCAGATCAGGGGGACCGAGGGGGGCCAACGCAAAGCCCGAGGAGAGGAGAGGTGACCTCGGTATGCCCGGACACAGGACAAAGGGGTTCTGCGTGTCGGCCGCCGCACTGGCGCTCTGCGTGGTGCTGGCGGGCTGCTCAGGATCCGGGGAGTCGGTCGGCGGCGGGAAGGTCGTGCTGCGCTACACATGGTGGGGCAACCCCGACCGCGCGGAGCGCACCGAGCAGGCCCTCGCCCTGTTCGAGAAACAGCATCCGGACATCCGGGTGCAGACGTCGTTCTCGGCCTACGAGCCCTACAAGCAGAAGCTCGCCACCCAGGCCGCCGGCGGTGACGCCCCCGATGTGATGCAGCTGGACTACCGGCAGATCGACCAGTACGCCTCCGGCGGCGTCCTGCTCGACCTCGCGCGGCAGAAGGCCGTACTGCGCACCGATCAGATCGACGCGGGCCTGCTCGCCACCGGCCGGCTGGGCGGCACGCAGTACGCGATCCCGCAGGGCCGCGGCACCGAGACCGTCGCCTACGACGTCAAGGCGTGGCAGGCGAGCGGAGTGCCGCTCCCCGGCAAGAGCTGGACCTGGACCCAATGGGCCGACGCCATGCGCGAGTTGGCCGAGAGGACTGGCAAGCCCGGCGCCACCGACCCCGGCCAGAGCGAGGACTGCTTCGAGGTCTGGCTGCGCGGCCGGGGCAAGTCCCTCTACACGAAGGACGGCGGCCTCGGCTTCACCTCCGACGACCTGACCCGCTGGTGGACGTTCACCGACGGGCTCCGGCGCGAGGGCGTCGTCTCACCGGCCGAGCAGACGACCCAGATCGACGGTTCGGTCGAGAACACCCCGCTCGGGCGCGGCGAGGCCGCCTCCGACGCCAACTGGGACGCTCCGGCCAGCGGTTTCCTCGCCCTCATACCGAGCGGTGTCGCGCTCGCGCCCATGCCGTCGGGGGAGGACGGCACCCCCGGGCAGTACTTCAAGCCGTCGATGTTCCTCGGCGTCGGCGCCAACACCGCTCACTCCGAGCAGGCCGCCCAGCTCGTCGACTTCCTCATCAACGACGCGCAGGCCGCGAAGATCCTCGGCGCGACCCGCGGCATCCCCGCCAACGACGCCATCCGCGAGGAGATCGAGCCGCAGCTCAAGGACTTCGACAAGACGATCGCCGCCTATCAGACGTCCCTGGAGGGCACCCTCAGGCCCCCGCCGCAGGCGCCGCCCTCCGGTGACAACGCCCTGCAGACCACCTTCCAGCGCGACTACGACCAGGTGTCGTACGCGCGCATGTCGCCCCGCGAGGCGGCCGAGAACTACGTCACCGAGGCGAAGGCGGAGCTGAGGTCATGACCACCACCACGATCCGCACCGGTAAGAAACCCGCCACGACCGCCACCGCGAAACGCCGCCCCAGGCGCGAACACCAGGGCCCCGCCTGGGTGTTCCTCTCCCCATGGGTGCTCGGCGCGATCGTCCTGACCCTGCTGCCGATGGCCGTGTCGCTGTACCTGTCGTTCACCGACTACGACCTGTTCAACGCGCCGCGCTGGGTGGGCCTGCGCAACTACGTCCAGATGTTCACCGAGGACCCGCGCTACTGGCGGTCGGTGCTGACCACCGTGACGTACGTCGTGATCGCCGTGCCGCTGCAACTGGCCCTCGCGCTGGCCGTCGCCCTCGCCCTGAAGTCCATGAAGCGCGGCAAAGGGTTCTACCGGTCCGCGTTCTACGCCCCTTCCCTGCTCGGCGCGTCGATGTCCATCGCGCTCGTCTGGCGGGCGGTCTTCAACGACGGCGGAACGGTGGACCACCTGTTCGGCACCGGCGGCTGGGTGAACCGGCCCGGCTGGGCGCTGCTCGCCGTGGCACTGCTGACGGTGTGGCAGTTCGGGGCGCCGATGGTCATCTTCCTCGCCGGACTCCAGCAGATCCCGGCCGAGCTCTACGAAGCGGCGGCGGTCGACGGGGCCGGGAAATGGCGGCAGTTCCTGTCCGTCACGGTGCCCATGCTGTCCCCGGTCCTGTTCTTCAACCTCGTCCTCCAGACCATCCAGGCCTTCCAGGTCTTCACACCCGCCTTCGCGCTCAGCGCGGGCAAGGGCGGCCCCGCCGACTCGACCCTCGTCTACACCCTCTACCTCTACGACCGCGGCTTCGTCGCCTCCCACATGGGCTACGCCTCCGCTATGGCCTGGGTGCTGCTGATCGTGATCGGCGCCGTCACGGCGGTGCTGTTCCGCACCTCGCGCTCCTGGGTCTTCTACGCCTCCGAGGGGGACCGATGACGACAACTGCCGTGATCCGCAAGCCGGTTCGCCGGGGGCGGGTCGTCCTGCACCTCGGCTGTCTGGCCGCCCTGCTGGTGATGCTCTACCCGCTGGCCTGGCTGCTGGCGACCTCGCTCAAGCCGGCCGACGAGGTCATCGCGAGCCTGGACCTGCTGCCCCGCCATCTGGAGTGGTCGAACTACTCCACGGCCCTGGACGGCGTCAACGACGTGTCCATCTGGCGCCTGTTGACCAACTCGCTGCTGATCGCGGGCGGCGCGGTCCTCGGCAACGTGATCAGCTGCTCGCTCGCCGCCTACGCCTTCGCGCGCCTGCGGTTCCGGTTCCGGGGGCCGCTGTTCGCGTTCATGATCGCCACGATCATGCTGCCGCATCACGCGGTGCTGATCCCGCAGTACATCATCTTCAACCAGCTCGGCCTGGTGAACACCTACTGGCCGCTGATCCTGCCGAAGTTCCTGGCGACGGAGGCCTTCTTCGTGTTCCTCATCGTGCAGTTCATGCGCGGTCTGCCGCGTGAGCTGGAGGAGGCGGCCCGCATCGACGGCTGCGGCCCGTTCCGCAGCTTCTTCCAGGTCGTCCTGCCGCTCACCCGTCCCGCGCTGATCACGACCGCCATCTTCACCTTCATCTGGACCTGGAACGACTTCTTCACCCAGCTCATCTACCTCTTCGACCCGGACAAGTTCACGCTCACGCTCGCCCTGCGGTCGTTCGTGGACGCCTCCAGCACCTCGGCGTTCGGCCCGATGTTCGCGCTGTCCGTGATCGCGCTGCTGCCGATCGTGCTGTTCTTCCTCGCCTTCCAGCGCTTCCTGGTGGAGGGCATGGCCAGCTCCGGGCTGAAGGGGTGAGCGGGATGCCGGCACGTGAGGCGGGCGAGGTGTTCGGCCCGCGCATGGCCCTGTTCGCCGACGTACTGAGCGTCGGCCTCGCCACGGCCGTGGCCGGTCTGCCCCTGCTGACCGCCCCGGCCGCGCTGTCGACGGCGTGCGCGGTGCTGCGGGGCGCGCGGGAGGACCAACCGGCCACCGCCGGGCGGTACTTCGCGCTGCTACGGCGCCGACTGCGGGCCGGCGACCTGGCGGCGGGCGCCCTCGCACTGGCGGGTGCGCTGCTGCTGGCCGCCGATCTGGCGCTGGCCGGGGCGGGGCTGCCGGGTGCTCCGGTGTTCGCGGTGACGGCCGCCGCGATCGGCGCGTGCGCCGCGGTCGTGGGCCTCAGGGCCTGCGCCCGCCCCGAGTCGCTCACCGACTGGCGGACGGCCGTAAGCGAGGCCGCCCGGGACGCCGTCCAGGACGTGGGCGGCAGCGGCCTGGTGCTGCTCGCGGTGGCGACCGCCGTCCTGTGCTCCTGGATGCTGGTGCCGCTCGCCTTCCTCGCCCCGGGGCCGTTGGCCCTGGCGCTGACCGCCGTTCATGTCCGACGGACCGTCATGTCCAAGAGTTAAGAGCGCATTGGGGCACTGGCGGTGTGAAGGTTGGTTGGCGCGTCAATCATCTTGTCATGAACCTGCGATCCGATGGGCGGGTCGCAGTCTCATGGAGGTGTGCCATGCACCGCAGACTCGCCACCGCACTGACCGCCTCGGCCTTCGCCCTCCTCACCGTCCTCGGCGCCGCCTCGGCCGCCGAGGCCGCCCCCGCGGACAAGCCCCAGGTCCTCGCGGGCTGGACCCAGACCAGCGCGTCCAGCTACAACGCCTGGGTCGCCGCCCGCGGCAACCAGTCCGCCTGGGCCGCCTACGGCTTCGACTGGTCCACCGACTACTGCTCCTCCTCGCCCGACAACCCCTTCGGCTTCCCCTTCGCCACGTCCTGCGCCCGCCACGACTTCGGCTACCGCAACTACAAGGCGCTGGGTACCTTCAGCGCCAACAAGGCGCGTCTCGACAGCGCCTTCTACGAGGACCTCAAGCGTGTGTGCGCGGGCTACGGCGGGGCGACGAAGTCCGCCTGCAACAGCACCGCCTGGACGTACTACCAGGCCGTGAAGGCCTTCGGCTGAGAGCAGCGCAGCGCGGAGGGGGCGCCGCGCGAGCGGCGCCCCTTCCGTCCGTGGGTGATCAGACCGTGGGCGATCAGTCCGCGGCCCGGAACGAGCGCAGCCGCAGCGAGTTGCCCACCACGAACACCGACGAGAAGGCCATGGCCGCCCCGGCGATCATCGGGTTGAGCAGTCCGGCCGCGGCGAGCGGCAGGGCGGCGACGTTGTAGGCGAAGGCCCAGAACAGGTTGGACCGGATGGTGCCGAGCGTCCTGCGGGCGAGCCGGATGGCGTCGGCGGCGACACGCAGGTCACCGCGGACCAGAGTGAGGTCGCCGGCCTCGATCGCGGCGTCCGTGCCCGTGCCCATCGCCAGTCCCAGGTCGGCCTGGGCCAGGGCGGCGGCGTCGTTGACCCCGTCGCCGACCATCGCGACCGAACGGCCCTCGCCCTGAAGGCGCTTGACCACATCGGCCTTGTCCTGCGGCAGCACCTCGGCGACGACGTCCTCGGGCGCGATGCCGACCTCGCGGGCCACCGACTGGGCGACGGCCGTGTTGTCGCCGGTCAGCAGGATCGGGGTGAGGCCGAGGGCGCGCAGCCGCCGTATCGCCTCGGGGCTGGTCTCCTTCACCGCGTCGGCGACCTCCAGCACCGCCCGTGCCTCGCCGTCCCAGGCGACCGCGATGGCGGTACGACCGGCAGCCTCGGCCTCGGCCTTGGCTCGCCGCAGATCCTCCGGCAGCTCCATCGCCCACTCCGCCAGCAGCCGCTCCCGGCCCACGAGCACCGCGTGGCCGTCGACCACGCCCTGCACCCCGAGACCGGGCACGTTCGCGAAGTCCTCCGGCGTCGGCAGCGAACCCAGCTTCTCCAGCGCCCCGTCGGCCACGGCACGGGCGATCGGATGCTCGGAGGCGTGCTCCAACGCGCCCGCGAGACGCAGCACTTCGGCCTCGTCGGTGGTGCCGGCGCTGTGCACGGCCAGCAGGGTCATCCGCCCCGTGGTCACGGTGCCCGTCTTGTCCAGGACGATCGTGTCGACCTTGCGCGTGGACTCCAGCACCTCCGGACCCTTGATCAGAATGCCGAGCTGCGCGCCCCGCCCGGTGCCCACCATCAGCGCGGTCGGCGTGGCCAGCCCCAGCGCGCACGGGCAGGCGATGATCAGTACGGCGACCGCCGCGGTGAAGGCGGCCGCCACACCAGCGCCGTTGCCGAGCCAGAAGCCGAGGGTGCCCAGCGCCAGCGCGATCACGACCGGCACGAAGACGGCGGAGATCCGGTCCGCGAGCCGCTGCGCCGCGGCCTTGCCGTTCTGCGCGTCCTCCACCAGCCGGGCCATCCGGGCGAGCTGGGTGTCGGCGCCCACCCGGGTCGCCGCCACGACCAGGCGCCCGCCCGCGTTGAGCGTCGCGCCGGTGACCGGGTCGCCCTCGGCCACCTCGACCGGCACGGACTCGCCGGTGAGCATCGAGGCGTCCACCGCCGATGAACCCTCGACGACGGTCCC
This sequence comes from Streptomyces sp. NPDC059010, assembly GCF_042740355.1. Lineage (NCBI taxonomy): Bacteria > Bacillati > Actinomycetota > Actinomycetes > Kitasatosporales > Streptomycetaceae > Streptomyces > Streptomyces sp. NPDC059010. The sequence continues at coordinate 161,692 of NZ_JBHYJA010000005.1, forward strand.
GTCGGTGGCGATCTTCTCGCCGGGGCGCACCAGGAAGCGGTCGCCGACCTTCAACTCGGCCACGGGGACGGTCCGTTCGGCGCCGTCCGCACCCAGCACGGTGACGTCCTTGGCGCCCAGTTCCAGCAGCGCCTTCAGTGCCGCGCCCGCCTTGCGCTTGGAACGGGCCTCGAAGTAGCGCCCGGCCAGGATGAAGGCGGTGACTCCGGCGGCCGCCTCCAGATAGATGTTCCCGGAGCCGTCACCGCGCGAGATGGTCAGCTCGAAGGGGTGCGTCATGCCCGGCTCGCCCGCCGTGCCGAGGAACAGCGCCCACAGCGACCACAGGAACGCGGCCGACGTGCCGACCGAGATCAGCGTGTCCATGGTGGCCGCGCCGTGTCGCAGATTGGTGAACGCCGCCTTGTGGAAGGGCCATGCGGCATACGTCACGACGGGCGCCGCCAGCGTGAGCGACAGCCACTGCCAGTACTCGAACTGCAGGGCCGGGATCATGGCCATCGCGACGACGGGCACGGCCAGCGTCACCGCCGTGACCAACCGCTGCCGCAGCGGCCGTAGTCCGTCGTCCGCGTCGGTGTGTTCGGCCTCGTCCCGCTCGGGCGGCGTCGGCTCCTGCGCGGTGTAGCCGGTCGCCTCGACGGTGGCGATCAGGTCCTGGACGGAGACGTCAGCGTCGTAGCTGACCTTCGCCTTCTCGGTGGCGTAGTTGACGGTGGCCGTCACCCCGTCCATCCGGTTCAGCTTCTTCTCGATGCGCGCCGCGCACGAGGCGCAGGTCATGCCGCCGATGGCGAGCTCTACCTCGGTGGTGGGGCGGGACGCGGTGGTGGTCATCGCTGCTCCTCGTGCGGGTGGGCCCGGCAGCCCGGTGCGGCCGGGCCCGGGCGGTTCGGGACGGGTCAGGCGGCGCGGCCGGTCAGCTCGTAACCGGCCTCGTCCACGACCTCGGCGATCACGGCGTCGTCGGGCTCGCCGGCGCTGGTGACGGTGACCCGGCCGGTCGCGAGATCGACGCCGACCTCGGTGACGCCGTCCAGCTCGCCTATGGCCGTGGTGAGTGTGGCCTTGCAGTGGGCGCAGCTCATACCGGAGACGGCGTATGTGGTGGTGGCCATGGGTTCCTCCTGAGAAACGGGGTCCGAAGCAGAGTCGGAAACGGGCGAAGCGTGGTCCGAAGCGGGCCGGATGCGACCCGCATACGGGGTGGGGGTATCCTTCCCGGTGTCCATGTATACCCCTAGGGGGTAGTCAAGGCAAGCTCGGGATCAGGTTGACTTGATACCCCCCAGGGGTATGGTGAAGTGCATTGAAGGACCGTATCGAGCAATCGACCCGCAGGAGACCGTCATGCATGCCGGACTGAGGATCACGGCGTTCGCCGCCGCACTGGCCGCGACCTTCGGCACCGCCTACGGCGTGGGCCAGGGCATCGACCCCGTGGTGAAGGACCCCGCGCCCGCCCGCCACGAGAGCCACGGTGAGGCGTCGCCCGAAGCGGAGGGGGCGGGCGGCCGTGGTGCGCAGGAGACGGCGGCGGCCGGCGGGCTCCAGATCTCCGAGGGCGGCTACACCCTCGACCTGCGGACCCCGAGCGTCACCGCCGGCAAGCGCTCCGACCTGAGCTTCGTGATCCGCGACAGCGGCGGTCGCGCCGTCACCGCGTTCCAGCGCGAGCACGACAAGGAACTGCACCTCATCGTGGCCTCACACGACCTGGCCACCTACCGCCATCTGCACCCCGCCCGCGCCGCCGACGGCACCTGGAGCACCCCCGTCGACCTGCCCCGCGCCGGCGGCTACCGCGTCTTCGCCGACTTCACCCCGGCGAAGCAGGACGCCGGGAACCTCGTCCTCGGCACGGACCTGGCGGCGTCCGGCTCCTACGACCCGCAGAAGCTGCCCGCCCCGAACACCACCGCGAAGATCCACGGCTACGAGGTCCGCCTGGACGGCGGTCTGCACCCGGGCAAGGAGAGCGAACTCAAGCTGAAGGTCAGCCGAGACGGCCGCCCGGTCACCAACCTCCAGCCCTACCTGGGCGCCTACGGACACCTGGTGGCCCTGCGCTCCGGCGACCTCGCCTACCTGCACGTCCACCCGGGCGGCGAACCCGGCGACGGCAGGACGAGGCCCGGCCCGCAGATCTCCTTCGCGGCCACGGCACCGAGCAGCGGTACATACCGCCTGTACCTCGACTTCAAGCACGAGGGCCAGGTGCACACTGCGGCGTTCACGGTCCGCGCCGGTGCCGGGGCGACCACCGCAGAAGCGCCCGCGCACGACGACGGGACCGAGGGGCACGGGCACTGAGCGGCGCGGGGCACGGCGGGGCACAGACGCTTGGGCGTTCAGCGCACTCAGAGCACTCGGAGCGCTCAGATCCGCCCCGCCCGTCGCTGCCTGCGCAGCAGCAACCCCAGGTACACCCCGCCGACGACCGCGGTCACCACGCCGACCGGCAGCTGGGCCGTCTCGTGGACGTGCTGGGAGGCGAAGTCCGCCGTCACCACGAGGAGGGCGCCGGTGCAGGTGGCCGCGAGGAGGTTCGGGCCGGGGGCCCGGGTGAGGCGTCGGGCCAGCTGGGGGGCGATGAGGGCGACGAACGGGATGGGGCCGGCCGCGGCGGTGGCCACCGCGCAGGCCGCCGTGGCCAGCACCAGCAGCACGAACCGGGTCTGCTGGACGGGCACTCCGAGGCCGCCCGCCACGTCGTCGCCCATCTCCAGGATCTTCAGCCTGCTCGCGACGAGCGCCACCAGCGGCAGCACGACGAGCAGTCCGAGCGCGGCCGGGCGGACGTCCGCCCAACTGCGGCCGTTGAGGCTGCCGTTGAGCCACACCATCGCCTGCGCCGCCTGGGTGAAGCGGGCCTTGGCGAGGAGATAGGCGTTCACGCCCTGGAGCAGCGCGCTCACCCCGATGCCGACCAGCACCAACCGGTAGCCGTGGATGCCCTGCCGCCAGGCCAGCAGATACACCAGGATCGCGGTCGCGAGGCCCCCGCCGACCGCCCCGACGGCGATCTGCCCGCCGGTGCCGCCGACGAGCAGGACGACCAGCAGGCCCCCGGTCGCCGAGCCGTAGGTGAAGCCCACGATGTCGGGGCTGCCCAGCGGATTGCGGGTCAGGCTCTGGAAGAGGGCACCGCTCAGCCCGAGTGCCGCGCCGACCAGGATGCCGGTCAGCAGCCGGGGCAGCCGGAGGTCGTTGATGACGAAGTCGGTGCGCGGGCTGCCGTTGCCCAGCAGCGTGCGGACCACGTCCGCCGGGGAGATCGTGTACTCGCCGGTGCCGAGCGCCAGGACGCCGGCTCCGGCGGTCGCGGCGAGCACCAGCAAGCAGACGGTGGCCGCGCGTACGTCCACCCGCAGGGAGATGCGGTGCGAGCGGCTCCGTACGACATGTGCGCGGGTGCGCGGACCGGTGCGGGCCGGCGTCGGAGTCGGTGCCGGGGCCTGGGCCGTCATCCGGTCACCGCCCTGCGGTAGCGGACCAGGGCGATGAACACCGGGGCGCCGACGACCGCCGTGACCACGCCCGCGTCGAGTTCGTCGGGGCGGACGACGACCCGGCCGAGGACGTCCGCGAAGAGCAGCAGGGCCGGTGCCAGCAGCATCGACAGCGGCAGCGTCCAGCGCTGGTCGGCCCCGACGATCATGCGCGCGATGTGCGGGACGGCGAGGCCGACGAAGACCAGCGGCCCCACGGCCGAGGTCGCCGCGCCGCACAGCACCGTCATGGCGGCCAGGCCCAGGAACCGCGTCCGGTCCACATGGGCGCCCAGCGCCCGGGCGCCGTCGTCGCCCAGCGCGAGCGCGTTCAGCGGCCGGACCAGCGCCAGCGCCAGCACCAGGCCGACCACGACGAACGGCGTGATGGTCGTCAGCGTCCCGCTGTCGGCCCGGGCGAGCGACCCCACGCTCCAGAACCGCAGTTGGTCCAGCGCCTGCGCGTCGAGCAGCATCAGCGTCTGGCTGATCCCGGTGAACACGGCCGCGATCACCGCACCGCCGAGGGCCAGCCGCTCCGGGGTGGCGCCGCCCCGGCCGCCCGAGGCCAGCGAGTACACCAGCAGACCGGCGACGACCGCACCCGCCATGGCGAACCACACCGACGCCCACAGGCTCGTGATGCCGAGCGCCGTGATGGACAGGACCACTCCGGCGGCGGCGCCCGCGTTGATGCCGAGCAGCCCCGGATCGGCGAGCGGGTTGCGGGTGAGCGCCTGGATGAGCGCACCCGCGACACCCAGCGCGGCACCGGCCGCGATGCCCGCCAGGGTGCGCGGCACCCGGACGTCCCAGATCACCGAGGCCGCCGTCGACCCGTCGTCGTGGCGCAGCGCGTCGACCACGACGTCGAGCGGCAGCGCGCGCGAGCCGATCGCGAGGCTGAGCATGGCGGCGACGACCAGCAGGAGCAGGGCGCCGGCCACGGCCAGGGTGCGAGTGGAGCCGCGGCGCCCGCGGGGCTGCTTCTCCGTCTGTACGTCCGCCTGTACAAGTGGGGCCGTCCCGGCCTCAGTCGCCACCGGTGCCCTCCGCGCGGAGGCGATCGGCGATCAGCCGGCCGAGCGCCTTCTTGTCGATCTTGCCCACCGAGGTCCGAGGGAAGGTATCGATGACCTCCACCCGGTCGGGGAGCTTATACGCGGCGACCCCCCGCTCGGTGAGAAATGCCGCCAACTCCAGTTTCCCCGGGGCCTGTTCGCGCGGGACGAGATAGGCGCAGGTGCGCTCGCCCATCGTCTCGTCGGGCATGCCGACCACGGCAGCGTCGTGCACGCCCGGGTGGGCGAGGAGGTGGTTCTCCAGCTCCTCGGCGGAGATCTTGTCGCCGCCCCGGTTGATCTGGTCCTTGGCCCGGCCCTCCACGACCAGATGCCCGGAGGGCAGGATCCGCACCAGGTCGCCGGTGCGGTAGTAGCCGTCGGTCGTGAAGGCGCGGGAGTTGTGCTCGGCGGCGCGGTAGTAGCCGCGCAGGGTATAGGGGCCGCGGGTGAGCAACTCGCCGCTCTCACCGGACGGTACGTCGCGGTCGTCCTCGTCCACCACGCGGAGCTCGTCGGCGGGGGACAGCGGGCGGCCCTGGGTGCCGGTGACCAGCTCGGGCGGATCGTCGAGCCGGGTGTAGTTGAGCAGGCCCTCGGCCATCCCGAACACCTGCTGGAGCGTGCAGCCGAGGGCCGGTTCGACGCGGGCCGCGGGCTCGGCGCCCAGCTTGGAGCCGCCGACCTGGAGCAGGGCGAGGGAGGTGAGGTCGGCCTCCTCCCACTCCACCGCGTCCAGCCACAGCAGCGCGATCGGCGGGACCACGGCGGTGGCGGTGACCTGCTCCCGTTCGATGAGCTCGAAGGCGTCCTCCGGGCTCGGCGTGGGGGAGAGCACGACGGTGCCGCCCGCCAGCAGTGTGCCCAGCAGTCCGGGGCAGGCCAGCGCGAAGTTGTGCGCGGTCGGCAGCACCACCAGATAGACGGTGTCGCGGTCGAAACCGCAGACCTCGGCGCTCGCACGGACGTTGTACGCGTAGTCGTCGTGGGTGCGCGGGATGAGCTTCGGCTTGCCGGTCGTGCCGCCGGACAGCAGCAGTACGGCCACATCCCCGGGGTCGCGCCCGGGCAGCGGGGACGGTTCGGCGTCCACCTTGGCCAGCGCCGTGAACTCGGCGGCGTCGCCCGCCACCAGGATGTGCTCGACACCGGGTACGGCCTTGCGCAGGGCCCTGGCGAGTCCGCGGTGGTCGAAGCCGTCGTGCAGATCCGGGATCGCGTACGCTGTCGCGCCGGCCACCTCGGCGACATGGACGATCTCGCTCTCGCGATGTGCGGGCAGCGTGAGCACGGGTATCGCACCTGCCCTCAGCAGTGCGAAGAACAGCACCACGAACGCGTCGGTGTTGGGCAGCTGGACCACCACCCGGTCGCCGTCCCCGATGCCGAGCCGCCTGAGCCCCGCCGCCATGCGGTCGGCGCGCAGGTCGAGTTCGGCGTACGTCCACCGGTTGCCGTCGGCGTCCACGAGCGCCGTCCGCGTCGGCTCGCGCTCGGCGCTGTCCGTGAGCAGCCGGTCCAGTGGCCGCCCCTCCCAGTAGCCCTCCGCGCGGTACTTCTCGGCCAACAGGTCCGGCCAGGGCACCCAACCGTCGAGCATGCTCAACTCCCGCCTGCTGTTTAGGAAAGGCTTGCCTAATGAATCAGCGCGGTCAAGCCTGGGGGTGTGATCTGGACGGCGCCGCGCTGCGGCGGCTAGGGTCGGTACTGATTAGGTTAGGTTAACCTAAGTCCAGGGAGGTAGGTCCTTGCTGCGTTATCGGAGCGCGGAGACGGAACTGCCGGGAGACCCCGTTCAGTTGGCGGCGAAACTGGCGGAGTCGGGCTTGTTCGACCAGTACGTGATCTACGAACAGAACGGCGACGTCTGGTTCGCCGGAGGGGCGCTCGGCGAGATCCTGGTCGGCCGCTCCGAGATCCGCCGCCGATGGCTCGACGAGGAGACCGTGGCCCCGCTCGGGCCGCATCCGCTGCGCCAGGTCCACGAGAACCTCGGGCGGATGGGCGTCGAGGGCTGGAACGCCTACGGCTGGATGGCCTTCGAGTTCTCCCACCTCCACGCCGGCCGCCCCGACCGCGCGGGCGACGACGACCTGCTCCATCTGCTCGTCCCGCACAGCGAAGTCAGGCTCGGTCGGAACACCGCCCTCGTCCGCAGCGCGGACCAGGAGACGCTGGACGCGCTGCTCGCGTTACTCGACCGCGCCGACGCGCACCCCAGCGCCGTACCCCGCCCCATCGACGTGTCGGACACCGAGAGCCGCTACCCGGACATGGTCGCCCAGGCCATCGAGGAGATACGGACGTCCGACCTCCAGAAGGTCATCCTCTCCCGCTCCGTCGACGTGCCCTTCCCGGTCGACTTCGTCGCCACCTACGTCCACGGACGCTCGCACAACACCCCCGCCCGCTCCTTCCTGTTGAGCCTCGGCGGACGCCGGGTCGCCGGATTCAGCCCCGAGACCGTCGCCGAGGTGAGCGCGGACGGCGAGGTGGTCACCCAGCCGCTCGCCGGCACCCGGGCCCGCGGCTTCGGTGAGCGGGAGGACGAGCGGCTGCGCGCCGAACTCCTCGCCGATCCCAAGGAGATCTCCGAACACGTGCTGTCCGTCAAACTCGCCGAGGAGGAGATGGCCACCGTCTGCCGCCCGGGCACGGTCTCGGTGCGCGACCTGCTGAGCGTCCGCAGACGCGGCAGCGTGCAGCACCTCGGCTCCAGCGTGCACGGTCAGCTGGCCGACACGGCCACCGCCTGGGACGCCCTGCGCGCGGTGTTCCCCGCCGTGACCGCCTCCGGCATCCCCAAGGGCCCGGCCTACGACTGCATCGCGCGGCTGGAGAAGGAACCGCGCGGCATCTACAGCGGGGCCGTACTCCGGGCCGGCGGCGACGGATCCCTCGACGCGGCCCTGGTGCTGCGCAGCATCTTCGAGGAGGACGGCCGCACCTGGCTGCGGGCCGGCGCCGGGATCCTCGCCGGGTCGACTCCGGCCCGGGAGCTGGAGGAGACCTGCGAGAAACTGCGCAGCGTCGCCCCCTACGTCGTTCCCGCACAGGGTTAGGGGCGCGCGTGCGACTGGGAGAAGTGGTCGTCGACGTAGCGCCGTTGCGCTCCAGCAGGGACTTCAGACTGATCTTCGCCACCCAGGCGATCTCCATGGTGGGCACCCACCTCACCTCGGTGGCGGCCAGCCTGCAGATCTACACCCTCACCGGCTCGTCGGTCCAAGTGGGCCTGATGAGCCTGGTGCTGGGCCTGTCGCTGCTGGTCGGGCTGATCACCGGTGGCCTGCTCGCCGACCGGGTCGACCGGCGCCGGGTCATGCTCGTCACCCGGGCCGTGACCGCGATCGTGATCGCGGGGCTCGCGGTGAACGCGGCGCTGCCCGACCCGCAGGTGTGGTTCGTCTTCGTGGCGGCCGTGCTGGCGGGCTTCACCGCCGGGCTGGGCGGACCGGCCCTGATGGCCGCGACGCCCGCCCTGGTGACCCCCGGGCAACTGGCCGCCGCCGGCGCGCTGACCACCCTCACCGCCCAGCTCGGCGGCATGGTCGGGCCGTCCCTCGCGGGCGTGATCGCGGCCGGGCCCGGCGTCGCCTGGTGCTTCGCCATCGACGCGGCCATATACGTCGTGGGACTGGCCCTGCTCGCACCGCTGCCGAAGCTTCCCCCCGAGGGATCGGTCGAGGCGCAGCATCCGCTGAAGGCGATGGGGGAGGGGCTGCGCTTCCTGCGCGGCAACCAGGTGGTGGCGGGACTGCTGCTGATCGACGTGTGCGCGGTGGTCTTCGCGATGCCGTACGCGCTGTTCCCCGAGCTCGGTACCGAGCACTTCGGCGGCGGACCGTCCACCGTCGGACTGCTCTACACCGCGCCCGCGGTCGGCTCCTTCTTCGGGGCGCTGACCAGCGGGTGGACCGGCCGGGTGCACCACACCGGACGGGCGCTGATCGGCGCGGTCGCGGTATGGGGCGTGGCGATCACCTGCTTCGGCCTGAGCCCCAGCCTGGGGTTCGCGCTGGTCTTCCTGGCCCTCGCCGGCCTCGGCGACACCGCCTCGGAGATCCTGCGCCGCGCCCTGCTCCAGCACTACACGCCGGACCGGCTCCAGGGCCGCGTCGGCAGCCTGTGGCTCGCCCAGGCCACGGCCGGGCCCTCCGTCGGCAATGTCGAGGCGGGCCTGGTGTCCAGGGCGCTCGGCTCGTCCAGTGGGGCCGTGGTGGTCGGCGGACTGGTCTGCCTCGCGGGCGTCGGGGCCCTGGCCCTGGCCATGCCGGGGCTGCGCAGGGCCACGCTCAGCAGGCCTCCGGACGCGGACGAGGACGACCGGGCGGCGCCCGCTGAAGCGTCCCCGGCAGCCGACTGACACAGCCTCGGACGACAGGGCGGTGAACCATGCCGAGCGCGCGGATCAACGGAATCCGGCTGCACTACGAGGACACCGGCCACGGCGATCCGGTGGTCCTGGTGATGGGCCAGGGCGCCGCGGGCCGGGCCTGGCACCTCCACCAGGTGCCGGACCTGGTCGACGCCGGATACCGGGTCGTCACCTTCGACAACCGCGGCATCCCACCGACCGACGAGTGCCCGGACGGCTTCACCGTCGAGGACCTGGTGGCCGACACGGCCGGCCTGGCCGAGCACCTCGGCCTCACGCCGTGCCGCTTCGTCGGCGTCTCCATGGGGGCGTACGTCGTCCAGGAACTGATGCTGGCCCGGCCCCGCCTCGTCCGGCAGGGCGTACTGATCGCCACCCGCGGCCGCACGGACGCACTGCGCGCCGCGATGGCCGAGGCCGAACGCGCCCTCCACGACAGCGGGTTGGAGCTGCCACCCGCCTACACCGCATGGATCCGCGCCCTGCAGAACCTGTCACCCGCCACCCTGGACGACGAGCGGCAGGTCCAGGACTGGCTGGAGCTCTTCGAGTTCTCACCGCAGCCCCAAGGGCCCGGCGTACGGGCCCAGTTGGACCTTGAGATCCCGGACGGCCGACTGGCGGCCTACCGGGCGATCGACGTGCCCTGCCTGGTCGTCGGCTTCGCGGACGACGTGGTCCTCCCGCCGCACCTGGGCCGCGAGGTCGCCGACGCCATCCCCGGCGCCGTCCACCAGGAGATCAAGGGCTGCGGGCACTACGGCTACCTGGAACGCCCGGACGAACTGAACCGGGTGCTCCTGGAGTTCTTCCGCGACCGTCCTTCCCCACCCGGCGAAGTTAATTTAGGTTAGCCTCACCTAAGTAGTCTCCCCAGGGGGTCATGGTGCACCGCACCTTGCTGAACGGCAAGATCCACCGAGCCACCGTCACCCAGGCAGACCTGCACTACGTGGGATCCCTGACGATCGATCAGGACCTCATGGAGGCCGCCGACATCGTCGAGGGCGAAGCGGTCCAGGTCGTCGACATCGACAACGGCGCCCGGCTCACCACCTACGCCATCACCGGTGACCGCGGCAGCGGCGTCATCGGGATCAACGGCGCCGCCGCCCATCTCGTCCACCCCGGTCACCTGGTGATCATCATGTCCTTCGCCGCGCTCCCCGAGTCCGAGCGCGTCACCCACCGGCCCAGGGTCGTCCACGTCGACAAGGCCAACCGGATCGTCGCGCTCGGCGCCGACCCCGCCGAACCGGTACCGGGCGCGGCCGACCAGTTCACCGGCGCCTTCACCCACGTCGCGCCACATCCGTCCGGCGAGCAGGAGAGGAACTGAGCCATGGCCAACCCCTTCGACGACGACAGCGGCGTCTTCCGTGTCCTGGTCAACGACGAGGGCCAGCACTCCCTGTGGCCGGACTTCGTCCCCGTCCCCGACGGCTGGTCCTGCGTGCACGGCCCGGCCGACCGGGCCGCCTGCCTGGAGTACATCGAACGGCACTGGACGGACATGCGCCCGCGCAGCCTCGCCGAGGCCATGCGCCGGGCCGAGGGCTGATGGCCGGCCGCCCGGCCGTGGAGGACGTCCTCCCCCTGTCGCCCATGCAGGAGGGGATGGTCTTCCACGCGCTGTACGACGAGCAGGGGCTCGACGTCTACACCGGCCAGATGACCCTCCGCCTCGACGGCCCGGTGGACCAGGAACGGATGGGCACGGCGGTCGCGCGGCTGCTCGTCCGGCACGCCAACCTGCGGGCCGCGTTCCGCACCCGGCGCTCCGGAAGCCCCGTCCAGGTGATCAGGAGCACGGTCAGGGCGCCCTGGCAGGTCACCGACCTGTCCGCCCTGCCGCCGGAGACACGCGAACCGGCCCTGGAGCGGCTGCTCGCCCAGGACCGTGCCGAGCGGTTCGACCTGGCCCGGCCACCGCTGCTGCGGTTCCGCCTGATCGCGCTCGACGCGCGCGACCACCGCCTGGTGATCTCCTCCCACCATCTGCTCTGGGACGGCTGGTCCGCGCCCGTCCTGGTCCGCGAACTCTTCCAGCTGTACGCCGCCGACGGCGACCCCGACGCCCTGCCCCGCGCACGGCCGTACCGCGACTACCTGGCCTGGCTGGCACGACAGGACCGGGCGGCCGCCGAGCGTTCATGGCAGGTCGCGCTGGCAGGACTTGACGATCCGTCATTGATCGCGCCGGATGCCCGGGACCTGCCCGCCGAGGAGCCCGAGAGGCTGGTACGGGAACTCTCCGAGCGGGACACCGAGGCCCTCACCGCCACCGCCCGGGCCCACGGTCTCACCGTCAGCACCGTGCTCCAGGGCCTGTGGGCCGTGCTGCTCGGCAGACTCACCGGCCGCACGGACGTCGTCCTCGGCGCCACCGTCTCCGGGCGCGACGCCGACGTCCCCGGCATCGAGTCGATGGTCGGCCTCTTCATCAACACCCTGCCGGTCCGCGTACGGTTACGCCCCGCCGAAACCCTCGCCGACCTGCTGACCCGCCTCCAGTCCGAGCAGTCCGCCCTCCTCGACCACCGGCACCTCGGCCTCGCCGACATCCAGCGCGCCGCCGGACACACCGCCCTGTTCGACACCCTGGTCGTCTTCGAGAGCTACCCCATCGACGACGACGGCATCGCCCGCGCCCTCGGGGCCGACGGCCTGCGCATGACGGATGTCTCGGTCCATGACGCCACGCACTACCCGCTGACCCTCACCGCGTTGCCCGGCACCCGGCTGACGCTGACCTTCAGCCATCGGCCGAGCGTGTTGGACCGTGCTGCCGTGACCCACATCGCGTCCCAACTGGACCTGCTGGTCCGGGACTTCACCGAACGGCCCGAGACCCCCGTGGCCCGGCTCGGCCCGCCGCCCCAGGCACACGAGCCGGACGCCCGAAACGAGCAACCCCTCCCGCACCTCACGGTCCGCGAACTGTTCGAGGACCAGGCGGCCCACACCCCCGACGCCCCCGCCGTCCTCCACGACGACACCACCCTGACCTTCACCGAACTCGACGCCCGCGCCGACCGATTGGCGGCTGCCCTGACCGCACGGGGCACCGGCCCGGAGTCCGTCGTCGCCGTGGCCCTGCCCCGCAGCCCCGACCTGGTCACCGCGCTCCTCGCGGTACTGAAGGCCGGAGCGGCCTGTATGCCGATCGACCCGGGCTACCCGCCGGACCGCATCGCGCTGATGCTGGACGACGCACAGCCCCGACTGGTGATCTGCGATCCACCCACGGCCCAACAGCTCGGCGTCGACCGGGAGTTGGTGTGCCCGCCGGACGCGGAGGCAGCCGTACGAGAACGACCGCCGCTGTCTCCCGACCACCCGGCGTACGTCATCTTCACCTCGGGCTCCACCGGCCGCCCCAAGGGGGTGATCGGAACCCAGCGGGCGCTGGCCAACCGGCTCCGCTGGGGCCGGGAGCTGGGGGACGCCGGACGCGGTGTCCGCGTCTCGAAGAGCCCGCTGAGCTTCATCGACGGCCTCACCGAACTGCTCGGCGCCCTCGTCGCCGGCGAAGCGGTGGCACTCGCCGACGACGAGGCGACCGGCGACCCGACGGCCCTCGCCGCACTGGCCGACCGCCACCGGGCCACCCTCCTCACCGCGGTCCCCAGCCTCTACACCACCCTCGTCGAATCCGCCCCGCCGGACGCCTTCGCCTCCGTCCGCACCTGGATCTCCAGCGGCGAACCCCTCCCCGGCGAACTCGCCGAGGCGATCACCCGGCGCTGGCCACACGCGCGACTGGTCAACCTCTACGGCTGCTCCGAGGCGGCCGGCGACAGCCTCGTCCAGGTCCACGACGGCGGCGAAGGCCCCGTGCCGCTCGGACAGCCGATCGCGCACACCCGCGCCCACGTCCTCGACCCGTTCCTGCACCCGTCGCCCGTCGGCGCGGTCGGCGAGCTGTACCTGGCTGGAGCAGGTCTGGCCCGCGGCTACCTCAACCAACCGGGCCGCACCGCCGAACGGTTCGTAGCAGACCCCTTCGGCCCGTCGGGCAGCCGCCTCTACCGCACCGGCGATCTGGCGAGGCTGCGGGCCGACGGCACGGTGGAGTTCCTCGGCCGGGCCGACGACCAGGTCAAGGTCAGGGGCTTCAGGATCGAACCCGGCGAGATCGAGGCGGCGATACGGGCGCTGCCGGATGTCGGCAGGGCCGCGGTCGTGGTCCGGGAGGACGGCTCGGCCCCACGACGCCTGGTCGCCTACGTCACCGCGGCCCCCGGCACCGACCTCGACCCCCTCACCCTGCGGCGCGCCCTCGCCGAGCGGCTGCCCGCCCACCTCGTCCCGTCGGCCGTGGTGGTGCTGGACGACCTGCCGCGCACCCCCAGCGGCAAACTCGACCGACGCGCCCTGCCCGCCCCCGACTTCACGGAGACATCCGCCTTCGAACCACCGCGCACCGAACCGGAGAAGGTGCTGTGCGGGCTGTTCGCGGAGGTGCTCGGGCTGGAACGGGTCGGCGTCCACGACGACTTCTTCGAACGCGGCGGCGACAGCATCGTCTCGGTCCGCCTGGCCGACCGCGCCCGCAGAGCCGGACTCGCCCTGTCGCCGCGGGACGTGTTCACCCACCGCACCCCGGCCGGGCTCGCCCGGGCCCTGCCCGACGAAACCGGCCCCGCGCCCGAGGAGTTCACTCCGACCGGCGCCCCACTGGTGTCACTCAGCCAGTCGCAGCTCGACAAGGTCAAGGCGAGGTGGAGGACTCGATGAGCAAGACACCCGGGGACGACGGTTCCCTGGTCGAGGACGTTCTGCCGCTCTCCCCGCTCCAGCAGGGCCTGCTGTTCCACGCCCTGTTCGACGAGGGCGCCCAGGACGTCTACACCATGCAGTCCCTGGTGGAGATCGAGGGCCCCCTGCGCCCCGCACTGCTGCGCACCGCCGCCGAGGAACTCTTCGCCCGGCACGCCGGCCTGCGCAGCGCCTTCCTGCACGAGGACCTGGACGAACCGGTGCAGGTGGTGCTCAAACAGGTACCCGTGAACTGGGCCGAGGAGGACGGCGACCCCGCCGCCCTGATCGCCGCGGACGCAGCCGCCCGCTTCGACCTCACCGACCCACCCCTGCTGCGCCTGACACTCGTGCGCCGGGGCGCCGACCGCTGGCTCCTGATCCTCACCAACCACCACCTCCTGCTGGACGGTTGGTCCATCCCCCTCCTGGTCCGCGAACTCCTCCAGCTCTACGCCGCCCGGCTCGCCCCCGGCACGACGGCCCCGCTGCCCGCCGTACGGCCGTACCGGGACTTCCTCGCCTGGCTGGCCTCCCGCGACCGCGAAGCCTCCGCCGAGGCCTGGCGCACGGCGCTGGCCGGCGCGGCACCGACGGTCCTGGCGCCGTCGTCCGCCGGGCTGGTCCCGGTACCGCCCGAGCTGCATACCCTGCGGTTGACCGAAGAACTGACCGGACGGGTACAGGAGTTCGCGCGGAGCAGGGGCATCACCGTCAACACGGTCGTGCAGGGCCTCTGGGCGCTGCTGCTGGCCCGGCTGACCGGCCGGGACGACATCGTCTTCGGCGCGACGGTGGCCGGACGGCCCGCCGAACTCGCCGGGACGGAGTCCATGATCGGCCTGTTCATCAACACGGTGCCGGTCCGGGCGACCGTACCGCCGGCCGAACGGGCGGGCGACTTCCTGCGCCGACTGCAGGACGAGCAGTCACGCCTGATGGACCACCAGCACCTGGGCCTCACCGAGATCCAGCGCCTCGCCGGCGCGGGCGACCTCTTCGACACTCTGCTGGTCTTCGAGAACTACCCCATCGACGAGACCGCGGTGGCCGAGGCCGAGGCATCCGCCGGTCTGCGCATTGTCGACGTGAAGGGCTCAGGGGCTACCCATTACCCCCTGACCCTGGCCGTACTGGCCGAACGCCGGCTGGGCGTCGTCTTCGAGTTCCGCCCCGACTGCTACGAGCGTGCGGCGGTGGAGAGGCTGGCGGGCCGCTTCGAGCGCCTGCTCCTGGCGGTGCTGGCCGCCCCCGACGTCCCCTTGGCCCGCCTGGACGTCCTCGCCCCCGAGGAGCGGACGGCGCTGCTGGCGGGCGGGGCGGGGGAGCGGCTGCCGGTGCCGTACCGCACGATGCCGGAGGTGTTCGAGGCGCAGGCGGCGCGCACGCCGGACGCGGTGGCGGTGGTCGGGGACGGCCGGAGTCTGACGTTCGAGCAACTGAACAGCGCCGCGAACCAACTCGCCCGGCATCTGGTGGAGTTGGGAGCCGGACCGGAGCAGATCGTGGCCTTCGCCCTGCCTCCGACGCCGGACATCATGATCGCACTCCTGGCGATCCAGAAGGCGGGCGCGGCCTATCTGCCCCTGGATCCGGCATGGCCGGAGGAGCGGATCGCCGGGATGCTGGCGGATGCGAGCCCGGTGGCGCTCATAACAACGTCGACCGCAACGCCCCCAAAGGGGCGCGGGGCCGCGACATATGCGGCTCCGCCGCGTGGGCGCGACCAGCCACGGACAACCGGTAGCCGCCATCCGGCAGCGCCCCCCGACCGCTCAGTGCTTCTCGACGCCCCCGACACGCGACAGCGCCTCGCGCACACACCCGCCTCCAACCTCACCGACACCGACCGCCACCATCCCCTCCTCCCCGAACACCCCGCCTACGTCATCCACACCTCCGGCTCCACCGGCCGCCCCAAAGCCGTAGTCGTCCCCCAGCGAGCCATCACCAACCTCTTCACGGCCCACAACACCGCCCTGCACAACCCCGCCTCCAAGGCCACCGGCGGACGCCCCCTCCGCATCGGCCACGCCTGGCCCATCGCCTTCGACGCCTCCTGGCAGCCCATGCTGTGGATGTTCGCCGGCCACGAACTGCACATGGTCCCCGAGGACGTCCGCCGCGACCCCGCAGCCCTGCGGGACTTCCTGGCCAGGCACGCCATCGAGTTCATCGAGCTGTCCCCGTCGCTGCTCGGCGAGCTGGTCGCCCAAGGGAGTGACTGGCAGGCCGAGTTGAAGGTCATCGGCGTCGGCGGCGAGGCCGTACCGCCCGACCTCTGGCGCACCCTGCGCGACACCGACGGACTCGCCGCGCACAACCTCTACGGCCCCACCGAATGCACCGTCGACTCGGCCGACTGCGACCTCGCCCGCACCGACCACCCCGCCATCGGCCGCCCCGTGGCAGGCGGCACCCTCTACATCCTGGACGGACACCTCAACCCCGTCCCCGTCGGAGTCGAGGGCGAGCTGTACGTGGCGGGCGCCGGCCTGGCCCGCGGCTACCTCGGCCAACCGGCGGCCACCGCGAGCCGTTTCGTCGCCGACCCCTTCTCCGGCGCCCCCGGCGCACGCATGTACCGCACCGGCGACATCGCCCGCTGGACCGAGGACGGCCTGGTGGAGTGCCTGGGCCGGGTCGACGACCAGGTCAAGATCAGGGGCTACCGGATCGAACCCGGCGAGATCGAGGCGGTCCTGCTGGAGCACGACCTCGTCGAGCGAGCGGCGGTCGTCGTCCGCGAAGACGCCCCAGGGGTACGGCGGCTGGTCGCCTACGTCGTCCTGTCCGCACCGCCCACCGAGGAGGTCGCGGAGTTGCTGCGCCGGGCCGTGTCCGCCGTACTGCCCGACTACATGGTGCCGTCGGCCTTCGTCCCCGTGGACGGCTTCCCGCTCACCCTCAACGGCAAGCTGGACACCGCCGCCCTTCCGGCGCCGACCCGGTCCGCGGGGCCGGCCGCGCAGCCGCCCCGGAACCCGGCCGAGGAGCGGCTCGCCCTCCTGTTCGCGGATGTGCTGGGGCTGGACTCGGTCGGGGTGCACGACAGCTTCTTCGCCCTCGGCGGCGACAGCATCGTGTCGATGCGGCTGGTCAGCCAGGCAAGGGCGGCCGGGTTCACGATCTCGCCGCGGGACGTGTTCGAACGGCCCACGATCGCCGAGCTCGCGGAACTCGCCGAACTCGCTGAATGGGCGGGCACCGGCGCATCCCGCACCGGCACCACAGAACACCGGACCTCCGACCCCTCCGCCGGCACCGGCGACATACCCCTCACCCCCATCCTGACCTGGCTCACCGAGCAGGGCGGCCCCTTCCGCGCCTTCAGCCAGGCCCGCTTCCTGCGCACCCCGCCCGGCATGGACCTCGACGGCCTGCAGCGCACCGTCCAGTCCGTCCTGGACCGGCACGACCTGCTGCGCTCCAGCTTCGCCCGGGCAGCGGACGGGACCTGGCGTTTCCATGCCGCGCCCGCAGGCACGGCCCGCGCAGCCGACCACGTACGCCGGATCGATGCCGAGCGCCTGGAGCACACGGCGATCGGCACGCTGGTGCCGGAGGCGATGGACGAGCTGGTGGCCGAGCTCGATCCGGCGGCCGGGGTGATGGCGAGGTTCCTGTGGTTCGACGCCGGCGGCGGTCGCGAGGGGCGGCTCCTCGTCGTGCTGCACCACCTGGTGGCCGACGCGGCGTCCTGGGGGGTCCTGGTCGCAGACCTGGCCGCCGCCTGGGAGGGCAGGGACCCGTCACCCGTCGGCACCTCCTTCCGTGAGTGGGCGCGGGCGCTTCAGGAACTGGCACCGACCCGCTCGGCCGAACTCGCCTACTGGAAGGGCGTACTGGACCGGCCCGAACCGCCCTTGGGAGCCGGCCCCCTGGACCCCGCCCGGGACACCAGGGCCACCCTCCACAGGCACTGGACCACGCTGGGCGCGGAGCACACCGCAACCCTGACCACGGCCGGCGTCCAGGAAGTGCTGCTGACCGCGCTGGCCCTCGCCGTACCGTCCTGGCGGGGCGGCCCCGACCCCTCGGTCCTGATCGCCCTGGAGGGCCACGGCCGCGAGGAGCACCTCCTCCCCGGCGCCGACCTCACCGGCACCCTCGGCTGGTTCACCAGCGTCTTCCCGGTCCGGCTCGACCCCGGCGCCACGGACCACGTACGCCGCGTCCGCGACCAGCTGAGCGCCGTTCCCGACAAGGGAATCGGCTACGGCCTGCTCCGCCACCTCAACCCGGAGACCGCCCCGCAACTCGCCCAACTGGCCGATCCCCAGATCCAGTTCAACTACCTGGGCCGGATGACGATGGGCGAGCGCCGCGACACCGCCGTGTTCACCAGCGCCCCCGAGACGGGTGCCATGGGCAGCGGAGCCGACCCCGCCATGCCCGCCCCCTACGCCCTCGTCGTCGACGCGGTGATCAGCGGGACGGAACTCTCGGTGTGCTGGCAGTGGCCGGAACGGCTGTTCACACAGGCCGATATCGAGCGGCTGGCCGCGCTGTGGACCACGTCCCTCGAACTGCTCCTGAAAGGCGGAGACCAGTGACGCAGACCCCCGCCGCCGACCTCGCCGCACGCAAGCGCGAACTCCTGCGCCGCAGGCTGGAGAGCGCCGGTCTGGCCGACGCGGCCACCCACACCGAGCGCATCCCGCCCCGGCCCGCGGACACGGCCCGGCTGCCGCTGTCGTACGCCCAGTCCAGGATGTGGCTGCTTCAGCAGCTCGACCCGGCCAGCCCCGCCTACAACGTCTGCCTCGCCATCCGCCTGCGCGGCCCGCTCGACCCGACGGCCCTGCGCACGGCCCTCCAAGGGCTGCTCGACCGGCACGAGATACTCCGCACCCGCTACCCGGCCACCGCCGACGGCACCCCGGAGCAGATCGTGGACGCCGGGGCCGAGGTGGAGTTCGCCACGGCCGACCTGCGCGGTCAGGCAGGGGAGGAGCAGGAGCGCAGGGCGGCGGAACTGGCCCGGACCGCCTCGGCGACGCCCTTCGACCTCGCCGCCGACCACCCACTGCGCGCGTTGCTGGTCCGGCGCGCGGAGCAGGACCACACCCTTGTCCTGACCGTGCATCACATCGCCTGGGACGGAGGGACGTTCAACGCCCTCTCCCGCGACCTGACCGCCCTCTACCGCGCGGCCGTCAACGGCGATCCCGCACCGCTGCTCGATCAACTGCCCCTCCAGTACGGCGACTTCGCGCACTGGCAGCGCACCACCTGGACGGACGAGCGACTCTCCGACCACCTCGACCACTGGCGCACCACGCTGGTACCCGAGCCGCGCCCCCTCTCCCTGCCCACCGACGCCCCACGCACCGCCCGCCCCACCGCGCACGGCGACCGCCGCTTCCACACCTTCGCCCCCGACGTCACCGACCGGCTCACCGCCTTCGCGCGGGGTGCGGGCGCGACGCCCTTCATGGTGCTGTTCGCCGCTCTGGCCGCCCTGCTGCACCGCACCACGGGCGCCACCGACATCCCCATCGGCTCGGCCGTCATGAACCGCGACCTGCCCGGCCTCGAAAAGCTGATCGGCAACTTCGGCAACACCCTCGCCCTGCGCGCCGATCTCGACGGCGATCCCGGCTTCGGCGAACTGGTCGAGCGGGTCAAGCAGGTGTGCACGGACGGCTACGCCCACCAGGACATGCCGTTCGACAAACTGGTGGAGCGACTGAAGCCGGAACGGCAGCCCGGCCGGTCCGTCTACTTCGACGTCATGCTGCTCTTCCTCACCCAGGGGCTCGAAGGACCGCGGCTTCCGGGCGTGACCGCCGAGTGGGAGACCGTCCACAACGACACCACCCAGTTCGACCTGTCCCTGGAGGCCTTCCTCACCGGCGGCCGCCTGCGGATCGAGGCCACCTACCGCAGCGGCCTCTTCACCCCGGACACCGTCGACCGGCTGCTCCGGCACCTGGAGACGCTCCTCGCCGCGGCCCTCACCGACCCCGAACTCGCCCTCTCCCGGCTGCCGTTGATGACGGAGGCCGAGGAGCGCCGGGTCCTGTCGGACTGGAACGCCACCGACCACCCCGTCCCCGCCACCCATCTGCCCGACCTCCTCGGCCGGCAGGCCGCACGCACTCCCGGCGCCCCGGCCCTCATCGCCGACGACGGCTCGCCCGTCCTCGACCACGCCACCCTGCACGCCCGCGCCAACCGCCTGGCCCGGCTGCTGGTCTCCCACGGCGTGGGCCCCGAGCACCTCGTGGGTGTGGCCCTGGACCGCGGAACCGACCTGGTGGTGGCGTTGCTCGCGGTGCTGAAGGCGGGCGCGGCGTATGTGCCGTTGGACACCGGCTACCCGGCCGAGCGACTGGCGTTCATGGTGCAGGACGCCGAACCGACGCTCGTCCTGACCGCCACGGACACGGCCCGCGTACTGCCGTCCGGAGTCCCCCTCCTCCTGATCGACACGGACACCTCCGCCTTCGACTCCGCGGAGCTCACCGACGAGGACCGGCTGCGGCCCCTGCGGCCCGAGCACCCCGCCTACGTCATTCACACCTCCGGCTCCACCGGCCGCCCCAAGGGGGCCGTCGTCCCGCACGCCGGGATCGTCAACAGGCTGCTGTGGATGCAGGAGACGTACGGACTCGGCCCCGGGGACCGTGTGCTGCAGAAGACGCCGGCCAGTTTCGACGTCTCCGTCTGGGAGTTCTTCTGGCCGCTGATCACCGGCGCCGTGCTGGTGCTCGCCCGGCCCGGCGGCCACCGCGACCCCGGCTACCTCGCCGAGCTGATCCGCGACCGGCGCGTCACCACCGTGCACTTCGTGCCCTCGATGCTGCGTGTGTTCCTCGACGACCCCGCCGCCGGGCAGGCGCGCGGCATCCTGCGCAGAATCGTGTGCAGCGGCGAGGCCCTTCCCGCCGAACTCGCCGAGCGCTGCGCCGAGTCGCTGCCCGGAACCGAACTGCACAACCTGTACGGCCCCACCGAGGCCGCCGTCGACGTCACCGCCTGGCCGTGCGCCGACGGGACGCGGTCCGCCGCCGGTTCCGTGCCGATCGGCCGCCCGGTGTGGAACACCCGCACCCTCGTGCTGGACGCCGCCCTCCGCCCCGTACCGCCCGGCGTCCCCGGCGAGCTCTACCTCGGCGGCGCCCAGCTGGCCCGCGGCTATCTGCGCCGGCCCGGCCTCACGGCCGACCGTTTCGTCGCCGACCCGTACGGCCCGCCCGGCACCCGCCTCTACCGCACCGGCGACCTGGTCCGCTGGACCGCGCACGGGGCGCTGGAATTCCTCGGCCGCTCCGACGACCAGGTCAAGATCCGCGGCTTCCGCGTCGAGCCGGGCGAGACCGAGGCCGCCGTGGCCGCCCTGCCCGGCGTGTCCCAGGCGGCGGTGACGGTACGTCAGGACCAGCCGGGCGAGCCGAGGCTGGTGGCGTACGCCGTGCCCCACCCCGGCGCCGCACTGGAACCGCTGCGGGCCAGGCAGGACCTCAAGGCCACGCTCCCCGAACACCTGCTGCCCGCCGCGGTCGTCGTCCTCGACGCCCTGCCGCTGACCCCCAACGGCAAACTCGACCGCGCGGCCCTGCCCGCCCCCGACCTCTCCGGCCTCACCACCGCCACCGCCCCCCGCACCGGGGCGGAGGCGACCCTGTGCGCGCTCTTCGCCGACCTGCTCGGCCTGCCCACCGTCGGCATCCACGACGAGTTCTTCACCCTCGGCGGCCACTCCGTGCTGGCCACCCGCCTGGTCGCCCGCATCCGGGCCGAGCTGGGAGCCGTCGTCCCCCTGCGCGCCGTGTTCGACACCCCGACCGTGGCCGCCCTCGCCCCGCTCCTGGCAGCCCCGGCCGCCGAACGACGCCCCGCGCTGCGGCCGGCCCGGCGCCCCGACCCGGTCCCGCTGTCCTCCGCGCAGGCCAGGCTGTGGTTCCTGTACCGGCTGGAAGGGCCGAGCCCGACCTACAACATCCACACCGCCGTACGCCTCACCGGACCGCTCGACAGCGATGCGCTGCGCGCCGCCCTCGATGACGTCGTGGCCCGTCACGAGGCCCTGCGCACGGTCTTCCCGGACGACGACGGCACCCCGTACCAGCGGATCCTGACGGACGCGTCCGTGCCGTTCGAGATGGTGCCGACCGGGGCCGGTGCCGGGGCTGGGGAACTCTACGCGCTGCTGCGTGAGGCCGCCGCGTACTCCTTCGCGCTGGACACCGAGATTCCCGTACGAGCCACGCTGTACGCCCTGGCCCCCGAGGAGCACGTCCTGCTCCTCCTCGTCCATCACATCGCGACCGACGGCTGGTCGGCGGAGCCGATGCTGCGGGACCTGGAGACGGCCTACGCGGCGAGGGCGCGAGGCGACCGGCCCGCATGGCCGCCGCTCGCCGTTCAGTACGCCGACCACACGCTGTGGCAGCGGCAGTTGCTCGGAGAAGAGGGCGGGGCGGCCGAGGCCGAACTCGATTACTGGGCACGGCAGTTGGAGGGCCTACCGGAGGAACTCCAGCTGCCCGTCGACCGGCCTCGACCGGCCGTCGCCGGGTACCGGGCCGGTGCCGTGGACTTCGACCTCGGCCCGGACGTCCACGACGCGCTGCGGGACCTCGCCGCGGAAGCCGGCGGCACCGTCTTCATGGCGCTCCAGGCCGCCCTCGCGGTTCTGCTCGGCCGACTCGGCGCGGGGGACGACATCCCCATCGGAACGCCGGTCGCCGGACGGGGCGACGCGGCGCTCGACGACCTCGTGGGTCTCTTCGTCAACACGCTGGTGCTGCGCACCGACCTCTCCGGCGACCCGACCTTCCGTACCCTGCTCGCCCGGGTGCGCGAGACCGACGTGGACGCGTACGCCCACCAGGACGTCCCGTTCGAGCGGCTGGTGGACGCGCTCGCACCGGCCCGCTCGATGGGCCGGCATCCGCTCTTCCAGGTGATGCTCGCACATCAGCAAGCCCCGGACGAGACAAGGGACTTCGCGGGGCTGACGCTGCGCGAACTGCGCGTCGACCTCTACACGGCGAAGACCGACCTCGCCTTTCACGTCTTCGAACGGGCGGACGGCGGGGGCATCACCGGCTCGCTTGTCCACAGCAGCGACCTGTACGACCGTGAATCCGCCCAGGACATGGTCGAGCGGTTCGTGCGGCTGGTCGGCGAGCTGGCCCGGCACCCCGACCTGCCCGTTGCCCTGGCCGACGTCCTCACCCCGCGCGAGCGCGTCCGGATGCTGGGGGAGTGGAACGACACCGCCCACCCCATGCCCGCCACCACCCTGACCGCACTGGTGGAGGAACAGGCGGCGAAGACCCCTGACCTCACCGCCGTGGAGTACGGCATCGAGGGCGGTACCCGACTGACGTACGCCGAGCTCAACGCCCGCGCCAACGCCCTTGCCCGGCAGCTGACCTCACTCGGGGTCGGCCCCGAGCGCTGCGTCGGCATCCATCTGGAACGCTCGGTGGAGATGGTCGTAGGACTGCTCGCCGTGCTGAAGGCGGGCGGGGCGTTCGTGCCCCTGGAGCCGTCGTGGCCGGCGCGCCGGATCGTGGAGGTGAGCCGGAACGCGGCGCTGACGGCGGTGCTCGGGCGGCCGGGGAACGCAGCGGTGTTCGGGGCCGACGCCCCACCGTTCGTGGAAGTGCGCCTCGACGGTCCGCAGGAGACCGACAACCCGGCCGTCCCCGTCGATCCCGAGGGCCTCGCCTACGTCATCTACACCTCCGGCTCGACCGGCGTCCCCAAGGGGGCGATGATCCGGCACCGGGCCATCGCGCACCGGCTGTTGTGGCAGCGCGGGCTGCTCGGTTTCGGCACCGACGACGCGGCCCTGTTCAAGGCACCGCTCGGCTTCGACATCTCCATCAACGAGATCTTCCTGCCTCTGGTGAACGGCGGCCGCGTGGTGATCGCCGAACCCGGCGGCGAACGCGACGCCGACTATCTCCTCGACACCGTCGAACGCCACCGGGTCACCTTCACCTACCTCGTCTCCTCGATGCTCGACCTGCTCCTGGAGCTGGACGGCTTCGCCCGGCGGGCCCGCTCGCTCAGGCATGTGTGGTGCGGCGGCGAGGTGCTCACCCCCGAGCTGTTCGCCCGCTTCCGGGCCGCGAGCCCCGCGGTGATGTACCACGGGTACGGGCCGGCCGAGGCGACCATCGGCGTCAGCCACGTCGTCTACCGGACCGGTGCGATCCGCAGCGCCGTCTCCATCGGGCGTCCGAACGGCAACACGCGGTTGTACGTCCTGGACGACCGGCTCCAGCCCGTGCCGGTCGGCGTGCCCGGCGAGCTCTACGCCGGGGGCGTCTATCTCGGCCGCGGCTATGTGAACGACCCTCGCCGCACGGCCGACCACTGGGTGGCCGAACCGTTCGGCCCGCCCGGCGAACGGCTCTACCGCACCGGCGATCTGGTGCGGTGGCAGCGCGACGGCACCCTGGAGTTCCTCGGCCGGGCCGACAACCAGGTGAAGATCCGCGGTATGCGGGTCGAGCTGGAGGAGATCGAGGCGATCCTCGAACAGCATCCCGGCGTCCGACGCGGGGTCGTGGTGATCCGGGAGGACGCACCGGGCGTCAAGCAGCTCGCCGGGTACTACCTGGCCGCCGAGGAGCCGGGCGACCTGCACGGCTGGCTCCGGGAACGACTGCCCGAACACATGGTGCCGCGCACCCTGACCGCGTTGGACGCCTTCCCGCTGCTGCCCTCCGGCAAGGTCGACCGCGGCTCCCTGCCGGCGCCCGCGACCACGGCCCCGGCAGCGCCGGCCCGGGAGCCCGCCGACGAACGCGAGTGTCTGCTCTGCGAGTTGTTCGCCTCCGTCCTCGGGGTGGCCCGCGTCGACGTCGACGACAACTTCTTCGAGCTCGGCGGCGACAGCATCGTCTCCATCCGCCTGGTGACCCTGGCCCGCAAGGCCGGTCTCCTGCTCAGCCCCCGGCACGTGTTCCAGACGCCGACTCCGGCCGGGCTGGCCGCCGTGGCCACCGAGCGAACCGAGCCCGCCGGGCGCAGCGACACCGGCCTGGTGGAGGAGGCGGTCGGCGAGGCGGACCTGACCCCGGTCATGCACTGGACGGCGGGCCCGGACCTGTCCTACGACGGTCTCGCGCAGGCGGTCCTGCTCGTGACCCCGCCGGGGCTGACGTACGCCGTCGCCGTCGCCGTCCTCCAGGCGGTGCTGGACCGCCACGACATGCTCCGTGCCCGGCTGACGGACAAGTTGGTGGTGCCCGCCGAAGGAGCGGTGCGCGCCGGTGAGCTGCTGAGCCAGGTGCGGGACGCGGCAGTCGACGATCAGCTGGCCGCCGCCGTGGCCCGGCTCGATCCGGCGGCCGGGCGCATGCTCCAGGCCGTCTGGTTCACCGACTCGGGACGGCTGCTCCTCGTGGCCCATCACCTGGTGGTCGACGGTGTGTCCTGGCGGATCATCATGTCCGACCTCACGGAGGCCTGGCAGTCGGGCCGGGCCCTCCCGCGTGGCGGCACCCCCTTCCGCACCTGGAGCAGGCTCCTCGGCGAGGAGGCCCACCGGCCCGACCGGGTGCGTGAACTGGCCTGGTGGACACAGTCGTTGGACGGCGCGAGTCCGCTGATCGAGCGCACTCCCGACGCCGGCGCCGGGCTGCGGGAGCGGAGTCTGGTGCTCCCGCCCGGGATCACCGGGCCACTGCTGACCGAGGTGCCCGCCGCCTATCACGCCGCCGTCCCCGACGTCCTGCTCACCGCCCTGGCGCTCGCCGCCGCGTCCTGGGGGGAACGGCGCGGTGACCCGACCGGACGTTCGCTGCTGGTCGGCCTGGAGGGGCACGGGCGCGAGGAGGACATCGCCGAGGGCGTCGAACTGTCCGCCACGGTCGGCTGGTTCACCACGTTCCACCCGGTCGCCGTCGACCCCGGCCCGCTCGATGCCGGCGAGGCGCTCTCCGGCGGGCCCGCCGCGGGCATCGCGCTCAAGCGGATCAAGGAGCAACTGCGCGCCGTACCGGACCACGGCATCGGCTACGGCCTTCTGCGCCACCTCAACCCCGACACCGCACCCGCCCTGGAGAAGCTCCCGCAGCCACAGATCCTCTTCAACTACCTCGGCCGATTCACCGCGTCCGGCGCGACGGACGAGCCCTGGGAACTGGCCCCCGAGGCCCCCATGCTGCGCGTGCCCGCGCCGACCGCGTCCGTCGGCCTGGAGATCAACGCCGTCGCCGTCGAGGAGGCGGACGGCGTCCGGCTGCATGTCTCCGCGTCCTGGCCGGACGGCTTCCTGACCGAGCCCGAGGCGGCAGACCTGCTCGCCCTCTGGGAGCGCGCCCTGCACGGCCTCGCCCGGCACGCCGAGGACACCCCGGCGGGCGGTCTCACCCCGTCGGACCTGCCCCTGGTCGAACTGACCCAGGAAGACATCGACGACTTCGAGAACGACCTCGACGACTTCGAGAGCGGTCTCGACCAATCCGAGCACGATCTCGACGACTTCTGAGCCCATGGACGACTTCTGAGCCCCACGGACGACTTCGGAGGAACCGGTGACGCAGCACCACCCGACCGCGGACGAGCTGCTCCGTTCGGTCACCGACACACTCGGCTCGGAGGCACCGCCGAGCGAGGACGACAGCCTCATCGCCTGGGGCCTGGACTCGATCACCCTGATGAAGATCGCGGGCGGCTGGCGCAAGCGGGGCATCCGGGTCAGCTTCGCCGAACTGGCCAAGGAACCCACCCTGCGCGCCTGGCGTGAGCTGCTCGCGGCCCATGTCCCGGCCACCGCGCGGCCCGCCGAGCCCCCGGCCCCGCCACCGTCGCCCCCCGCGCCCGAACCCCGCGAGCCCTTCCCGCTGGCCGTGATGCAGCACGCGTACTGGATCGGCCGCGGCGACGAGACCACCCTCGGTGCGGTCGCGGCCCACCTCTACGTCGAGTTCGACGGCTCCGGCGTCGACCCCGACCGTCTCGACATGGCCGTACGCGCTCTCGCGGCCCGCCACGGCATGCTGCGCGCCCGCTTCACCGACGACGGCCGCCAGCAGATCCTGCCCGGCCTCACCGGGCCCGCGACGGTCGTCCACGATCTGCGCACCCTGGACGCCCGGACGGCGGCGGCCGGGCTGGAGGACGTCCGGCACTCCTCCTCGCACGCCCGTCTGGACATCGCGGCCGGGCAGGTCTTCTCCGTGCAGCTCTCCCTGCTGCCGGACGGCTCCAGCCGGCTGCACGTGGACGTCGACATGCTCGCCGCCGACGCTCTCAGCTACCGGGTCCTCCTCTCCGACCTGGCCAAGCTCTACGAGCACCCCGCCACCCCGCTCCCCCCGATCCGTACCAGCTACCCGGAGTACCTCGCGGAGCGCTCGGACGTACGGCGGCTGAGCCGGGAGCAGGCAGGGGAGTGGTGGCAGCGGCGTATCCCGCAGCTGCCCAGCGCCCCCGAACTGCCGCTGGTGCCCGAGGCGGAGCGCACGGATCCGACCCGGGTGACCCGCCGCCACCACTGGCTGCCGCCCGCCGAGAAGCGACGGCTGACCGCCCGCGCCCACCAGCACGGGCTCACCCCGGCCATGGCGGTGGCGACCGCCTTCTCCGAGGTCCTGGCCGCCTGGAGCGGACAGCCCCGCTTCCTGCTGAACGTGCCGATGTTCGACCGCAGGGGCTCCCACCCCGACGTCGACCTGCTCGTCGGCGACTTCACCAGCTCGGTGCTGCTCGACGTCGACCTGGCCGAACCGGGGTCGTTCACCGAGCACGCACGGCGCCTCCAGGACCGTATGCACACGGACGCGGCGCATGCCGACTACTCCGGCGTGGAAGTGCTGCGCGACCTGTCCCGGCTGGGCGGCGAACAGGTCCTCGCGCCCGTGGTGTTCACCAGCGCCCTCAACCTGGGTGAACTCTTCGACGCGGGCGTACGGCAGGCCTTCGGCAAGCCCGTCTGGATCATCTCCCAGGGGCCGCAGGTGCTTCTCGACGCCCAGGTGACCGAGGTCGACGGCGGGCTGCTGGTCAACTGGGACGTGCGGGAGGACGCCTTCCCGCCCGGCATGGTCGACGCGATGTTCACCGCCTTCCACGGGCTCGTCACCCGGCTCGGCACCGACGGCACGGTCTGGGAGCGGCCGGTGCCCGCGCTGCTGCCGCCCGGGCAGCCGGCGGTCCGCGCCAAGGCCAACGCCACCGACGGACCGCGCAGCCACCGGCTGCTGCACCAGGGCTTCTTCGCACGCGCCGCCGAGCGGCCGGACGCCCCCGCCCTGCTGTGGGGCGACGAAGGCGCCCTGTCCTACGGCGAGTTGGCCGACCGTGCGCTGCGGACCGGGGCAGCGCTGGTGGAGCGCGGCGTGCGCCCCGGCGACACGGTCGCGGTCAGCCTGCCCAAGGGGCCCGACCAGATCACCGCCGTACTGGGCGTCCTGGCCGCGGGCGCCGCCTATGTGCCGATCGGCGTCGAGCAGCCGCCCGCCCGGCGCGACCGTATCCGTGCCACCGCGGGCTTCCGCGTCGTGCTGACCGACGGACGCCCGGTCGAGGGTCTGGAGGCCCTGCCGGTCGCCGAGGCGGTGCGCACCGCGCCCCTGCCGGAACTGGTCGTGGTGGACGAGGAGCAGCCCGCCTATGTGCTCTTCACCTCCGGCTCCACCGGCGAGCCCAAGGGCGTCGAAGTGCCGCACCGGGCCGCCATGAACACCGTCGACGACCTCAACGACCGCTACGGCGTGGACACTTCGGACCGATGCCTCGCCCTGTCCGCCCTGGACTTCGACCTCTCCGTGTACGACATCTTCGGGCTGCTGAGCGCGGGCGGCGCCGTCGTGCTGGTGGACGAGGGCGACCGGCGTGAGGCGAGCCAGTGGGCCGACCTCGTGCGGACCCACGCGGTGACGGTCCTCAACTGCGTACCCCCGCTCCTCGACATGCTCCTCCTCGCCACCGCACCCGGCGAACTCACCGGTCTGCGGGCGGTGTTGCTCGGCGGCGACTGGGTGGGCACCGACCTGCCGGGGCGGCTCGCCGAGCGGGCGCCCGGCTGCCGGTTCACCGGGCTGGGCGGGACGACGGAGACCGCGATCCACTCCACCGTCTGCGAGGTGACGCAGGCTCAGGTGCCCGCGCACTGGCGGGCGGTGCCGTACGGCACGCCGTTGCGCAATGTCCGCTGCCGTGTGGTCGACGCCCATGGGCGGGACTGTCCGGACTGGGTGCCGGGCGAGCTGTGGATCGGCGGGGACGGGGTGGCGCTCGGGTACCGGGCCGATCCCGCACGTACGGCCGAGAAGTTCACCGAGGCGGACGGGCTGCGCTGGTATCGCACCGGGGACCTCGCGCGGTACTGGCCCGACGGCACCCTGGAGTTCCTCGGGCGCCGGGACCACCAGGTCAAGGTGCGCGGCTTCCGGATCGAGCTGGGCGAGGTGGAGGCGGCGCTCGCCGGGCACCCCGCCGTGCGGCGGGCCGTGGCCGGGCTGACCCGCGGGCAGGGCGTCCAGCTGGCGGCCGCGGTGGCCGCCGACGCGGGGACGGGCGAGGACCAGCTGCGGGAGTGGGCGCGGTCCGTGCTGCCGCCGCACATGGTCCCGGCCCGTATCGCCGTCGCCGCGGAACTGCCGCTCACCTCCAACGGCAAGCTCGACCGGCGCGCCGTACAGGAGCTGTGGCGGCTGGAGGAGGCGGAACGGCACCGGGCGCCCGGCACCGCCCTGGAGACGGTCGTGGCCCGCGTCTGGCAGGACGTCCTCGGCGTCGAACGCGTCGGCCTGGACGACGGCTTCTTCGCCCTCGGCGGCGACTCGGTGCTGGCCACCGTCATCGTCGGCCGGCTGCGCGAGGCGCTGGACACCTCGGTGGTCTCCGTACGCTCCCTCTTCGCGACCCTCACGGCCGGCGGCATGGCCAAGCGGCTCTCCGCCGAGGAGGACACTCCCGGGCGTCTCGAACAGGTCGCGGCGATCCATCTGGAGATCGAGGACATGTCGGCGGACGAGGTCGACTCCGCACTGCGCGAGGCGTGAGGAAGAAGGGAAAGGAAGGAGGGGTGGGGGGGCGCCAACGCCCCCCACCCCCCCAACACCCCCCCCCCCGCGGCCGCACGCGCGCGTATTTTAACCCGGGGCCCAGTTGTGCAGCGCCCCCCGGGTGACCCGCACCGACGGGCG
>NZ_JBHYJA010000005.1:191519-243243 GCF_042740355.1 Streptomyces sp. NPDC059010
GTGTTGTGGTCTCTCTCCTCTGTTGTGGTTGGTTTTTGTTTCTGTCTTTTGTTGGTGGGGGGTGCCCCCCAACCCCCCCCACCCCCCCACCTACCGCCGCCCCCCTCGGGCCGTCAGTCGAGCTTCTTGAACCCGGGCTCCAGGTTGTCCAGCGCCCACGGGATGCCCAGCACGGACGGGCTGCGGAGCTGGCTGATGGTCGCGACGTCGGTCACGACGTACCGGCCGTCCTTCACCGAGGACATGTTCTTCACCAGGTCACTGGCCTCGAACGCCTTCTGCAGGGCTGGTGTGGTGAACGCGATGACGGCCAGATCGGCGTCCAGCTTGTCGAGCTGCTCGAAGGACAGCTCACCGGTCGGGCTGCCGTTGACCGTCTTGATGTTCTTCACCGACGGGGTCAGGCTCATCCCGACCTGGCTCATCAGCTTGGCGGCGAAGTCCTCCTCGGACGCGATGGTGAAGATCTTCGCCGGGGTGTTGCCGATGGACAGGCTGTAGGTCTTGCCGTCCAGTTTCGGGTGCTTGGTCTTCACCGCGGTGATGCTGTCCTCGGTCGCCTTGACGACCTGCTCGCCCTGCTCCTCCTTGCCTACGGCCTTGGCGACCACCTGCACATGCTCCTGCCAGGTCTGCTGCCCCCAGGCCGTCTCGTAGCCGATGGTCGGCGCCACCGCGGCGAGCTTCTTGTAGTCCTTGTCCAGGGTGAAGTCGGAGGTGGCGAGGATCAGATCGGGCTGGAGCGACGCCACCTTCTCGAAGTCGACGGCTGTCAGGGTGTCGAGAAGCTCGGTCTTCTTGGTGTCGATCCTGTCCTTCAGCCAGGGGTAGACGCCGTCCTTGCTGAGGGCGTCCTTGGAGATGGCGACCGGCGTGACATCCAGGGCGTACAGCGCGTCGATGTCGTCGGTGCCGCCGTTGCCGATCACCACGATCCGCTCGGGCGCCTTGGTGATCTTCGTGGTCCCGAACTTGTGCTTGACGGACACCGGGAAGGCGGACGAGGTGTCCGCCTTCGCGTCGCCGGAGGCATCGGAGGAGGTGTTCGAGTCGTCCTTGACGGAGCCGCAGGCCGCCAGCGCGGCGGCCAGAGTGGCGGTGAGAACGGTGCTGAGGAGCTTTCTCGACATGCGCGTCAGTAAAGCAAGGTAAGCCTTGCCTTAGCAATGCGTTTCGGACAACTTCTTTGCTTTTGGCGGCAGTTGGCGTTCTTTGATCACGGACGGGCGGTGAGGTAGCCCCCCATCGTGCGGAAGTAGTCGGTCGCCGCGTACTCCGTGCCGTCGTCGGTGCGCAGCCGCCGGATCACCAGCCCCGGCTGGCGGCCCGAGTGGGCCTCCGCGCCCGCCACGATGACGATGCCGTCGCCCTCGCGGATGAAGATCCGGCCCGGAGTGCCGCCGTAACGGCCCTCGGAGACGGCGGCCGAGACGATCCTGATCCGCTGCCCGTGATGGAACGTGTACGCGTTGGGGTACGGGTCCGACTGCGCCCGTACGAGGCGCTCCAGACGCTCCGCCGGCCAGCTCCAGTCGATGCGGCTGTCCTCCGGGGAGCGCTTGTGGAAGAAGCTCGCGCGGCTGCGGTCCTGCGGCTGCCAGTGGGCGGCGTCCTGGCCGGAGGCGATGAGGTCGAGCGACTCGCGCACGATGGGTGCGATGAGGTCGACCGTGCGGTGGAACAGGTCCGTCGCCGTGTCCTTCGGTCCGACCGCGACCGAGCGCTGCACCAGGATGTCGCCCGCGTCCAGCTCGGCGTTCATGCGGTGTGCGGTGACGCCGACGCGTGCCTCGCCGTTGATGAGCGCCCAGATGATGGGCGAGAAGCCGGCGTAGGACGGCAGCAGTGAGTCGTGGACGTTGAGCGTGCCGTGCGGGGGCAGGTCGAAGAGCTCCGGCGGCAGCCAGGTGCGCCAGTTGTTGGTGACCAGGATGTCGGGCCGGGCCTCGCGCAGGGCGGCGAGGAGTTCGGGGTCGTCCGGGCGGTTGCGCAGGAGTACGGGGACGTCGTTCTTCTCGGCCAGTTCGGCGACCGAGTCGTCCCAGATCTTTTCGTAGGCGTGGTCGCTCTTGGGGTGGGTGACCACGAGGACGACCTCGTGATCGGAGTCCAGCAAGGCCTGCAGTGTGCGGTGACCCCAGGTCTGGTAGCCGAACATGGCGACGCGCATGCGGTTCTCCCCTTCGGCGGGCTCCATTGCAAGGTAAGGCTAACCTTATCTAACATGTGGCTGCCTGAGGGAGGCGATGCCACGGTGAAGTCACCGCTCACGGGATCGGACACCACCTACGACGTCCTCGGAATCGGCTTCGGGCCGTCAAATCTCGCACTGGCCATAGCGATTGACGAACACAACGCGACCCTTCCGGCCGACCGTCGGATCAACGCCCTTTTCCTGGAGCGCCAGCCGCGTTTCGGCTGGCACCGGGGCATGCTCATCGACGACGCCACCATGCAGGTGTCGTTCCTCAAGGACCTGGTGACGCTGCGCGATCCGGCCAGCGACTTCAGCTTCCTGTGCTTCCTGCGCGAACGCGGCCGGCTGGTCGACTTCCTGAACCAGAAGACGCTCTTCCCGCTCCGCGTCGAGTTCCACGAGTACTTCGAGTGGGCCGCCGAGCGGGTGCGGCACCTCGTGGCGTACGACCACGAGGTGACCGCCATCGACCCCGTGCGCGACGACACGGGCACCGTCACGCACTTCGAGGTGGTCTGCCGCGACCCGGAGCGGCCCGACCGTCATGTCACGTACCGCGCCCGGGACATCAGCGTCGCGGTCGGCCTGGAACCCCATGTGCCGCCCGGCGTCGAACTCTCCGAACGGATCTGGCACAACAGCCAGTTACTTCCCCGGGTGACCGAACTAGCCACCACCGGGACCCCGGTGCGCCGCGCGGTCGTCCTCGGGGCCGGGCAGAGCGCCGCGGAGACCGTCGACTATCTGCACCGCTCCTTCCCGCAGGCCGAGGTCTGCGCGGTGTTCGCCAAGTACGGCTACACCCCGGCCGACGACAGCCCGTTCGCCAACCGCATCTTCGACCCGGAGGCGGTGGACGTGTACTTCGTGGCCCCCTCCGAGGTGAAACAGTCCCTCTTCGACTACCACCGCTCCACCAACTACTCCGTGGTCGACATGGAGTTGATCGAGGCCCTGTACGCCACCGCGTACCAGGAGAAGGTCACCGGCCGCGAACGGCTGCGCTTCCTCAACGTCTCCCGCATCCGCGACGTCGGACGGCGCCGTGACGGAGGGCTCGACGTCGCGGTGGAGTTCCTGCCGACCGGGGAGCAGCGGGTCCTTGAGGCCGACGTGCTCGTGCACGCCACCGGCTACCGGCCCCGCGACCTCACCGCCCTGCTCGGCGAGGCGTCGAAGGTCTGCCTCCGGGACGACGGGGACGCGATCCGGGTCAGCCGCGACCACCGCGTGGAGACCGCTCCCGACGTCGCCGCGGGAATCTACGTCCAGGGCGGCACCGAGCACACCCATGGACTCACCTCCACCCTGCTGTCGACCACCGCGATCCGCGCCGGGGAGATCCACCGCTCCCTGCTGGACCGCCGTACGGCGTCCGTCTGAGCCGGGGTCAGACCGCTTCCGCCGTGGGCACGGCGGGGGCGAAGACGGTCACCACGCGATCCGTGGACGTCACCGCCCCGCAGGTGTCCGCCACCCATTCCAGCGCGAACTCATGGCTCCCGGCGGACACATCGGCGATGGCGTCCGCGACGACGAACGGCTCCAGGTCCGCCACCCAGGCGTCGGCGGCCGTCATCAGCACACCGACCCGGGCGAACAACCCGACGACCACCACCTGATCACGCCTGAGCTCCCGTAACCGGCCGTCCAGCCGGGTCCGGGCGAACGCGCTGTACTTCCGCGCGGTGAGCACGGTGTCGCCGATGTGCGGCAGCACCTGCTCGGCGAACGCCTCGCCGTCCCGGTCGGTGGGCGGGCCGGAGGGGCGGCCGGTGGGGGCGGGGCCCCGCTCGCCGGCCGGCACCGAGTGGATGACCGGAACACCCACGGCATGGGCGGCGTCCACCAACCGGCCCGCGTTCGCGAGGAGTTCGGCGACCGGAGCGCCCTCGCGGCCCAGCTCCCGCAGGAAGCGCCGCTGCAGATTGAGTACCAGGAGCGCCGCCCGGCCCGGGTCGAGGGTCCACCCGGTCGGATCGTCGGGGAGCATTGCGGGGGTGGGCATGACGTACGGGAAGATCGAGCCAGGGGTCATCTCGGGTTGCCCTTCGGTGAGTTGGGGCTGCATCGATATGCGGCTCCATCGCGCCCCAATTTAGGTTAGCCTCACCTAAGTTCGATTGTCTTTCCGGTAAAACCGGTCAACTCCCGTCATCCCAAGGCACGGTCGAGGTTGAAGGCCGCACTGATCAGGGCGAGATGGGTGAACGCCTGCGGGAAGTTGCCCTGCTGCTCACCGGTGTGGCTGATCTCCTCGGCGTACAGGCCCAGATGGTTGGCGTACGTCAGCATCTTCTCGAAGGCGAGCCGTGCCTCGTCCACCCGGCCGGCCCGGACCATCGCCTCGACGTACCAGAACGAGCAGATCGAGAACGTGCCCTCGTCGCCGCGCAGCCCGTCGGGGCTCGCCCCCGGGTCGTAGCGGTAGACCAGCGAGTCGGACACCAGCTCCTGCGTCAGGGCGTCCAGGGTGGACAGCCACTTGGGGTCGGTCGGCGCGATGAACTTCGACAGCGGCATCATCAGTACGGCCGCGTCCAGCACGTCGCCGTCCTCGTGCTGGACGAACGCCTGACGCGTCTCGGACCAGCCGCGCTTCATGATCCGCCGGTAGATGGTGTCCCGGCAGGCCTGCCAGCGGGGCAGATCGGCGGGCAGTCCGCGCCGGTTGGCCATGCGGATCGCCCGCTCGATCGCCACCCAGCACATCAGCCGCGAGTACAGGAAGTTCTTGCGGCCGCCGCGGGTCTCCCAGATGCCCTCGTCGGGCTGGTCCCAGTGCTCGCACACCCAGTCCACCAGCGCGCACACGTCGTCCCACTGGTCGCTGGAAATGGGCTCCGCCCATTTGTCGTACAGGTAGATCGAGTCGATCAGCGCACCGTAGATGTCGAGCTGGAGCTGGTCGGAGGCGGCATTGCCGATCCGTACCGGGGCGGAACCGAGATGCCCCTCCAGATGGCCGAGTTCACGCTCCGGCAGATCGGCGCGGCCGTCGATGCCGTACATGATCTGAAGGGGGCCCGACGGCTTGCCGTCGCCCGGGGTGATGTGCCGGGTCACGAAGTTCATGAACGCCTCGGCCTCGCTGGTGAAGCCCAGCCGCAGCAGCGCGTACACACAGAAGGCGGCGTCGCGCACCCACACGTACCGGTAGTCCCAGTTGCGTTCGCCGCCGATCTGCTCGGGCAGGCTCGTCGTCGGCGCGGCCACGATGGCGCCGGTCGGCGCGTAGGTGAGCAGCTTCAGGGTGAGGGCCGAGCGGTGCACCATCTCCCGCCAGCGGCCCCGGTACTTGGAGGCGGACAGCCAGTGCCGCCAGTAGGCGACCGTGCTGTTGAACTGCGCCTCGGCCTCGCTGTGCGCACACCGGCGCGGGGTCACCTCGCCGCCGACCTGGTCCAGCGCGAACACCGCCGACTCGCCCTGGGCGAGCTTGAACTCGGCGTGCGCGTCCAGGTCGTCGACCTCCAGCGGCACGGTCGAGGTCAGCCCGAGCGACAGCTTCTCGGACTCGAACACCGCGACGTCGCCGACCATGCGTACGGTGTGCGGCTCGGCGCCGTAGTCGAAGCGCGGCGCCACGCGGGTGCGGAACGGGATGGATCCGCGGACGCACACCACGCGCCGGATCAGCCGGTGGCGTTCCGCCTCCACCGAGCCGCCGTCGACCGGCATGAAGTCCTGCACCTCGCCGACGCCGTCCTCGGTGAAGAAGCGGGTGATCAGGACGTTCGTGTCGGGGAAGTAGAACTGCTTGGTCTGTGCCGGCACCGCGGCCGCCAGCTCGAAGCAGCCGCCCCGCTCCGCGTCCAGGATCGCCGCGAAGACACTCGGCGCGTCGAAGGCCGGGCAGCAGTACCAGTCGATCGTGCCGTCCGTCCCGACCAGGGCCACACTGCGCAGATCGCCGATCAGCCCGTGCTCGGCGATCGGCAGATACCGCCCCGGCCGCCGCGAAGCCGCCGGTTCGTCCTGGTCGATCGGTGTCGTGCTCATCGGAGCCTCCCTGGGCCGACCATGCGCCTCGCTCCCAGCGTAGGAGAAATCGGGCGGGCGGGTGCCGGGATCGGGATCAGGGCGAGGGCGAGGGTGGGGGCGGGGGGCGAAGCGAGCCGGCGTCGGGGCCGGTCCGGGAACGAGAGGCTGGGGATGGGGGGTCGGTCCGCGAACGGGGGCCCGGGATCGGTGTCGGCGGTCAGACCGTGACGACCCGCAGGCCCGCCTCTTCGAAGCGCCGCACCGTCTCCGGGTCGGCCGCCGCGTCCGTGACCAGCGTGTCCACCGCGTCGGCCGCGCAGATCCGGGCGAACGCCCGCTGCCCCAGCTTGCTGGAGTCCGCGGCCACGATGACCCGCTCGGCCCGCTCGCACAGCAGCCGGTTGATCGCCGCCTCCGCCTCGTCGTGCGCGGCGGCGCCGTGCGTGAGGTCGAAGGCGACGACGCCGAGCACCGCCACATCGATGGTGATCTGGGCGAGCACCCCGTCCGCGAGCGGCCCGATGAGCTCGTACGACTGCGGGCGCGCGACCCCGCCCGTGACCACGATCTTGAACTGGGGGCGCACGGCCAGCTCGTTGGCGATGTTGAGCGCGTTGGTGACGATGGTCAGCGCGGGCGTGCCGGACGCCAGGTCGCTGCGCACGGCCAGGGCGCGCGCCACCTCGGTGGTCGTCGTCCCGCCGGTCAGCCCCACCGCCTCGCCGGGCGCGATCAGATCGGCGACCGCCTTGGCGACGCGCTGCTTCTCGGAGACGTGCCGGGCGGTCTTGTAGCGCAGCGGCAGTTCGTACGACACCCCGTGCACGACGGCGCCGCCGCGCGTGCGCACCAGCATCTGCTGCTCGGCGAGCTGGTCGAAGTCACGCCGGATCGTCGCGGCCGACACCGCCAGCTCGGCGGCCGCCTCCTCGACGTCCAGCCGGCCCCGCTCGACGAGCAGCTCCAGCAGCGCCTTCCAGCGGGCGTCGCGCGACATCCGCCCTCCATTCCTCGATCTCCGGCGACCTTAGCGCACCCCTCTCAGCTGCAATGCTTGATTATGCTCGAAAGTCGGCTATATCTTGCATGAACAATCACGAGGATCCATGGTGGGCCGGAAAGGTGGCGGCATGACGCATGTCGAGGACGAGCTCAACAGCCAGCCCGAGTGCTGGGCGCGCGCCGCGGCCGAGGCGACCGGCCTCGGCGGGGTGCTGCCGGCGCCGGGGGAGCGGGTCGCGGTTGTCGGCTGCGGCACGTCGTACTTCATGGCGCAGGCGTTCGCCGCGCTGCGCGAGGAATCGGGCGCGGGGGAGACGGACGCCTTCGCCGCGTCGGAGTTCCCGCACGGACGGACGTACGACCGGGTCCTCGCCCTCAGCCGCTCCGGGACCACCACCGAAGTCCTCGACCTGCTGGGGAGGCTGAAGGGCCGCACACGCACCACGGCGATCACCGCCGACCCGGACACGCCCGTCATGGCGGCCGCGGACGAGGTCGCCGTTCTGGACTACGTGGACGAACGGTCCGTCGTGCAGACCCGGTTCGCCACCACCGCCCTCACCCTGCTCCGCGCCCACCTCGGTCTGCACACCGACGCGGTCGTCGCCGACGCCCGCACCGCGCTCGCCGACGAGCTGCCCGAAGGGCTCGTGGCGTGCGGGCAGTTCACGTTCCTGGGACGCGGCTGGACCGTGGGCCTGGCCAACGAGGCCGGGCTGAAGATGCGCGAGGCGTCGCTGTCCTGGACCGAGGCCTACCCGGCCATGGAGTACCGGCACGGTCCGATCAGCATCACCACCAGCGGGACGGCGACCTGGATGTTCGGCGAGGCACCCGAAGGGCTCGCCGAACAGGTCCGCGCCACCGGCGGGCTGTGGATCGAGGGCCGCCTCGACCCCCTAGCCGAGCTGGTCCGCGCCCAGCGGCTCGCGGTCGCCGTCGCCGCGGCCCGCGGCCTCGACCCGGACCAGCCGCGCCACCTCACCCGCTCGGTGATCCTCGCCCCCTGACGCGTCCCGTCACACGTCGAGAAAGGACAGGCCGTGCCCCTCGCGACCACCGGCGAGCTCGTCACCCGTGCCGCCGCAGCCCGTTCCGCAGTCGCCGCTTTCAACGTCATCACCCTGGAGCATGTCGAGGCCGTCATCGCCGGCGCGGAGTCGGTGGGCGCGCCCGTCGTCCTCCAGGTCAGCGAGAACGCCGTCAAGTTCCGCTACGGGCGCCTGCTGCCGCTCGCCCGCGCGGCCGTCGCCGCCGCCGAACGCGCCGCCGTCCCCGTCGCGCTGCACCTCGACCACATCCAGAGCGACGACCTGCTGCGGCAGGCGCCGGCCGCCGGGTTCAGCTCGGTGATGTACGACGCGGCCCGGCTGCCGTACCTGGACAACCTCGCCGCGACGAAGGCGGCCGTCGACTGGGCGCACGCCCAAGGCCTGTGGATCGAGGCCGAGTTGGGGCGGCTCGGCGGCAAGAACGGCGAGCCGCCGCTCGACGCCCACGCGCCCGGCGCCCGCACCGACCCGGCCGAGGCGCACGCCTTCGTCGCCGACTCCGGCGTCGATGCCCTCGCCGTCGCCGTCGGCAGCTCGCACGCCATGACCACCCGCACCGCGACGCTCGACCACGACCTCCTCAAACGCCTCTCCGCCGCCCTGGACGTCCCCCTCGTCCTGCACGGCTCCTCCGGAGTCCCCGACGGCGAACTGACCGCGGCGGTCGCGGGCGGCATCGCCAAGGTCAACGTCGGCACGGCCCTCAACATCGCCATGACGGCCGCGATCCGGGACTTCCTCGCCGCCCATCCCGAGGCGGTCGACTCACGCAAGTACCTCAGCGTGGGGCGGGAGGCGATGGTGGACGCGGTGGCCCGCATCATCCGGGTGCTGAGCGCTCCCTGACCCGCCGCCCGGGCCTGCTGCTCGCCGTGGGCGCCGCGGCTATCGCTTCACGGCCCGCAGTACCACGAACTTCGGGTCGCTCGCGACGAGTTGGCTGTTGCCGAACAACCGCCGCAGCTTCAGGTGATAGCCGAGATGCCGGTTGCCGATCACCCACAGCTCACCGCCCGGCCTCAGCGCCCGCCGCGCCCCTGAGAACATCCGCCAGGCGGTCGCGTCGGTCGTCGCCTGATGCGAATGGAACGGCGGGTTGTTCAGCACGAGGTCGACACTCCCGGCCGGTACGCCCGCCATCCCGTCCCCGACCCGGAACTCGGCGTGCCCGGGAACGCCGTTCGCCCTGTACGTCGCCTCCGCCGAGGCCACCGCCTGGAACGACTCGTCCACGAACAGCACCTCGGCCTCCGGGTTCGCCAGCGCCACCGCCGTACCGACGACCCCGTTGCCGCACCCGAGATCGACCACCCGCCGGACACCCTTGCCGTCCGGCAGATGCCCCAGGAAGAACCGCGTGCCGATGTCGAGCCGGTCGGCGCAGAACACGCCCGCGTGATTGACGACCGTGCGCCCCGAGACCACCCCGACGCCGTCGGGGAGGGCGTAGCTGTACGGCCACGGGTTCGCGGGCCGCCGCAGCGAGGGATCGGGCGTGCAGAAGATCAGCCGGGCCTTCTTCTCGGCGAGCGAGGTGCGGGTCGGGCCGAGGATCCGCTCGAACAGCTGGAGCGTCGAGGTGTGGATCTCCTTCACCATGCCCGTGCCGACGATCACCGTGCCCTCGTGCACCGCGGGCGCCAGCCGATGCAGCTGGTCCTCCAGCAGCGCGAGGCTCTTGGGCACCCTGATCAGCAGGAGATCGACGCGGGCGGGCGGCGGATCCTGCGTGGTGAGCAGCCGTACGGCACCGGCCTCGACCCCAGCCCGGGCGAGGTTGGCCCGCGTCGCCTCCTGGGCGAGGTAGGAGTCCGTGATCTGCGTCGGCCGGTGCGCCGCCAGCGCCGTGGCCAGGGCGCCCCAGCGGTCGCCGACGACCACGACCGTGCCGGAGAGCGGGATCTCCTGCTCCGCCAGGTGCCTGAGGAGGTACTCGTCGGAGGCGTCCCAGGCGCGCAGCCTGTCGCGCGGGTCCTCGGGGAAACGGGTCGGCGCGAGCTCGCCCCAGGGCGTCGTCATACGGTCGTTCATCGTGCGTCAAGGCTAAGCGACCGCGGGGAGGTGCCCGCACCCGCCGCCGGCCGAGCCGCAGCTCACGGCCGGTGGGGGAGGATGGAGGGCATGGACGCCGAGCTGTTCCCGCGGGAGCGTACGGAGGTCGCGCCGGGCGCGGTACATCTGCCCGACTGGCTGGACGCCGAGGCCCAGCGCGAGCTGCTGGAGGCCTGCCGCGAGTGGGCCCGCCCACCGGCCGGCCTGCGCACCGTCCGCACCCCCGGCGGCGGCACGATGACCGCCCGGCAGGTCTGCCTCGGCTGGCACTGGCACCCGTACACCTACGCCCGCACGGTCGTCGACGGAGACGGCGCCCCGGTGAAACCGTTCCCCGACTGGCTGGGCGAGCTGGGCCGCCGCGCGGTGCGGGACACGCTGGGTGCGCCGCAGGCGACGTACGCGAAGGCCGCGTACGACATCGCGCTGATCAACTTCTATGACGCCGACGCCCGCATGGGCATGCACCGCGACAGCGACGAGAGATCGCAGGCGCCGGTCGTGTCCCTGAGCCTGGGCGACACCTGCGTCTTCCGCTTCGGGAACACCGAGACCCGGACCCGGCCGTACACGGACGTCGAACTGCGCAGCGGCGACCTGTTCGTGTTCGGCGGCCCCTCACGCCTCGCCTACCACGGTGTGCCCAAGGTGCAGCCGGGCACCGCGCCGCCGGAGTTGGGGCTGACCGGGCGGTTGAACGTCACGCTCAGGGTGAGCGGGCTGTAGGCCACGGCCACTGCGGATCATGGGAGACTCCCCCTCATGAGCGGCAACGCGGACCCCCGGCCGGCGGGGGAAGGGACCACCTCAAGGACGCGGCTG
Source organism: Streptomyces sp. NPDC059010 (assembly GCF_042740355.1). Lineage (NCBI taxonomy): Bacteria > Bacillati > Actinomycetota > Actinomycetes > Kitasatosporales > Streptomycetaceae > Streptomyces > Streptomyces sp. NPDC059010. The sequence goes on from NZ_JBHYJA010000005.1 coordinate 202,629, forward strand.
GACCGGGGGCGCGGTGCGCTCGGACCCGCGTTGGAGCTCGTGCACACCGGGCGCGCGCCCACGCGTGCCGTCCTGACCGCCGAGCTCGGCGTGACCCGGGCGACGGCCGGGGCGGTGGCCGCCGAGCTGGAGGCGCTCGGGCTGATCCGGGTCGACGCCCGGCCCGGCGCGGCGGCCGGATCGCAGGGCCGGCCCTCGCACCGGCTGTCGGTCGCCGAGGACGGGCCCGTCGTCCTTGCCGCACAGGTGCACGCCGACGGTTTCCGGGCGGCGCTGGTCGGCCTCGGCGGCCGTATCGTCGCCACCGCGCCGGGCTGCGAGACCGTGGACGCCGACCCGGCCAAGGTGCTCGGCTCGGTCGTCGAGGCGGGCGCCGACCTGCTGCGCACGACCGGACGGCGCTGCGTCGGCGCCGGACTCGCCGTACCGTCCGCGGTGGCCGAACCCGACGGCCTGGCCCTGAACCCGCTGCACCTGGCGTGGCCCGTGGGCGCCCCCGTGCGCCGTATCTTCACCGAGTGCGTGCGCGCCGCCGGGATCACCGGGCCGGCGTTCGCCGCCAACGACGTCAATCTCGCCGCGCTCGCCGAACACCGGCACGGCGCGGGACGCGGCGCCCGCGACCTGCTGTGCGTGGCCACCGGGCACCGGGGGGTCGGCGGTGCGCTCGTGCTCGACGGCCGCCTGCACACCGGCAGTTCGGGCCTGGCCCTGGAGGTCGGCCACCTCACCGTGAACCCCGAGGGCCGCCCCTGCCACTGCGGCAGCCGGGGCTGCCTCGACGTCGAGGCCGACCCGCTGGCCTTCCTCACGGCGGCGGGGCGGGAGCCCGGCCCCGAGGTCTCGTTGCTCCAGCAGGCCAAGGACCTGATCGGCAACCACTACGACGACCCGACGGTCCGTACGGCCACCGAGGCCCTCATCGACCGCCTCGGCCTGGGCCTGGCCGGCCTGGTCAACATCCTCAACCCCGACCGCATCATCCTCGGCGGCCTCCACCGCACCCTCCTCGACGCCGACCCCGAACGCCTCCGCGCCGTCGTCGCCGACCGCAGCCTGTGGGGGCAGAGCGGCGGCGTCCCGATCCTCGCCTGCACCCTCGACCACAACAGCCTGGTCGGCGCGGCCGAGTTGGCGTGGCAGCCGGTGCTGGACGATCCGCTGGGCGCGCTGGCCTAGGGACCGCCCGGCGGGGACAGGCCGAGCTCGCGGCGTACCGCCGACGAGTCCGTGTACACCCGCCACTCGCTGACCAGCGCCCCGGAGATGCGGGCGGTCCACAGTGCCGGACCGGCCAGTACCGGCTGTGAGCAGACGGAGTACCCCGGAGTGAGGGATCCTCGGCAGCCGAGCCGGCCGCGACCTCACCGCTCCTCGGCGATCTCCAGGATCCGCGTCCGGGGCGCCCCGGACAGCGCGGGCGCGTTCTCGGACGACGACCACACCCTCGTCCTCAGGAACCCCAGGAACCGCTCGGCGTCGGCGACGTCGTCGAAATCGAGGTCCACGATGACGTAGGAGGGGTCGTCGACGGGCTGCTGGACGCGGTAGTGGCGTACACCCGCGTCCGCGCGTGCCGGGGCGAAGCGGTCGAAGGCCGTCTTCCACCTGGCGAAGTCCGTGATCGGATGCTCGATGTGCAGGGTCGGCATGGTTCCTCCTCGGCCGTTCCCACCGCTCATCTCCATGCTCGGCCGCGCGCAGGGCGGGCGCACGCCCGGCGGTAGGCTCGGGACATGCGGATCTCGGTCTCCTCGGACATGGACAAACCCGTCGCCCGCCTCCTCGTCGCCGAGTTGCGCGACCGCGGGCACGATGTGGTGACCCACGGCGCGCTGAGCCCCGGCGACGACCCCCAGTGGGCCGCCTGCTCGGAGGCGGCGGCCCGTGAGGTCGCCACCGGCACCGCCGACCAGGCTGTTGTCTGCTGCTGGACCGGCACGGGCGCGTCCATCGCCGCGAACAAGGTGCCGGGCGTCCGGGCCGCCCTGTGCACCGACGCCTACACGGCGGGCGGTGCCCGCCGCTGGAACGACGCCAATGTGCTCGCCCTCAGCCTGCGCCTCACTTCCGAGCCCCTGCTCAAGGAGATCCTCGACGCCTGGTTCACCGGCGAGCCGAGCGGGGACGCCGAGGTCGGGGAGAACGTGGCGCGCGTGGGGCGGCTGGACGGCAGCGGGCGGTAGGGCTGTCGCGAACAACTCCTGGGCCGTGACGGGAACGGGTCCGGCCGTCAAGCCGTGTCCTAGGGCGGAGGCGCCACGGTGGCGTACTGCGCCACCCCGTCGCCGAAGGACCAGTCGATCGGCTCGTTCTCCAGCAGGTTCACGAAGACGTTGCGCGGCTCGGTGCCTGCGTAGGCGAGGGCGAGTTCGGCGATCCGCCGGTACAGGGCCTGCTTCTGGGCGGGGGTCCGCCCGGAGCGCATGGTGATCGTGACGTGGACGAGGCCGTCGTCCCGGTGGATTCCCAGGTAACCGTCGTCGTAGCGCAGCGTGCTCCGGGTGCCGTCGTGGCCGGTCAGTATCTGGAAGCGGTCGTTCGGCGGGATCCCGATCGCGTCCACCAGGGCGTCGTGCACGGCACGGCCGAGGGCGTCGAGCCGCTCGGGATCGGCTCCCATGGCGTCGATGCGGACGAAGGGCATGTGTGAGGTCTCCTTGTCGTCTTGTCGTCACATGCGGCGGAGCCTCGGGACCAGCTCTCCACCAGCGCGCCACCGCAGTTGGGGGCAGATGTCGTCGCGTTCCTCGTCAGCCCGGCAAGCGGTCCCGTCCCGGCTCGGACAGGTGCAGCACCTCGTACATGTCGCCGTCGGCCTTGGGCGTGTCGTTCTCCCAGAGGGAGAAGTGGATCAGCTCCCAACGGCTCGTGTCCACGGCGGACGCCGCGAGCACCGCGCCGTCCTCGCAGGCCAGCCGCCCGGACTCCCGCACGGCCTCCGCCGCCATATCGGTCAACGGAGCCCCGTCCGGCACGTGTTGATGCCGTAGTACCGCGACCCGCGCGGGGGAGCCGGCGGCGCCGCCCTCCTCGTACGCCAGCCCGGTCCACTGCCGGACCGGCGGCCGTCCGAAGTCGTCGGCGATGCCCTGGAAGGGGCCGCCCCAGAGGAAGGAGTTCATGCCGGTCACGGTGTTCCAGAGATAGAACGGCGCGTACTGGTTGACCGGCGAGCCGTGTACGCCGCGCTCACGCACGAGGTACGCCTTGAGGCCCAGCCCCTCCCAGTCGTCGAGCAGATGCCCCTTGCGGGCGACGCGCCGACGGATGATCTCCATGTCGTAGTCGGCGGGCAGGGTGAGCCGGTACTGCATCGCATGCATCGGAGCCGCCTTCCTAGTGGGGTTCCCGGCGCGGGGAGAGCAGTGAGAGCAGCCCGCGTACGCCCACGTCGAAGGCGTCGGGCGAACCGGACGCGCGGGCAAGGACATAGCCGCCCTGGACGGTCGCGACGATCGTCGCCGCGATCGCCTCGGCGTCGAGCCCGGGCCCGAACTGCCCCTGCTCCCTGCCCTCCTCGACGATCCCGGCGAGCCGCTCCCGCAACCAGTCCAGCGTCTCGTCGACCGGCGCCCGCAGCTCGTCGCTGGCGATCACGTCCGGGTCCATCGTCAGCCGCCCGACCGGACAGCCGCGCAGCACATCACGCTCGCGCCGCAGATACGCCTCGATGCGCTCGTACGGCGTGCCCGGCCCGTCGAGTACTCCCGCGGCGGTAGCCCGCATCTCCTCGGCGGTCCGCCGGATCGCGGCCAGCGCGAGATCCGGCTTCCCCTTGAAGTGGTGGTACATGCTGCCCTGCCCGGCACCGGCCCGCTCCAGGATGGCCTTGGGGCTGGTGCCCACGTAGCCGCGCTCCCACAGCAGCTCCCGGGTGGACTCGATCAGTCGGTCCGAGGTGCTCATGCGATCACTGTACATACTAGTAGTTACAGAAGTCGAGCCCACCCGAGCCGCTTCGGAGCAGTTGAGTCGGCCCTCCGTACTCCCCACGAGGTACGCACACTGCCGCTGGCCGTACGACGACCCGGACCCCCCTCCGGCGCGAGTCTCAAGGCATCACCGAAGAAACGCCCGAAGAACCGTCCGAACCGTCCGAACCGACCCGGGAGATGACCAGAGATGCAGACCCTCGCACACTTCGCCGACGGCGGCCCCGGCCCGTGGATCCTCTTCTTCCCACTGATCTGGGCGGCCGTGGTGATCGGCGGCATCACACTGCTGCGCCGCACGGTGTGGCGCGGACGCCGCGGCTCCTGGCGGCCGGCCCCCGACGACAACTCGCCCATCGCCGTACTCGGCCACCGCTTCGCCTCCGGCGAGATCGACGAGGACGAGTACTGGCGCCGGCTGTCCGTCCTGGACGAGCAGTTCGGCCGTACGGGCAAGGGCGGTGCGGCATGACGACCGCAACCGTCACGACCACCACGCCGACGGCCGCCCGGGTCGTGGACGCCGTGAAGGTGTACGGCAGTGGCGACACCAGCGTGCGGGCCCTGGACGGGGTGAGCGTCGACTTCCCGGTCGGCCGCTTCACCGCGATCATGGGGCCCTCGGGCTCGGGCAAGTCCACTCTGATGCACTGCGCGGCCGGTCTCGACACGCTCACCTCGGGCACCGCCCACATCGGCGACACCGAGCTGAGCAGCCTGGACGACCGCCGCCTGACCCTGCTGCGCCGGGACCGCGTCGGCTTCGTCTTCCAGGCCTTCAACCTGGTTCCGACGCTGACCGTCGCGGAGAACATCACGCTGCCGCTGGACCTCGCGGGCCGCAAGAGCGGCATCGGCGACGACGAATGGATCGACGCGCTGATCGACGTCGTCGGCCTGCGCGACCGGCTCCACCACCGCCCCTCCGAACTCTCCGGCGGCCAGCAGCAACGCGTCGCCGTGGCCCGCGCCTTCGCCGGACGGCCGGACGTCGTCTTCGCCGACGAGCCGACCGGCAACCTCGACTCCCGCTCCGGCGGCGAGGTCCTCGGGCTGCTCGGCCGCGCGGTGCGCCAGACCTCCCGCACGGTCGTCATGGTCACCCACGACCCGGTGGCCGCCGCCCACGCCGACGAGGTCGTGTTCCTCGCCGACGGACGCCTGGTCGACCGGATGGAATCCCCGACCGCCGACAAGGTCCTGGACCGCATGAAAGCCTTCGAGGTGCCGTCATGAACGCATCCGTCCGCCTGAGCGTGTCCTCCCTGCGCGCCCACAAGCGCCGCTTCGCCGGTACGTTCCTCGCGGTCTTCCTCGGCGTCGCCTTCCTCGCCGGGACCCTCGTCATGGGCGACACGCTCCGCGCCAGCTTCGACACCATGTTCGGCAACGCGACCAGCGGCACGGACGCCGTCGTCCGCAGCGCCGACGCCATCACCACGCCCGGCGAAAGCGCGGGCGTGCGCGCACCGGTCGCCTCGGACCTGGTCGGCACGATCGAGAGGGTCCCCGGCGTCGCGGCCGCGGCCCCCACCATCCAGGGCGCCGGCCAGCTCGTCGGCAAGAACGGCGACCCCATCGGCGGTCAGGGCCCGCCCACCCTCGCCGGCAACTGGATAGCCGACCCCGAGCTCAACGCCTACCAGCTCGCCGAGGGCCGCACGCCCCGGAAGTCGGGCGAGGTGGTCATCGACCGCGGCACAGCCGAGCGCGGCGACCTGAAGATCGGCGACACGACGACCCTGCGCACGCCGGATCCCGTCAAGGTGACCGTCGTAGGCCTCGCGACCTTCGGCGGCGAGGACGGCATGGCCCAGGTGACATACACGGGCATGACCCGCGCCGACGCGGAGAAGTACCTGACGGCCAGGCCCGGCGAGGCCACGAGCATCCAGGTGCGGGCCGGACCGGGGGTGAGCCAGCAGGAACTGGTCGATCGGCTGACTCCCGCCCTCCCCAAGGGAGTTGAGGCCATCACCGGCCAGGAGTCGGCCGAGGAGAACACCGATATGATCTCCAGCCAGTTCCTGACCGTCTTCACCACCTTCCTCCTGGTGTTCTCCGGCGTCGCCCTGCTCGTCGCGACCTTCTCCATCCACAACACCTTCGCGATCGTCGTGGCCCAGCGCACTCGCGAGAACGCCCTGTTGCGCGCCCTCGGCGCCTCACGCCGCCAGGTGACCGCGTCGACCCTCGCAGAGGCGACCGCCGTGGCCGTCACCGCGTCGGCAGCGGGCCTCGCGGGCGGGATCGGCATCGCGGCCGGGCTCCAGGCCCTGTTCCCGGCGATCGGATTCCCCTTCCCCGAGGGCGACCTGGTGATCGGCGCACTCTCCATGAGCCTGCCCCTCGCGGTCGGCATCGTGGTCTGCCTCGGCTCCGCGGTCCTGCCCGCCGTGCGCGCCGGCCGCACCGCACCGCTGGCGGCGCTGCGCGAGACGGCGGTCGACACCTCCGGCGCCTCCCGCACCCGCGCGGTCACCGGCCTGGGCATGATCGCCCTCGCCATCGGCGTCACCCTCACCGGCGTCCTGCTCTCCCCGTCCCTCTGGCTGGCGGGTACCGGCGCGGTCCTCGCCCTGGTCGCCTTCGTGGTCCTGGGCCCGGTCGCCTCCTCCACGGCCGTACGCGTCCTCGGCAGCCCCCTCGACCGCCTGCGCGGCGTCACCGGCGGACTCGCCCGGCGCAACGCGCTGCGCAGCCCGAAGCGGACGGCGGCGACGGCCGGCGCCCTGATGATCGGCGTGGCCGTCGTGTCCCTGTTCACGGTGTTCGGCGCGTCGCTGAAGGCGACGATGGACCAGACCGTGTCCCGTTCCTTCGCGGGCGACGTGGCCGTCAGCACCCCGGGTTTCGGCGCGGGCGGCAGCGGCCTGAGCCCCCGCCTCGCCGACGCGGTCCAGCGTCTGCCCGAGGTGGACACGGCCGTAGGACTCGGCCGGGGCGTCGCCGACGTCGACGGCGAGGGCAGGGCGCTGACGGTCACCGACCCGCTCGCCCTGGAGCGCACCTTCGACCTCGGCCGGGTCCAGGGCTCCCTGAGCGACCTGGGCACCGACGGCATCGCCATCACCGAGAAGGAGGCCGACAAGCAGCACCTGACGACCGGCGACACGGCCCGCCTCACCTTCACGGACGGCCGTACGCAGACGTTCACGGTCCGCGCGCTCTACGGCCAGTCCGAACTGGCCGGTGACTACGTCATCACCCGCGACGCCTGGGCCCCGCACCGCACACAGGACGCCGACACCCTGCTCGCCGTGTCGTTCAAGGACGGCGTGGGCACGGACGCCGGCAAGGCGGCCGTGGAGAAGGTGGCACAGCAGTACGGCAACCCGGACGTGCAGACCCGGGACGAGTACGCGCAGTCGTCGGCGGCCGGCATCGACATGATGCTCACCCTGGTCTACGCCCTGCTGGCCCTCGCCGTACTCATCGCGCTCCTCGGCATCGCCAACACCCTCACCCTGGCCATCCACGAACGCACCCGCGAGCTGGGCCTGTTGCGGGCGGTGGGCCAGACCCGCTCCCAGCTGCGCGCGATGGTCCGCTGGGAATCGGTCTTGGTGGCCGCCTTCGGCACGGTGGGCGGCCTCGGTCTCGGCGCCTTCCTCGGCTGGGTCCTGGTCGAGGCCTCCGACGGAGCGAGCGACAGCGCGTTCGCCTTCGCGATGCCACCCCTGCAACTGGCGGTCGTGGCGCTGGTGGGCATAGCGGCCGGAGCCCTCGCGGGCCTACGCCCGGCACGCCGAGCGGCACGCCTGGACGTACTGAGGGCCATCGCCACGGAGTAGGCGACCGGGCCCGGCGGACCACTCAGCACAACACCGACCCACGACCCCCCTCACCGCCCGGTCAGCCCAAAACGGCCGACCGGGCGGGAGCATGTTCCGGCCGACGCAGATCGACCCGCTGCGTGACCTCGGCGAACTGCGGCGCGGCCGCCTTCTCCACGGCCTTGTCCACGGCTGTTTCCATGGCCTTCTCCACGCCCACCGCCACCCCCGCCCGCTGCGGCGGCTGCGGCCCCCGCAGCCCCGCACGCCGGGCCACCGCCGGCGCATGCGTGGGCAGCGTGAACCACACGACCTTGCCCGACTCGCCGTCCGGTCGTACGCCCCAGCTCTCGCTCACGGCGGCCACCATCGCCAGCCCGCGCCCACATGTGGCGAGGGTGTCGGCGGCGTCGGCGGTCTCGGCGTCGTCGGAGTCCGCCACTGTCGGAAGCCGTGGGTCGTGGTCGCGCACCGAGACCATGAGCCGGTCGAGCAGGAGCTCGATCTCGACGGTGCACATCTTGTCCGGCTGTGCGTGCTGGTGGACGTTGGTCAAAAGCTCGGTCACGCCGAGCGCGGCGCGGTCGATCAACGGATCCAGATGCCAGTAGCGCAATTGTGCAGAGACGATTCTGCGGACCTGTCCGATCCGCGACGGCAGGGCTTGGAGCTCCACCGTGCAGTGCCTGCTTGGATAACTGATCACGGCTGCGACTCCCCGACTGAAGAGGTCCGGAAGAACACGGAGTAGGGATCCGGCGAAGTACGGATCCAGCAGGGTGCTTGAGGAAAACGGCCGCCTGCTGTCGTGGCCGGCGGGCTGGTTCGCAGCGTTATCGCCGGTAAACCCAGAGTGACGTGAGACCAGCGTGACGCAGGGGGTGCGGTACCGCAACTCGCGGTGACTCAGCCCTTACGTCCCGCGGCCTTCCGCACGGCCTCGATGAACCGGCGCGCCGCGGGAGGGCCCGGTTCTCCCGGAGCGGGGTCGTGATCGCCCAGGGTCAGCGAGTAGCGCTTGCCGTTGAGGTCGGCCAGCGCCTTGTCGTCCTGGGCGAACCAGGGCTTCGACGCCCGCACCGCCTGCACCGGCGCGCTGTCTATCTCGCTGCCGTAGCTGGTGAGCAACTGCAGCCTGCCGTCGCTGATCCGCACCTGCCCGGCCCGGGTCAGCGAACGCAGCCGCTTCCCGATCCGCACGCCCGTGGCCGTGAACTCCGGCTCCGCCATGCCCCGCCCCCTTGTGCGCGTCGGTGTGCCGGCTGGTGATGCGTCTGTGCGGCCGGCCCTGGTCGTGATCCAGTGTGCCCCCGTTCGGGATCGACGTCCCGCTCGGGATCGTCGTCCCGCCCGGTGCAGTCTGCCCGTGTACCGCGTCGAGCACCAGTACGCACGTCATCCCTGACCGGGAGCGCTCGGCGCACTCGTGTGAATGCGCCCCCACGTGCCCCGTGAGGCCAACGGCCCAGGGATGCCTTTGAGGCTCCCAAAGGCATGTTTATGCAGGTGAGAAGCGTGCGGAAGGTGTTTATGCTCGAAGTGACGGCCGCGCGAGTCGGCGCCGCCGCACAGCATGAGGAGCAGCGCCGTGAGCACCCTTCAGCAGATCCCGTCCGGCGTGACCCTCGACGTCGACCACAGTGACGTCGCCTACCGCGACTGGCTGAAAGAAGCCGTGCGCAAGGTCCAGGCCGACGCCAACCGCTCGGCCGACACCCACCTGCTGCGCTTTCCGCTGCCCGAGCAGTGGGGCATCGACCTGTACCTGAAGGACGAGTCGACGCACCCGACCGGCAGCCTCAAGCACCGGCTCGCCCGCTCGCTGTTCCTCTACGGCCTCTGCAATGGCTGGATCCGGCCGGGCCGCCCGGTCATCGAGGCGTCCAGCGGCTCGACGGCCGTCTCGGAGGCGTACTTCGCGAAGCTGATCGGTGTGCCCTTCATCGCGGTCATGCCGCGCACGACGAGCGCCGAGAAGTGCCGACTGATCGAGTTCCACGGCGGGCAGTGCCACTTCGTGGACGACTCGCGCAGGATGTACGAGGAGTCGGCCCGCCTCGCGGTGGAGACCGGCGGCCACTACATGGACCAGTTCACCTACGCCGAACGGGCCACGGACTGGCGCGGGAACAACAACATCGCCGAGTCGATCTTCCGCCAGCTGCGGCTGGAGCGGTTCCCGGAGCCCGCGTGGATCGTCGCCACGGCCGGCACCGGCGGCACCTCCGCGACCCTCGCCCGTTACGTCCACTACATGCAGCACGACACCCGCATTTGTGTCGCCGATCCGGAGAACTCGTGCTTCTTCGAGGGCTGGACGACGGGCGATCCGGACGTCACCTGTGACTGCGGTTCCCGGATCGAGGGCATAGGCCGACCGCGCATGGAGCCGAGCTTCGTGCCGGGTGCCATCGACCGGATGATGAAGGTGCCGGACGCGGCGAGCGTGGCCGCCGTACGGGCCCTGGAGCAGGCCATCGGCCGCAAGGCGGGCGGCTCGACGGGCACCGGTCTGTGGAGCTCGCTGAAGATCGTCGCCGAGATGGTGGCCGAGGGGCGGCGCGGGAGCGTGGTGACGCTGCTGTGCGACCCGGGGGACCGGTACCTCGACAAGTACTACTCGGACGCGTGGCTGTCCGAGCAGGGGCTGGACATCGCGCCGTACTCGGCGGCCATCGAGCAGCTGCTGGCGACGGGCGTGTGGCCGGAGTGACCCGCTGACGGGCTCTCAGCGCGCGGCGGAGGCCAGCCGCCGGTCCAGCGAAGTCACCGCGTCCCGGAACGCCCGGCCGAGCCCGGGCCGCGCGAGCCCCAGGGCGAACCGGAAGGGCGCCGTGCCGTCCACCGCGAACGTCCACTGCACCCGCGTGCCCGTCCCCGCGGGGGCGAGCCGCCACTCCTCGACCATGGTCCGCGCCCCGGGCGCGTTGGTGAGGTCGATGCGGTAGGCGTACACCTCCGGGCTCTTCGCCGCGAGGATCGTCTCCTCGAAGCGCGTACCGCCTTTGAGCCGGACCTCGCGCCGCGCCCCGCCGTCCAGCGGCCGGGCCAGCGTCACCGCGGAGAACCACTGCGCCCAGCCCGGCACGTCCTCGGCGAGCGCCTGGAAGACGGCCTCCGGGGGAGCGGAGATCTCTCGTACGAAGACATGCCGTACGGGCGCGCTCTCGACGAAGTCGAGCCCCACCTCGCGCAACAGGTGAGCCATGGACGAAACCCCCTACGCCGACGCTGCACCGGGCAGCGTCACCATAGCTGGCGCCCCGTCAGATGTCTGCACCGCCGATGGCCGGGGACCTCGCCGGCGCGCACCGGCCTCAGAGGCCCGTGCCGACCTCAGACGTCCGTGTCGGCTCGGAGGCCCCACGTCGGCTCAGGAGCCCGCGTCGGCTCAGAGGTCCGGGTCCTCGTCGGGCTCGCCCGCCACCACCAGCCGGCGCAGGTGCTCCGCGATCTCAGAGCGGGCGTCGGTCGCCAGCCCGGCGTCCGTCACCAGGGTGTCGACCTGCTCCAGCGCCGCGAACGAACTCAGCCCCACCACACCCCACTTGGTGTGGTCGGCGATCACCACGACCCGGCGTGCCGACTGCACCAGACGCCGGTTCGTCTCGGCCTCCGCGAGGTTGGGCGTGGACAGGCCGGCCTCGATCGATATCCCGTGCACACCCAGGAACAGCACGTCGAAGTGGAGCGTCGCGATCGCCTGGTCGGCCACCGGGCCCACCAGCGAGTCGGACGGGGTGCGCACGCCACCGGTCAGCACGACAGTGGCCGCGCCCTGCCGGGGGCCGGTCGTGCGCTGCGCGGCATGGAAGACGTCGGCGACCCGTACCGAGTTGGTGACCACGGTGAGGTCCGGCACGTCGACCAGCTGATGGGCCAGCGCATAGGTCGTCGTACCGCCCGAGAGCGCGATCGCGGAGCCCGGCGCCACCAGGTCGGCGGCGGCCCGCGCGATGTCCTCCTTGGCCGTCAGCTCCAGACCCGACTTGGCCTCGAAACCCGGTTCGTGCGTGCTCGCCTCGACCACCGGGACCGCGCCGCCGTGCACCTTCTCCAGCACACCCTGCCGGGCGAGCGCGTCGAGATCGCGGCGTACGGTCATGTCCGACACGCCGAGCTTGCGGGTCAGCTCGTTGACACGGACCCCGCCTCGGCGCCGTACCTCGTCCAGGATCAGGGCGCGCCGCTGCTCCGCGAGGAGGTTCTGATTCTCGCTCACGTACGCTCCGGTCCTTTCGCCGCTGCCGTCCGACATGTCCTGCGCAACCCCTCCGACAAGGACATTCTCGCCCCTCCCGGTGTACGGGACGTCCCATACTCGCATGGGTCGGTACCGGTCGCGCCACTGGCTGTCACGACGCGCTCATGTCACTTTCGCATCGGCCGTTCCCCTGTTCGTCACACGGATCGGGGAGATTCCGTGAGAAGAGGTGTAAGGGGCGCCCTTCGGGGAGATCCTTGAGGCCGCACAGACAGAAGCCGACGGCTCGTCACGGGGGAAGTGCGAACAGTGGAACGTGCGCAGGAACGCGCCGCGACGCATGACGCGGACGCGGGGAACGAAGGGCCCGACGGCCATGTCGCGGGGCCCGACGGCGGTGCCAGGATCGCCCTGGAACTCCTGGTCCACGGGGTCGGGGGCACCACACCGCAGGAGATGCTCGACGACCCGCGGACCGTGCGGATCACCGGCGACGACACGGCCGCCGTCTTCCGCCGCTCCGACGACGTCGACGCGGAGGCCAGGCCGGACGACTACCGGGGCCGGCCGGTGCCGGAGGCGTACGTCTGGTGCAACCTGACCTCGGGAAACAGCGCACGCGCCCTGTGGCTGCTGTTGCTGCCGTTCATGGTGGTCAACCTCGCGCACTGGATGCGCCCCACCGCACGCGACCGTGAGCGGACGGTGCGTCTGTACGGCCTGCTCGTGCGGCTGGCGGGACTGACCCTGACGGTGCTGCTCGTCGCGGCCGCGTGCGAGGTCGCCCTGGACCTGGCGGCCTGGCAGTGCGCGGGCACGCGCGCGTGCGCCGAGCGGCACAGCTGGCTGGGCTTTCTGTCCCCGGTCGGCCCGGACGGCGGCTGGTGGAGCCGGCCCGGCCGCAGGCTCGCCCTCGCCGCCTTGGTACCCGCAGCGCTGACCGGTCTGCTCTGGTACCTCTCGCGCCGCACCTGGAGCGCCTACGAGTCCCAGCAGCCCATGTCCCGCGAGCGCGAGCCCGACGAGGAGTCCGGCCGCACCTCGCTCGGCCGCCCCGGCTTCTGGTACGGCCGCCGCCTGGTCGCCCGGCTGCGTGCCGCGCACACCGCCGCGGGCCTGCTGACGGTCGCCGCGGCGGTCGGCTCGGCCGCGGCCCGCTTCGACCGCCGCTCCGACGGCCCCGCGCTGCTCAACACGCTGGGGTGGCTGCTGGACGCGGCGATCGTCGCCGGCGCGGCCGTCGTGGTGTGGGTGGTCTGCCGCCGGGGCCGCAGCGAGAACCGCCTCGACCAGGAACTCGACGAGCACCTCGTACGACGGCTCCCGCTCGCCGCCCTCGTCCTGCTGGCGCTCGCCCTGCTGTACGCGGGCTGGGAGCGCCCGGGCTGGCAGTCGGAGGGCCGCCTCCCGGGCGACGCCACCTTCGGCGCCATCGCGTTCCTCCAGGGCCTGCTCGTCATCGTCCTCGCCGTGGTCGCCCACGTCCTGCACCGCGCGGATCCCGACCCGCGCGCCGCGATGCGGGGCCTGGGCGGACCGGCCGTGGCGATGCTGGCCTGCGCGCTCGGCGGCGTGATGTCCGGCGGGGTGTCGCAGCGGGTGGCCGACTGGCTGGACGGCACGGGCACGTCCATCGACGGCCCGCCGGTCCTGCTCACCTGGCAGGCGTCCGTGATCCCACCGCTGCTGGTGCTCCTGCTGCTGCTCTGCGGCTGGCTCGCCCGGCGGGCCTGGGTGCTGCGCCGCACCGAGCTGGGCACGGTGGAGCTCGACTACGCCGGGGAGCCCCGGGACACGGCACGCACCGGCCGTATCGCGAGCACGCGCGCGATGGCCACGCTCACCGACCGCGCGCCCCTCGTCGTCGCCGTCACCTCCGCCGCGACCCTGCTCCTGGGCGCCGGAGCCCTGGTCGGCGCGCTGACCAGCGACGAGACCCCGAGCCGGGCCGCCGACGGGTCGTACGCCTTCGTGCACGGCGCCGCGCAGACCGCGCAGGCGCTGGGTTCCTGGCTGATCGGCGTCGGCTTCATACTGTTCGTCACCTGGGGCAGGCGCGCCTACAAGGACGCCTCCGCACGGCGCACCATCGGCATCCTGTGGGACGTCGGCACCTTCTGGCCCCGCGCCGCGCACCCCTTCGCTCCGCCCTGCTACGCCGAGCGGGCCGTGCCCGACCTGACCTGGCGGATGGCGACCTGGACCCGCGCCGAGGAGGGCCGCCGCCTCGTCATCTCCGGGCACTCCCAGGGCAGTGTCCTCGCGGCCGCGGCGGCCTGGCAGCTGACGCCGGCCGACCGCAAGCGGGTGGCGCTGCTGACCTACGGCTCCCCCCTGGAACGCCTCTACGGCCGCTGGTTCCCGGCCCACTTCGGACCCGCCGCGCTCACCTCGCTGCACGCCGAGGTCGACTGCTGGCGCAACCTGTACCGGCTCACCGACCCCATCGGCGGCCCGGTCCGGCTGCCGGGCGACTGCGGCCCCGTGGTGGACCGCGAGGCCCTCAAGGACCCGCTGGCGTACGGCCGTACCCCCGAGCACCCGCTGCCGGCCCCGATCCTGGGCCACGGCGAGTACCAGGCGGACCCGGCGTTCGCGGAGGAACGGGAGCGGCTGCTGGCCCGGCTGAGGCCGGAGGTGCCGGTGCAGCGGGTGGAGGTCACGGTGGAGAGCTGATCCGGCCGGCGCGGGCGGAGCACGACCGCGGACGGCACGCGTACTGCCGTGCCGTCCGCCGAGGTCAGCTCAGCTCCGGCAGGTCCTCCGCGTACAGCAGGGTCAGATCGTCCGTGCTGGGCTCCGCCAACTGGGCGACCCGGCCCGCGTGGCGCTCCACCATCGCCTCGAAGGTCTGCCGTGCCGTGCGGCCGTTGCCGAACGCCGGGCCCTTCGGGATCGCCGTGAAGTACTTCAGCAGGGCCTCGGCGAGCCCCGGGCCGAGCCGGTACTCGTGCTCCTCGGCCTGCTGTTCCACGATCCGCAGCAGTTCGTCGGGGTTGTAGTCGCTGAAGGTGATGGTCCGTGAGAAGCGGGACGCCACACCGGGGTTGACCGAGAGGAAGCGCTCCATCTCGGCCGTGTAGCCCGCGACGATCACCACGACCGCGTCCCGGTGGTCCTCCATCAGCTTCACCAGCGTGTCGATGGCCTCCTTGCCGAAGTCCCGGCCCGAGTCCTCCGGCGACAGCGCGTACGCCTCGTCGATGAACAGCACACCGCCGCGCGCCTTGTCGAAGGCCTCCTGGGTGCGGATCGCCGTGGAGCCGATGTGCTCGCCGACCAGGTCGACGCGGGACACCTCGACCAGGTGGCCCTTCTCCAGCACGCCGAGGGAGGCGAGGATCTCGCCGTAGAGACGGGCGACCGTCGTCTTGCCGGTGCCGGGGGAGCCGGTGAAGACCAGGTGGCGCTTGACCGACGCCGCCTTCAGGCCCGCCTGCTGACGGCGCCGACCCACCTCGATCATGTCGGTGAGGGCGCGCACCTCGCGCTTGACGCTCTCCAGGCCCACCAGCGCGTCCAGTTCACCGAGGACGTCCTTCGAGGTCCGCGCAGGCTGCCCGGCCCCGGCGGCGGCGATCAGCGGCTCCTGCTCGGTGGTGCGCTGACCGGGGATGGCGCCGAGCAGGCCGGGGGACTGATGCGCCGTCTGCACGGCGGGCTCGGGCGCCGGGGACGGCTGCCTGAGGCCCGCGCTCTCGTCGCTGCTGCAGTCCTCCACGTCCGGCCCCGCACCGGAGGCCGCGTCCGGCCCGCCGTCCGCGAACTCGAAACCGCCGCGCGCGCACCGCTCCGTACGGCACTTCTTCAGCGTCGTACGGCAGCCGTCGATCACATGGAAGCCGTAGCCCGCGCTGCCGCGCACCCGGCAGTTCAGGAAGGTGCCGCGGCCGCCCGCCGAGACGTAGAACCCGGCCTCCGTGGGGGAGTCGACCGTGCAGCGCTCGATGGTGGGGTCGGCGCCCTTGGTGACGATCACGCCGGTCTGCGTGCCGTCCAGGGTGCAGTTGTTGAGGGTGCCGCCACTGCCGTGGTCGCGGAACCAGGCGCCCGTCGCCGCGTCCCGGATCCGGCAGTCGTCCAGCTGGGCGGTGGCGCCGTCGCTCACCGACACGGCCGTGTTGCGCACCTGGGAGAGGTCGCTGTCGACGACGTCCGCCCGCGAGCCGCGGTCGAGGACGAACAGCGCGTCCGGCACGTCGTGCACCCGGCACGAGTCCAGTACGACGGTGGCGCCGTCGCTGACCCACACCGCCGGGTAGTCGCCGGTGCTGTCGAAGATCTCGCACTGGTTGGCGTCCACGCGCGTGCCCGGATCCCACACCGACAGCCCGTTGCGGCCGAACTGACGCACCGTCGTGCGGGTCAGGGTGAGCACGGAGCGGGAACGCAGGTCGACCGCGTTCTCCGGGATGTCGTGGATACGGCAGTCGGCCAGCGTCAGCACGGCGTCCGTGTCGAGCGTGACACCGTCGGCGGTGGTGCGGTGCACATCGCAGTCCGTGAGGTGTGCGGTGGCCCGGCCGGTGATCTGGACGCCGGAGCCCCGGACCTCGTAGACCTCGCAACCCACCGCCTCCAGCGCGGAGTTCTCCCCGGTCGCCGTCAGCCCCGAGCCCGACGCGTGGTGCACCCGGCAGCGCTCCAGACGGGGGTGCGCGCCCCCGCGCACGGCGACGCCGGCCTGGCCGGCCGCGACGACCTCGCACTCCTCGAACACCCCGCCACCGCCGTCGAGTACGGCGATGCCGATCCCCGCCGGGTTGTCGACGGTGCAGCGCCGCACGCTGGGCCGCGCACCCCCGCGCACCTCGATCCCGGCCGCGGACCGCGTGACGATCCGGACGTCCGACAGCTCCGGGGTGCCCTCCTCGATCAGCAGCGCGGGGGCCGCCGCGTCCTGGCCCTCCACATGCAAGTCCTGAACGACCGCCGAGGCGCGCACCGTCAGCGGCACCCCGTCCACGGGCGCGATGCGCACCGAGCCGGGGGAGCCCTCGGGACCGCGAAGGGTGACCGCCCGCTGGACGACGAGGTTCTCCCGGTAGGTGCCGGGGGCTACGGTGAGGACGTCACCGTCGGCCGCGGCCTCCAGGGCGGCGGCGAGCGATGCGTACTCACCCGTGCGGCGCCGCCACCGCGACGTGCCGGTGTGCGTCACCTGGACCGTGCCCTGTGCCATGGCGTTGACGTGCCCCCACCTCGTAGTACGCGGGTTTAGGCCCTGCCGTTTGGATCATCCCGGCGTCGCGGGGTCTGGCACGCACATCTGCCGCGTTGTCGTCGGTCGCCGACGCTCCGCGTCGACTCCCTCCTCCGCCTTGCAGCTGCACGCACCAGACCCCGCTCGGGTCAGCCAAGAGGAACTGCGCCTCACAGCCGGCCTGATCCAAACGGCAGGGCCTACTGCCGAAGAGTTCGGCCGGTCCACCGTAGCGTGCGCGAGGACGGTGGGTTGACCAGAGCCGGAAGGCCGTCAGCTGCCGGCGCCGGTCCGGCCCCAGTCAGGGCCCGCCTTGTCCCAGGCCTGGTCCCAACGGGCGTACCGGCGGCGGATCATGCGCCAGACGATCAGCCGTCTGCCGGCCTCGACGAGGCCGGCCGTCAGCAGGGCCGCGCCGAACCCGGCGAGCACGGCGTGCGTCGCCGCGGTGGCGGAGTCCAGCGGGCGGGCCACCGTACGGCCCTGCTGGTCCGTCCATATCGTGAAGTGGTCGCCGGGCTGCGGGGTGTCGAGGCTCGCCATGACCGCCGCGTGGTGAGCGGTGCCGTCCGGAGCGGTCCAGTCGGCCACCACCCGGGTGCGTCTCTCCCGGCCGGTCGTGGCCTCGGGGTCGGTGTCCAGCGCGGCGCCGGTGATCTTGCGGACCACGGTGGCCGTCACCAGGTGCCGGGACGCGCGCTGTTGGCGCACGGACTCCTGCAGGGTGCCCTGGGCGAGACCGCCGACCAGCGAGCCGACCGAGGGAGCGACGACCAGGATCAGCAGCAGTGCCCCGAGGGCGACCCAGGCCTCGGCCAGATCGGTGGCACGGCGCAGCGGATTGTGCCGCCAGCGCCAGAGTCCGCTGATCGCCCGCATCGTCCGGCCACCCCCTTCCCGCTCCGTGATAACCCCTGGCAGAGTCGTTCACCCGCGGGCCCGGGGAAGAGAGAGCGAAATCACCTGCGCCCGGGGCCTCTCATGAACTTCTCACAAAAGGCCCAACGCGCGGGCCCCCGGCCCTGGTTCCCGCTCGCCGTCGCTCGGCCGGATCTTTCTCGGCGGAGAGTCCGGATCCTGCTCAACCGAGGATCGTGACCGGGTCACCGACCCGGACGGTGCCGCCGGACAGGGGCACCAGGTTCTGGCCGAACACGAGCTTGCCGTCGATGCGCCGGTGCCTGCCGAGGGTGTGCAGGGGTTCCCGGCCCCGCCCGGCGGTCGCCTGGTCGGTCGTGGTCACCACGCACCGCCCGCACTTCTTCGGGACACGGAAGGCGACGTCGCCGATGGCTATGCGCGACCAGTCGTCCTCGGCCCAGGCCGTGGTGCCCGAGACGACCACGTTGGGCCGGAAGCGGTTCATGGGCAGCGGGCCCTCGCCGGAGTGGTCGCCCTGCTCGATCAGGGAGTTGAGGGCGTCGAGGGAGGCCGCCGTGGTGAGCAGCAGCGGGTAGCCGTCGGCGAAGGAGACGGTCTCGCCCGGCAGGGCGTACTCGGGGTCGACGGGACGGCGGGTGGCGGGGTCGTCCATGTGGGCGAGGCGTACGTCGGCGCCGAGAAACGCGCTGAACCAGGTGTGCGCGGCGTCGTCCTCGGCGAGCACCGCCTCGACCTTGTCGCGGAAGATCTCCACCGGCACCGTGCCGACCGGCCTGGGTACCGGCACCGTCAGCGGATCCATGCCGGGCGCGGACAGCCGAACGCCGCCGCCGGGCAGCAGCTCGGCGGCGGCGAGCGCGAGGCGCGGTCGCTGGCGCTGCGTCACGACCTTTCCCCTGTCGTCGATCAGCACCCAGCGCCGGTCTCCGGCCAGCCCCCAGGGCTCCACGTCGGCCTCCCGGGGCGATACGCCCCGGCACGCCTTGACCGGATGAAGGTGAATCGACTGCAGCTTCGCGTGCCCCATGGAGCCATCGTGCCAGGTGGCACCGACAGCCTGGGGGAACGGGTCAGTAGCCGCGGTACTGCTGGTTGTTGTACGGGTCCTGGTAGGGAGCGGCGGCGGGGCGGGGAGCCGCGGGGCGCATCGCCTCGTAGCCCATGCCGCCGGGCGCCACCGGGCGAGGCTGCTGCGCCTGCGGACCCGGATAGCCACGCGGCGCGGCCGCCTGCTGCGGGATGTACGCCGCGGGAGCCTGCTGTAGCGGAGCGGGCTGCGGCGTCTGCGGATAACCGTAGGAGGGCTGGGAGGGGCCCGCCGGGAGAGCGGGCAGTGCTGAGGGCAGCGCCGGAAGGTTGCTGCCCGGCATGTCGTACGCGGCGGGCACCCGGATCGGGGCGATCTGCGGGGTGCCCCGCTCGGCCACGAGCGAGTCGTAGATCGGGGTGTCCGGGAACGAGGCGGAGTAGTAGCCGCCGCCGTAGGTGGAGCGGGGGGAGGTCATGGCGCATACGTTAAGCCCACGATGTGCTGGTTGGGGAGACCGATAAGAGGGTTGTTTTATGTGCCCGCAGTGACGGCGGATCCCCAATGCGAGCGAACTTGGCAAAAAGGGACGCCAATCGGCGTTCGGATCGTGTAAATGCCGAGTTCCGAGCGGGTTACCGGCGGTTGGCCTCCGGTGATCCCGGCGGCTCCACGTGGGAGTTCGTCATCGCGGGGAATAGGTTGGTCTTGTAGAAGAACCCGATGAGCGGCCGGGGCGTGCCTGGCGCGGTGACCCGTGATGGGGGCGGACATGTCAATGTCGAAAGGATCGAATACTCCGGTGCCGACGACGGCGCTGCGGGTCGAATTGGGGTGGCGATCCGGACCGGGTGTACCCGACGCGGACGCCTCGGCGCTGTTGCTGGTCGGTGGAAAGGTCCGCTCCGACGGGGACTTCGTCTTCTACAACCAGTCCGAGCACTCCTCCGGCGCCGTCCGGCACGAGGGCAAGCGGGAGGCCGGCGGCCGGGTGACCGACAGTCTGCTCGTCGACCTCGCGCGCGTGGAGCCCGCGATCGAGACCGTCATCCTCGCCGCCTCGGCGGACGGCGGCGCGTTCGGCCAGGTGCCGGACCTCGGCATCGAGGTCAAGGACGCTGCCCAGGGCACCGTCGTGGCCCGCTTCGACAGCATGGGCGCCACCGTCGAAACCGCTTTCGTCCTCGGCGAGTTCTACCGCCGCCAGGGCGCCTGGAAGTTCCGCGCCGTCGGCCAGGGCTACAGCAGCGGCCTTGAGGGCCTGGCCACCGATTACGGCATCACGGTCGACGAACCCCAGCAGGCGGCCCCCGCCCCGGCCCCCGTGGCCCCGCCCGTCGCGCCCCCGATGACCATGCCGCCGGTTCCCCCGCCCGCGCCCCAGGCGGCGCCCGTCAGCCTGAGCAAGGTCACGCTCACCAAGGCGGCCCCCTCCGTCTCGCTCACCAAGCAGGGCGGCACCTCGGGCGCCATGCGCGTGAACCTCAACTGGCAGGTGCGCAAGCAGTTCTCCGGCTGGGCGAGCAAACTGGGCCGCCCGGTCGCCATGCACAACGACCTCGACCTCGACCTGTGCGCCCTGTACGAGCTCACCGACGGCAGCAAGGGAGTGATCCAGTCCCTGGGCAACGCCTACGGTGCCCTGCACCAACCGCCGTACATCCACCTCGACGGCGACGACCGCACCGGTGCCATGGCCAGCGGCGAGAACCTCACCATCAACCTCGACCAGCAGCGGGCCTTCCGGCGCATTCTGGTCTTCGTGACCATCTACCAGGGGGCGCGCTCCTTCGCCGACCTGCACGCCACGGTCACCCTCACTCCGCAGCACGGCGCCCCGGTCGACTTCTCGCTCGACGAGTGCACGGTCCCCTCGACGGTGTGCGCCCTCGCCCTGATCACCAACACCGGCAGCGACCTGATCGTCCAGCGCGAGGCCCGCTATCTGGTGCCCGAACGCGGCGTGAGCCCGCAGCGCACCGTCGACTACGCCTACGGATGGGGCATGAACTGGACGCCCGGCCGCAAATAGTCGGCCCGCTGGTCAGTTGGTCGGCACGCTGGTCAGCCCTCGTCGGGCACCGCGCCGGGGCGTGGGTAGGTGCGGCCTTTCCAGGCCGCGCCGCGCCCCCGGTAGTGCTGCACCGCGGAATCGACCGTCATGAGGAGGTAGAGGAACGCGGTGAACGGCAGCAGCGGAGCGAGCCACAGCGGCTGGCGGTAGTAGCGGAGCATCGGCATATACGTCCCCGCCATCACCAGCCACGCGGCACCGCCGAGGGCCGCCGTCGCCGTATCGCCGCCGATCGCCCCCATGACGACGGCCACGGGCGGCACCAGATACACCAGCGCCAGCCCGGCGACCGTCCCGGCCAGCACCAGCGGGTTGTGCCGCAACTGCGCGTACGCGCTGCGCGAGACCATCCGCCACAGGTCGCGCAGCCGCGGATACGGGCGCACGCTGTCCACCCGCTCGGCCAGCCCCAGCCAGATGTGCCCGCCGCCGCCCTTGACGGCCCGCGCGAGCGCCACGTCGTCGATGACGGCGTGCCGGATGGCGTCCGGAATCCGCGCCCGCTCGGCGGCCTCGGTGCGCAGCAGGACACAGCCGCCCGCCGCGGCCGCCGTCCGTGCCCCCTTCCTGCCGATCCGGCGGAACGGATACAGCTGCGCGAAGAAGTAGACGAAGGCGGGCACGACCAGCCGTTCCCACAGGCTCTCGACACGTAGCCGGGCCATCTGCGAGACGACGTCGAAGCCCCCGGTGCGTGCGGCCGCGACCAGTTCCCGCAGGCTGTCGGGCGCGTGCGCGATGTCGGCGTCCGTCAGCAGCAGGTACTCGGGGTCACGCGCGCGTGCCAGGCCGATGCCGTGCCGTACCGCCCACAGCTTGCCGGTCCAGCCGGCCGGCGGTTCGCCGGGGGAGTCCACGGTCAGCGGCAGTCCGCCGTGCCGCCGCGCCAGTTCGCGCGCCAGGTCCCCGGTGCCGTCCGCACTGCCGTCGTCGATCAGGAAGACCTCCGCGTGCCCCGGATACTCCTGGGCGAGCAGCGACGGCAGGCTCGCGGGAAGCACCGCCGCCTCGTCGCGGGCCGGCACGACGACGCAGACCGACGGCCACGCGTCCGGTTCCGTACGACGCGGAAGTCTGACGTCCGTACGCCAGAAGAGGCCCTGGCAGAGCAGCAGCCACAGCCAGGCGGCGAGTGATCCGGCGGCGGTCCACGCGAAGGCGCTCACCCGCGCAGTCTGCCCCACCGGACCGGCCCGCAAGGGCCCATCGACTATCGTGGCCGGGTGAAGATCGCGCTGATGGACTCCGGAATCGGCTTGCTCGCGGCCACCGCCGCGGTACGACGACTGCGACCCGACGCAGATCTCGTGCTCTCCCTGGACCCCGACGGTATGCCCTGGGGCCCCAGGACTCCCGAGGACCTGACGCAGCGCGCCGTGGCCGTCGCCGAGGCCGCCGCCGCGCACCGCCCCGACGCCCTGATCGTCGGCTGCAACACCGCGACCGTGCACGCCCTGCCCGCCCTGCGCGCCCGCCTCGAACCCGGCATCCCGGTCGTCGGCACGGTCCCGGCGATCAAGCCGGCCTCGGCCGGCGGCGGCCCCTTCGCGATCTGGGCCACGCCCGCCACCACGGGCAGCCCCTACCAGCGGGGCCTCATAAAAGACTTCGCCGACCGTGTGACCGTCGCGGAAGTGCCGTGCTTCGGCCTGGCCGAGGCCGTCGAGCACGCGGACGAGACGGCGATCGAGGCCGCTGTCGCCGCGGCCGCCGCCCTGACCCCCAGGGACGTGACGACCGTCGTCCTGGGCTGCACCCACTACGAACTGGTCGCCGAGCGTATCCGCACCGCCGTCCAGCGCCCCGGCTTCCCGCCCCTCGCCCTGCACGGCTCCGCCGGAGCGGTCGCCGCCCAGGCACTGCGCCGAATCGGCGAGCAGCCCGCCCCGGAGGCCGAGGCGAGCGGCACCCTGACGGTCCTGCTGAGCGGCCGCGAGGGCAGCCTCCCCGAGCCCGCGCTCGCCTACGCGGAAGGCCGCCTCCTGCAGGCGATCAGCCCCGCGCGATAACCGACGGTCACGAACCGGACGTTTCCGGTCCGCCCTGGTCCGGACGGCGCAGTCACCCTGCGCGACGAGGTTCCGGCGCAGCGAATCCTGAGTAACCTCAAAGCTATGAGGGACCACCCCCACAGCGGCAAGCCGCACCCCGATGTCTGGACCGGGCGGGCGACCAACCGGGTCCAGTGGCTGCTGGCGCTCGTCGGCGCCGCCTGCATGGCGCTGGGGATCGAGCTGGCCGTCGAGTCACCGTGGACGGAGGGCATCGCCCCGCTCGCCATGGCCGTCGTCGGCTGCATCGCCGCCGGGCTGCTGGTCCTCTTCGGCACTCTGGCCTTCGTGCACGTCGCCCTGAAGGTCGACCAGGAATGCCTTGAGGTGCGCTGCGGCCACATAGGTGTCCCGCGCCGCCGCATTCCCCTGTCCGAGGTCGTCGGCGCCGACTTCGTCCCGCTCGTCACTCCGCGCCACTGGGGCGGCTGGGGCTACCGGTGGCGGCCCGAGAAGGGCACCGCGGTCGTCGTACGGCGTGGCGAGGGCCTGGTACTGAGGCTGTGGGACGGCCATACGTTCACGATCACCGTGGACGACGCGGAGGCGGCCGTAACGGTCATCCGGGACCGGCTGCGGACCCGGACGCCCGGCCCGGCGCACTGAGAGCCGTAAGGGCCTCTGCGCCGCACATCGCATCGGTCATGGGGCCAAACGGTCGCCACGCGCGCGTACCTCGATCTCGCGCCCCGCTGATCCGTCGGCGAGCGGCCGGGCCGTGGCCAGCCCCGCCAGCAGGCCCGCGCCCACCGACACCGAGGTGAAGCTGAGCGCGTTGCCGACCGCGGCGATCGCGGCCACCGCCGTCAGGGCGGCCCCCGCGGTCAGCGCGACCGGAGTGGGGCGCGCGGTGCGCCACAGCGCGAACAGCATCCAGCAGAAGGCCGCCGCCAGCAGGATCATGCCGACGACTCCCTGTTCCGCCGCCACCTGCAAGGGCGCCGAGTGCGGCTTGCCGTCGGACAGCAGCGTCTCGGTCGCTGTCGTACTGAGCTCCCCGAACCGGCCCGGGCCCACGCCCAGGCCGGGGTCTTCGTGGGCCAGGTGCAGGGCGTCCCGCCACAGCTGGATGCGGTGCGCCGTCAGCTGACCCTCCAGCCAGGAGGCGAATCCGCCGCGCACCGCGCTCCCGGCGACCGCCCAGATCAAGCCGGAGACCGCGGTGGCGGCCACCGCCAGTCCGGCGATGCCCACGCCGCGACGGTGCATATGGCCGGCGGCGAGCGAGCACAGTACGACGGCGGTACAGGCGACGAAGCCCGAGGTCGAGCCGAGGACGGCCGCGGTCACCGCGATTCCGGCGGCCAGCGCGCGCAGGGCCAGTCGCAGGACGGTCGCCGAGGCGGCCCAGGCGGCGCAGCACGCGGCACCGGCGGAGAGCGTGAGCACGGCGGCGGTGGCCCCGGCGTGTCCGAGCGGGGTGTCGATCTGCGGCCCGGGGGCCAGATGCGGAACGGTCAGCGTGAGGCTCACCCCGGCCAGCGCTCCGGCGCAGGGCGCGGCGACCGGCAGGAGCGCCCCGCCGATCCGTCCCGCGGCATAGCCGGCGGCCACGGCGAGGATCGCGAGCAGGACACCCTCGGGCCGGCCGCCGTGCACGGCCGCCGAGACCAGCGACCACGTGGCACAGGCCCCCAGGACCACCACGCCGGCCGCATCAGAAACGTTTCGTCTGTCGCCGTCCTCGCTCGGACTCACCGCAGACGCCATCCCCGTGACACCCACCCCGCCCCCCGAACCCGGTCCCCCGACCTGTTGCGGATCCCGGCCGCCCGCACCTGACCGGCAGGTACGACCGAGACTCCGGCATACCGTAACTGCTGATGGCCGATTTGTGGACGTCTCGTGCAGGAACGATGCATCGGGTGAGTGGGCAGGCGGCGGCCCCCTCGTCCGAGCTCGGCCGGGGTGAGGACGCGTGCGTCGACGCGGGCCCGCTGCCGTGGCCGGGGCGCCTAAACCAAGGTCGCTGGGGCCGGACCGCGCTGTCGGTGCCGAGGTCAACCGCCGTACACTCCCGGAGTGACCGTCACCGCAACTTCCGTGGGCGAGTCGGACCAGCTGCAGTCGCAGACCGCGCCCGCCTCGCGCGCGGCACGGCTCGTGCGCCTGGTTCCGGCCCTCGCCGCGGCGCTCTCCGGAGTGCTGCTCTACGTCAGTTTCCCGCCGCGCACCCTGTGGTGGCTGGCCCTGTCGGCCTTCGCCGTCTTCGGCTGGGTGCTGCGTGGCCGCAGCTGGAAGGCGGGCCTCGGCCTCGGCTATCTCTTCGGCCTCGGCTTCCTGCTGCCGCTGCTGGTGTGGACCGGAGTGGAGGTCGGGCCCGGCCCCTGGATCGCCCTGGTCCTGATCGAGGCGGTCTTTGTCGCGCTGGTCGGCGCGGGAGTCACCGCGGTGTCGAAGCTGCCGGGCTGGCCGGTGTGGGCGGCGGCGCTGTGGATCGCCGGAGAGGCGGCACGCGCGCGTGCGCCGTTCAACGGCTTCCCCTGGGGCAAGATCGCGTTCGGCCAGGCCGACGGCGTCTTCCTGCCGCTCGCCGCGGTGGGCGGCACACCGGTCCTCGGCTTCGCGGTCGTCCTGTGCGGCTTCGGGCTCTACGAGGCCGTACGCCTGGTCGTGGAGCGGCGGCGCACCCGGGCCGTACAGCGGTCCGCCGCGGCCGTGGCCCTGCTGAGTGTGGCCGTACCGGTCGTGGGCGCCGTGGCCGCACGGCCGCTGGTCAGCGACAAGGCCGAGAACGGCACCGCCACCGTCGCGGTCATCCAGGGCAACGTGCCGCGCGCGGGACTGGACTTCAACGCCCAGCGGCGGGCCGTACTGGACTACCACGCGCGCGAGACCGAGCGCCTGGCCGCCGAGGTCAAGGCGGGCAAGGTCGAGCGGCCCGACTTCGTGCTGTGGCCCGAGAACTCCTCCGACATCGACCCCTTCGCCAACGCCGACGCCCGCGCCGTCATCGACGCGGCCGCCAAGGCGATCGGCGCGCCCATATCGGTCGGTGGCGTCGTCGAGCGGGACGGCAAGCTGCTCAACGAACAGATCCTGTGGGACCCGGCCAAGGGGCCCGTCGACACCTACGACAAGCGGCAGATCCAGCCATTCGGTGAGTACCTGCCGCTGCGCTCGGTCGTCGGGGCGATCAACGAGAACTGGACCTCCATGGTCCGCAAGGACTTCAGCCGCGGCAGCGAGCCGGGCGTGTTCACCATGGACGGCGCCAAGGTCGGCCTCGTCACCTGCTACGAGGCCGCCTTCGACTGGGCCGTGCGCTCCGAGGTCGTCGACGGCGCGCAGATGATCTCCGTGCCGAGCAACAACGCCACGTTCGACCGCAGCGAGATGACCTACCAGCAGCTCGCCATGTCCCGGGTCCGCGCCGTGGAGCACAGCCGGACCGTCACCGTCCCGGTGACCAGCGGCGTGAGCGCCATCATCATGCCGGACGGGAAGATCACGCAGAAGACGGGCATGTTCGTGGCCGACTCGCTGGTCCAGAAGGTGCCGCTGCGCTCCTCCGAGACGCCCGCCACGAAGCTCGGCATCCTGCCGGAGATCGCCCTGCTGCTGGTCGCCGCGGGCGGTCTCGGCTGGGCGATCGGCGCCGGGCTGCGGGCACGCCGCGCCGACGACGTGTAGCCGACCTGTGGACGACGCGGAGCCGCACGCGCCCGTCGCACGCCCCCGGGAGTCGCCGGGTGCGCGGGTCCCGTCCCCTTAGGGTCGGGCCATGGCTACTCCTGACTTCATTCGTACGATCCGGGCTTCCGCCGGTCACCAACTGCTGTGGCTCCCCGGGGTCAGTGCCGTCGTCTTCGACGACGAGGGACGGGTCCTGCTGGGGCAGCGCGCCGACAACCACAAGTGGACGGTGATCAACGGCATCCCCGACCCGGGCGAGCAGCCGGCGGACGCCGCCGTGCGGGAGGTGTACGAGGAGACGGGCGTCCGCTGTGTCGCCGAGCGGATCGTCCTGGTCAGGTCGGGGCGTGAGGTCACCTACCCCAACGGCGACATGTGCCAGTTCATGGACGTCACCTTCCGCTGCCGGGCAGTCGGCGGCGAGGCACGTGTGAACGACGACGAGTCCCTGCAGGTGGGCTGGTTCGAGGTGGACGCACTGCCCGTGATGGACGAGCGCCAGCTGTTCCGGATCAAGCAGGCGCTGGCTGATGAACCCACGTGGTTCGAGCCCATGAGTTCGCACTGAACTGTGGGCCGTGACCATATGTGGGCTGGTGAGGGTGCTGCCTAGGGTCGAGCCATGACCCCGCCCAGCGCTCTCCCGGCCCACGACTCCCGCCGGCCCTCCTCGCTCGACCTCGGTGGCCGCACCGCCCTTGTCACCGGCGCCGCCGGTGGCATCGGCCGCGCGTGTGCGCTGCGGCTCGCCGCCGCGGGGGCCAAGGTGAGAGCGGTCGACCGGGACGGCGCGGGCCTGGAGGCGCTCGCCGAGGGCGCGCGGACACTGGCGGGCACGGTCGAGCCGCATGTCCTCGACCTCACCGATCTGGAAGCCGCCGAACTCGCCGCCGCCGGCACGGACGTCCTGGTCAACAACGCCGGGCTGCAACTGGTGCGCCCCATCGAGGACTTCCCGCCCGATGTCTTCCACACGGTGCTCACCGTGATGCTGGAGGCGCCGTTCCGGCTCATCCGTGGTGCCCTGCCCCATATGTATGGGCAGGGCTGGGGCCGGATCGTCAATGTGTCCTCCGTACATGGGCTGCGCGCCTCTGCCTTCAAGTCGGCCTATGTGGCCGCCAAACATGGTCTGGAGGGACTCTCCAAGACCGCAGCCCTGGAGGGCGCACCCCATGGAGTCACCTCGAACTGTGTGAACCCCGCCTATGTGCGCACCCCACTGGTCGAGAAGCAGATCGCCGACCAGGCCCGGGCGCACGGCATCCCCGAGGACCGGGTGCTGTCCGAGGTGCTGCTTCAGGACAGCGCGGTCAAACGGCTCATCGAACCCGAGGAGGTCGCGGAGGCGGTGGCGTACCTGTGCGGCCCGCAGGCGTCCTTCGTGACGGGGACGTCGCTGGTTCTCGACGGCGGCTGGACCGCTCACTGACGTGCCCGCGACATGCGCGTTTGATCGAATATCCGGCCGACGTCCGAGTTATCCACAGGGCTGACGGGGTGGCGGTGCGATGAGCAATCCTGTGGGCATGTCCCGCGATCACGTGCAACCAGCTGAGCGTTCCGCCGCCGCAGCCGGAGCGCCCCCGAGCAGCGCCGAGGCTCCGTTCCTCGAACTGCTGGCCAGGGGCGCGTCCGCCGACGCCTACGAGCAGCCGGTGCTGCTCGCGCGCGCCGAGGGCAGAGCGACCGAGCAGATCGTCGCCCTTGAACAGGCCAAGCTGCTCGCGCTGCGGGTGCGCTCCGAGCTGGAAGGGCGGCGCAGGCGGGAGGCCGAGCTGTCGGCCCTCTTCGAAACGGCCCACGACCTGGCCGGTCTGCGGGACCTGGACTCCGTACTGCAGGCGATCGTGCAGCGCGCCCGGTCGCTGCTCGGCACGGACGTCGCCTATCTCAGCCTGAACGACCCGGCCCGGGGCGACACCTATATGCGGGTGACCGAGGGCTCGGTCGCCGCCCGGTTCCAGCAGCTGCGGCTCGGCATGGGGGAGGGCCTCGGCGGGCTCGTCGCGCAGACCGCCCGCCCCTATGTCACCGACGACTACTTCCAGGACGACCGCTTCCAGCACACGCTCGCCATCGACTCGGGCGTGCGGGACGAGGGGCTGGTCGCCATCCTCGGGGTGCCCCTGATGCTGGGACACCATGTGATCGGGGTCCTCTTCGCCGCGGACCGGCGGGCCCGGGTCTTCGAGCGGGAACAGATCGCGCTGCTCGGCTCCTTCGCAGCTCTCGCCGCTGCCGCCATCGACACGGCGAATCTGCTCACCGAGACCCGCTCCGCCCTGGCCGACCTGGAGCGGGCCAACGAGATCATCCAGGACCGCAGCGGAGTCATCGAACGAGCCTCGGACGTGCACGACCGGCTCGCCGAGCTCGTGCTGCGCGGCGGCGGGGTGCACGACGTGGCCGCCGCGGTCTCCGAAGTCCTCGACGGCACGGTCGAGTTCGCGGACGCCGCCATCGCACCGGCCGGCGCACTGGAGGCCTCACGCGCAGAGGGCCACGCAGTACGGCACGCGGACGACTGGATCGCCGCGGTGGCCGCGGGCGGCGAACTGCTCGGCGCGCTGGTGCTGCGCGGTCACCCCGGCCTCGACCCCGTCGACCAGCGCACGCTGGAGCGGGCCGCGATGGTCACCTCCCTCCTGCTCCTCGCCCGCCGCTCCGCCGCCGAGGCCGAACAGCGCGTCCGGGGCGAGCTGTTGGACGACCTGCTCGACGCCCGCGACCGCGACCCACGTCTGCTGCGCGAGCGGGCCTCGCGGCTGGACGCCGACCTCGACGCCACCCATGTCGTCCTCGCCGCCCGCCTCGAAGCCACCGCGGCCGACGCCGACCAGGAGGCGGCCGCCCGCAGACGCCTGTGGTCCGCCGCGTCCCACCTCGCCGCGACCCGGCACGGCCTGGCCGCCGCCCGCGAGGGCGGCACGGTGCTGCTCCTGCCCCTCGAAGCCCCGGACACGGCAGCCGCCCTCGCCCGCCGCACCGCCCGGCATCTCGGCACGGCCGTCCACGAGGCGGTCACCGTGGGCGCCTCCGCCCCGGTCGAGAACCTGGCCGCCCACCCCGACGCCGTGGCCGCCGCCTACGAGGAGGGCCGGCGCTGCCTGGACGCCCTAAGGCTGCTCGGCCGCTCCGGAGACGGCGCCGCAGCCGAGGACTTCGGGTTCCTGGGACTGCTGCTCGCCGGGGACCGGGACATCGCCGGCTTCGTCGGCCGTACGATCGGCCAGGTCGTCGCCTACGACGAACGGCGCGGCACCGACCTGCTGCGCACCCTCGACGCCTACTTCGCCTGCGGGATGAGCCCGGCCCGCACCAAGGACGAACTGCACGTCCATGTGAACACGGTCGCCCAGCGCCTGGAGCGCGTCGGCCACCTCCTCGGCGACGACTGGCAGAGCCCCGCCCGCGCCCTGGAGATCCAACTGGCCCTGCGGCTGCACCGGTTGTCGGCACCCACACAGCGCTGACCCCCGCACGCACGGGCGTACGGGGGCCGGTCGGAGAGGAGCCGAAAGCAGAGGCTCGGGGCGTCGGGGCGGGGGTCAAACCGTGCGCGCGTCCGCTGTCCGAGACGTGCCGGGCTCCGCGTCGGCGATCGGCTCGATGTCGGCCAGATCCCGGTGGCGGGTCTCCTTGGCGGCGCCCACCGCGATCACCGTCACGAGGGCTGCGGCGATGACGTACAGGGCGATAGGGGTGGAGCTGCCGTAGTCGGACAGCAGCGCGGTGGCGATCAGCGGTGCGGGAGCGCCCGCGGCCACCGAGGCGAACTGGGCGCCGATCGAGGCACCGGAGTAGCGCATCCGGGTCGCGAACATCTCGGAGAAGAAGGCGGCCTGGGGCGCGTACATGGCGCCGTGCAGCACCAGACCCACGGTCACGGCGAGAAGCAGGTTGCCGAAGCCGCCGGTGTCGATGAGCGAGAAGAACGGGAACATCCACAGTCCCACGCCGACCGCGCCGAGCAGATAGACGGGACGCCGACCGATGCGATCGGACAGCGCGCCCCACGCCGGGATGACGGCGAAGTGCACGGCGGAGGCGATGAGTACGGCGTTGAGGGCGGTCTGCTTGGAGACGCCGGCCGAGGTGGTGGCGTAGACGAGGATGAACGCGGTGATGACGTAGTAGCTGATGTTCTCGGCCATGCGCGCGCCCATCGCCACCAGGATGTCCCGCCAGTGGTGGCGCAGCACGGAGACCAGCGGAGGCCGTTCGGCATCGGCCTTGTGCGCCGCCCTGCGGGCCTCGGCCTCCGCCAACGCCTGCTGAAAGACAGGGGATTCATCGACAGACAGACGAATCCACAAGCCGACGATCACCAGCACGCCGGACAGCAGGAACGGGATCCGCCAACCCCAGCTGACGAAAGCGGCGTCCGACAGCACGGCCGTCAACAG
Source organism: Streptomyces sp. NPDC059010 (assembly GCF_042740355.1). Lineage (NCBI taxonomy): Bacteria > Bacillati > Actinomycetota > Actinomycetes > Kitasatosporales > Streptomycetaceae > Streptomyces > Streptomyces sp. NPDC059010. The sequence goes on from NZ_JBHYJA010000005.1 coordinate 233,826, forward strand.
GGACAGCACGCCGGTCGCCAGCAACTGCCCCGCGGGCGCGCCGGTCTGCGGCCACGAGGCCCAGAAGCCGCGCCGCCGCGCGTCCCCGTGCTCGGACACGAGCAGCACGGCCCCACCCCACTCACCCCCGAGCGCGAAGCCCTGCACCAGCCGCAGCACGGTCAGCAGCACGGGCGCGGCGGACCCGACGGTCGCGTGCGTCGGCAACAGCCCGATCGCGAAGGTAGCCCCACCCATCAGCAGCAGACTCAGCACCAGCAACTTCTTACGGCCGAGCCGGTCGCCGTAGTGCCCGAAGACCAGCGCGCCCAGCGGCCGGGCGGCGAATCCGACGGCGTACGTCAGGAAGGAGAGCAGCGTGCCGACGAGCGGGTCGGAGTCCGGGAAGAACAGCTTGTTGAAGACGAGGGCGGCGGCGGAGCCGTAGAGGAAGAAGTCGTACCACTCGATGGTGGTGCCGATGAGGCTGGCGGCGACGATGCGCTTGAGGTTCGCGGGTGGTGGGGGAGCGGTGGTTCCGGAGGCCATGTGCGCCACTTCCTCGTGTGCGGTGGGGACGGGTACGTGTTCGCACACCGTAGGAACGTGCAGGTCAGGGGCACATGTGGTGGGGCTACATAGTTTGAGGCGTGGCTATGCGTGAGACCACCATGCCCGCTCGTGGAGGGGCGGCTGAGAGTCCTGGAGAGGCATGAAACGAGTGCTGTCCGGGAGGCGTAGTCGGAGGTGATTTGACGGTGGCATGCCGACTCCCGTGGTGGTTTGATGCTGACCAAATTCCCACGTCATCACCCGTGTTTGTCCTCCCGTGCTGACTTGGTGCTGACTACGCTCCGTAGAACTCGGGCATCAGGGGCGGATAGGGCCCAGAGCTGCGCTGCGGCAGGCGGCTCGAACGAAGCCAAAGCCGGTCGATGAGAGTCGGTCTGGCCCGTGACCGCCTCGCCGCCTGGAGTGCCGGCGAACTCGCCGATGACCTAGCCGTGCTGGTGATGGACGAGGCCGGGGGGCCTGCTCGCGGACCTGGACGATGTCTACGAGCCCGTTGATCACAATGACCGGTTGTTGGTGGGGCTGAAGGAGACGATCAGCGGTGCGGCGCGAGGGCGCACCATGCAAGTGAACTCGCCGATGGCCATCGCATCTGCGACGCCCGACGGGCGCTCTTGAGGGCGGACCCCAACGCGCACAACCAGCAGTCGGGCGGCCCCGGCCCACTCACCAGGGTGGACGCATGAGCTTGTCCGTAACTGGCCACGTGAGGTTGTGCGCCTCGACAGTGACCACCGAAACGGCGAACCCTCCGAAAGATCGTCAAACCACGCTCAACGTAAGGCAGTTGCCGTGATCACCCGAGCCGAGCCCAGGCAGGTCACGATCAGGCAACTTTCATGGTCATGACGTCAACCGGGCGTGAAGATCTCCCTCGTACAAATGATCTATCGATGGAGATGTGATGAGGGGCTTCCGCATCGGGAAGAAGATGGCCGCCTGCGCTACGTCCTTCGCGGCCGTGGCGGCTGTGATAGCGACCGCCGGTCCGGCGCGCGCGGCGGAGTACACGGTCTCCGACAACTGTGACGTTCCGTGGATCACCTGCTCGTACGGTGATCTGTGGCTGTTCTACAACTCGAAGGACATTGCCATCCAGGATGGCTACTACAAGTCGGCGTTCACATTGTTCTACGGCAACGTGTACGACCACTGGGGCACGAGCCAGTACCAGGGATCGACTCTGACGACCTACCGGTACGTCTTCGGCAACGGCGGCTATGGCAACGGCCAGTACATGAAGAACAATGCGGCGTCCGTGCAGAACTGCGCCCGAGACGACAACTACCGCGTGTACTACAACTCCGGCTATGGCGGCACCTCTCAGTACTTCGCCAAGAACGGCCCGTACGGAGACTGCAACATCACCAACCTGATCTCCGCCCTGAAGAACAACAACGCCTCCTCCCACTTCGCTTAAGAAGGAACTCCCGTGAAGCACATCAAGCGGACCGCCACCGCCGTAGCCCTGACCGCTTCGGCTCTCCTGGTCAGCGCATGCTCCTCCGGCGCGACTCCGGATACCACGAAGAACGCGGCTGACGGCAGACCGATCGTGAACAAGGAAAACTGGCCAGAGAAGATACCCACCAGTGGCCTGACGAAGGATCTGACCCTTCCACTGGAGGCATACATGGCCTCCTACGAGGACCAGGTCACCGTCGAGCAGGCCGCCAACGATCTTCAGCAGTCCTGCATGAAGGACTACGGCATCGACCTGACGCTGCCGCGGGCGGGCGCCAACCCGCCTCCCAGCGACAACGACGCCAACATCGAACGCCGTTATGGCATCACCGACCGGGCCGAGACCGAGAAGTACGGTTACGAGCTCCCCCCGGCACTGCAGGAGCACACCAAGCAGACCATGCGTGATCTGTCCGGTGTCGAGGTCGAGGTCCTGACCGGCCACGCCAAGCCCGAGCTGCCCAAGTCCCCCGAGGAAGTCAAGGCGGGAGAGCCGCTCGCCGCCCCCGGCCAGAACACGAAGCCCGCTCGGGCCGAGTACAACGGCAAGAAGTTGAAGACGGGCGGCTGCATCGGCTGGTCCAAGGATCAGCTCGGCGTGAGGGAAGCCGACCCGACCTTCGTGGCGCAGCTCGCCGGGGACAGCCTGGTGCAGTCGATGAAGGACGACAAGGTCATCAAGGCCATCGCCGAGTGGTCATCGTGCATGGACGGCAAGGGACACACGGGACTTGCCGATCCGTACAAGGCGATGGACCAGGGTGTCACCAACGACGGGAAGCCGTCGCAGGAGTCCATCGCTCTGGCCCTCGACGACATCGACTGCAAGAAGCAGACAGATCTGGTGAAGATCTGGTTCGGTGTGGAGTCGGCGATCCAGGACAAGCAGATCGCCGACAATAAGAGCCAGTTGACCGGCATCAAGGAGCAGCACGGCAAGGAAGTCACTGCCGCGCGCCAGCAGATGGCGGCTACGGCCCAGTGAAGGCTGGTGCCGGAGTGCCCGGACGGTGGAGGGTCCGGGCGCTGTGTCTGATGGCGGCGGGTGTGCTGGCCGCCGGGTGTACGGGCGGCTCCGCCGACAGGGCCCCTGCGTCGCAGCGGCCGTCGCAGCGGACGGCGACTCCGAGCGCTGAGCAGAGCAGTCCGCAAGTGCGTCCATCACCTGTTCCTTCGGTGCACTCCGAAGGCCGTACGCGTGTCCTGGAGTACGGAGACCTGATCGTGCGTGCCACACCGGAAAGCAGCGGCGTGCGTACCGAGATCGAGGTAGCCAATACCTACGAACGGGATACCACGTATTCGGTCCAGATCAGCATCGCTGACGGTGAGGGCTGGACCGCGCACAACCGGTTCTGGCTTCAAGATGTCCCTCCGGGCAAAACCGGCCGGGATGCTGCGGTGATCGGCTCGGAAGACATGGGTCCGGTTCCGCAGGTCCCGAAGATTTACGTCGACGAGTTCACTCCCATCGTCGACCGAAACTAAAAAGCTCCTCCGGTCCGATCGCCCAACAGCTGCGCGACACGATGCACCGCAACGCATCCCACGGCACCGGTGCTCAAACCATGAACGGCATCAGCGGAACATTCGGCTCCATGGCCGGCATCGCGGAGCAGGGCACGGGACGGGCAGATCACGCATGGTTCACCGCATTCAGCGGAGACCTCGCCCTCTCCGCCTGGCCAACGGACGACGGTCGGGGCGTTGCAAGCCCGGGTGACATCACCCGGGCCATCCTCGACGCCCGCTGACCAGCTGAAACAACGACAGCATTCTCCCTCGGCGTTTTGTGTAGACAAGGAAAGCCCGTGCGCGTCCTCAAACCAACAACCACCGCAGCAGCTGTCATGCTCGCGGCAATATCTCTAGGTGCATGCTCATCGTCCGGATCGGGCTCCAGCTCGGCGAAGGACCACACCCCTGTCGACCGGAGCAACTGGCCTGCGGAGACCCCTGCTTCAGGACTGGTCAAAGGCTTGGAGCTGCCGCTTGAGGCCTATATGTCCTCGTACGCGGATCAGGTCACCGTAGACACCGCGCTGCGCGCCCTCCAGACGCGGTGCATGGCCGAGTACGGGCTCGCCGTCGACCTGCCGCGCCCCGGTATGAACCCGCCGCCGTACAGCAACGCCATTTCGATCGAGGCCCGTTACGGCATCACCGACCGCACCCGGGCGGAGAAGTACGGGTACGGGCTGCCGAAGGAACTGACCCGGAGCACCGAACCGGTCGACAAGGGGCTTTCGGGTGTGGAGACCGAGGTGCTGACCGGGCGTACAAAGTCCGAATTCCTTCCGCCCGAGGGTGCCGAGGGTGACGGGCCGTACTTCAGCGGTGCGGACTCCGAACCCGCCCGCGCCGAGTACCAGGGCAAGAAGCTGCACGAGGGCGGCTGCGCCGGATGGTCGAAGCGACAGCTCAAGCTGAACGAGTCGGATGCGGGCTATGTCTCACAGCTCGCCTCGACAAGCCTCTCCGAGTCCCGGTCGCGCAAGCCGGTCAAGAAGGCCGTCAAAGACTGGTCGGCCTGCATGAAGAAGCAGGGACGGCCCGCCGCGGACCCGTACAGGGCCATGGAGCGGGGCTACGCCAACGGCGACGGCACCACCGAAGACGCGATCGAGCTCGCGCTGGACGACATCGACTGCAAGGAGCAGACCCGTCTGATCGAGGTCTGGTTCAAGGAGGAGTCGGCAATCCAGAAGCGGCTGATCGAGGAGAACAAGGACCAGCTCGCCGCGGTCAAGACGCGCATGAGCGATGTCCTCGCAGCCGCCAAGGCTGTCAAGTAACCAGAGAAGGAATGAAGTTGAGACTGAGACGTATGCGCCTGCGCGTGCCGCTCACCCTCGCGGTGGCCACCGTGCTGGCGATACCGCTGAGCCTGCCCGCACAGGCCGAGGAACCTTTGCCGCCCAAGGGCGCGGCGCAGGGCTGGAATGATGCCGCACAGGAGCAGAAGAAGCTCTCCCTGAAGCCTTCCGCGATCCCCGCGAAAGACCGCGCCGGCCTGCTCGGCAAGGACTATGCGGAATCCGCCGACACCGCCGTCACCACGACCGGCGACGGCACCGGCTTCCACCTCCTTGCGGGCAAAGAGAAGGACGGCTATCAACTGCGCACGATAGCCAGCCTGTTCGAGGATGGTTTCGCCTCGGACACCTGGATCGGCAACCACTGCGTCACCGGGTCAGGCAAGTACGCGGCCGTCTCGTACGCGCCGCGTATGTTCACCAACAAGCCCGAGCTGATGGTGCGCGGCGCATTCACCGCAGTGGTAGATCTTCAGTCGGGCCAGGTCACCAAGCTGCCGTTCCAGTCGTCGCTCGCCTACTTCTCGCCCGGCTGCGGTCAGGGTGAGAAGGCGGTGTTCACTCAGCTCAGCCACGACGGTGACAAGAAGCAGCAGACCCGCCTGATCACCGTCGACGCGGCAACCGGCAAGGAGTCCCAGCCGGTCACGCTCGCAGGCGCGGTCACCTCGGCCATCCCCACGGACGCGGGCATCATCGCCGCGCACGGCAACAAGCTGGTACGGATCAACGGCACGGCCGAGAAGACACTGGCGTCCACCACAACGGTGCCGTTCGAGATCACCGCCGACGCCGATGGCGGCATCACCTTCATCGACCGCGAGCTGGACAAGAAGGCGTCCAAGACGCCGACCAGCTGGGCCAAGCACCTCGACCGTGCCAAGGTCGAGAAGGGCCAGAAGACCGAGCCCGTCACCGTCGTATCCGGCAAACTCGAAGCCTGGGACCTGACCCGCTCGGCGCGCGGCGAGGTGTTCGTCACCGGTGCCGCCACGTCCAGAACATTGCCCAAGCGGGTGCATAACCCAGGCAAACTCCCCAAAGGCGCGGCGATCTCCAGTCACGCCAGGACAGCCCTGACCACCACGTGGTCCGACGGGAAGACCACCCTGGTCAATCCGGAGGACGCCGCCAAACCCCGCCCCGCGCGTACTGTCCTGCGCATGCTGGAGTCCGGCAGGTCCGTGACCCTCGATCTGCGTCCCGGCGCCAACCGCGTGGGCGAGGAGGCCCAGGGGCGTGTCCTGTCGCCCGCTCTGCCCACCGGCGGCCCGGTCGAGTCCGGCCCGGACACAGGCAAGCAAAGCGAAGACGGCCTGTCCACGCAGACCGTCAGTACCCAGGCTCTCACCGCACAGGCCGACAACCCGAGCGAAGGCACCGGGGAACGCTACTGCGCGGTGGCCCGTAACGATGCGAAGAAGCAGGCCTTCCAGCCCACCCCGCGCCAGGTCGAGTGGGCTGTGGACCAGGCCGTCGTCGGCGAGCTGGACTTCTACCGTGAGGGGAACTGGAAGAACACCGGGGCCGGTGGCTACCAGCCTCAGGGACTCTTCCCGCCGACCGTGCTCGCCGGTGACCCCAACGGCACCCTCGACAACGAGGACCCCGATGTCACCGACAAGTGGCACATTCCCGCGCAGGTGATGCTCGGCATCACCGCGCAGGAGTCCAACATGTGGCAGGCCACCCGCTTTGCCGTGCCCGGTGTCACCTCCAACTCCCTGATCGGCAACTACTACGGTGTCGACTACGCCGCCGACGGTGCGCAACTCGACCCCTGGCGGATCAACTGGGCGGACGCCGACTGCGGTTACGGAATCACCCAGGCCACCGACGGTATGCGCCTCGCGGGCAAGACCAAGCCCGGCGAGACCGCCCTGTCGACCCTCGCGCAGGAAGCCGTCGCCCTGGACTACACGGCGAACATCGCCGCCGGTGTGCGGATCCTGTCGGAGAAGTGGAACCAGACCTACAACGCCGGCATGACGATCAACGGCGGCCACCCCAAGTGGATCGAGAACTGGTTCTTCGCCCTGTGGGCATACAACTCCGGCTTCTACGACACCGCCGACTCACAGGGCCACTGGGGCGTCGGCTGGACCAACAACCCCGCCAACCCGCTGTGGAAGGCCAACCGCGTCCCGTTCCTGCAGAGTGCGTCCGACCCTTCCGGTGACGACTACAGCCATGCCGCGCACCCGCAGGACTGGCCGTACCAGGAGAAGGTGATCGGCTGGGCTGCCCGCCCGATCTCGGCGATGTTCGCGCCTGGTGACTTCCAGGCGGGCTACCGTCCCGCGTGGTGGACCACCAATGCGGACCGCTCCAACGCCAAGCCTCCCGTCGATCTCTTCTGCAACGCGTCCAATTACTGCAACCCGTCCAAGATCGGCGACAACGACTCCAACGACCCGGGCCTGGGCGCCTGCACCCTCGACTCGGGCGACAGCGACACCAACCCGCACTGGCTCCACTGCTGGTGGCACGAGAAGATCACCAAGGACCAGTGGAAGGACTGTGAACGGCTCGCCGAGTGCGGCAACGGCGTGCACCGCTTCAGTACCTCTTACGGCGAGCAGGCGGATGCCGGCTCGTACCCGCCGAACTGCTCCACCACCAGCCTGCCCACCAACGCTCTGGTGGTCGACGACCTGCCCGACGGCACCACACCCGCAGGAGTCGACACCAAGCGCGGATGCGGGGCGGTGAAGTCCAGCGGCACGTTCGGCTTCACGTTCGTTCCGTGGGACACCCAGATGGATCTCACCAACGACGGGACGGACAACCCGACCACCGTCACCACGTATCCGGGGAAGATCGACACGCACCAGATCGGCGCGGGCTACGGCAACCACTTCTGGTTCACGCACACCCGCTCGCCGGAGTCCTACCCGGCCAACGCCAACCGGATGAAGGTCACCGGCACGTGGAAACTGAACGCTCCGCTGACCAACACCACACGCCAGGCGAAGGTCTTCGCGCATATCCCCGACCACGGAGCGCAGACCTCCAACGCCGTCTACCGGATCCAGACCGTTGACGGGGAGGAGGAAGTGGCCGTCTCGCAGACGGCGAACCAGTCCAACAAGTGGGTGGACCTGGGCGCCTACGACTTCGGTGACCAGATCCCCGAGGTGCGGCTCGACAACTTCAACGGCGGCAGCGGAAGCGCGGACATCGCCTTCGACGCGCTGGCGTTCGTCCCGGGCACGTACAACGGCCTGAAGATGACCGGCAGCATGACGGTCGATCCGACCGCACCGGACCCGGCGCCGGTCGAGCCCGGCGAGGACATCTCCGACAGCCTCTTCCCCGATGTCAGCGGGTTCTCGGCCGACACCGCCACGGCGGCGCCGATGGCGACGACCATGAGCACCGCGTCGTGCTCGACGGTGTCCCTTTCCATCACCCGCAAGCGCACCAACAGCTGTCTCCACGACGAGCTCTGGGTGAATCACTACTCGAACAACACACCGGACGGAAACGCGTCCTTCGACTTCTACAACACGATCTACCTCGACCCGGCGAGTGATGAGTTCTCCCAGGTCACCACGATCCGTCTCCAGTCGATGAGCGGCGTGATGAACACGGTCGACCTGGACTACCAGGCCAAGTGCCGCGGGTACTGCAACATCACCAGCGTCACCTGGGACGGGTCGAAGATCTTCAAGAAGGGCGACACGATCCAGCGGACCATCACCACGCGGTTCAAGTGGACGCCCAGCGGCGCCGCCAAGAACACGATCACCCCGTACTGGTACTTCAGCGGTCTGGCCAACACCACTCCGATCGCGAATCCGCTCGAAGTCGAGAAGTCCAAGCTGGACATCCGCTGCGACAACGAGGTCCCCAATGCCGGAACCGGCTGTGTGTTCTCCGGCTACGACCCGACGTACGTCATGAACTCCAAGAAGTTCCCGGGGGCCGCCGCACACATCGACATGATGTGGCGCAAGACCAACCTCGACTGGGGCAACCGCAACGGCGGCAAGCCGCTCACTTACCTGGGCAACAAGATGTCCGTCGACGGCTCCGGCAAGATTCAGTCGGACCGCAACCGGCAGCTCATCTGCGGCAGGCAGTGGAAGACCTACAAGGACACCGGCCTGTTCAGTGACATGTGGACCCTGGAGGCAGGGGCGACACGTACCGACTCGAAGAGCTGTGACGAGTTCGCGTTCGCCAACTCCTTCCAGAGCGCCGGAAACTCCGCGGGCCCCAACCCTGTCACGTACAGCGGCAAGGAATGCGTGCAGACCTATGTCAGGCGCAACGCCGACGACACCATGACGCTGCACCTGCGTCCTGATGCCCCGGCACCGACCTGGAAGGAGCCCTGCGGCCGGGCCTCGATGTCGAACTGGCAGAACACCCAGTCGATGCGGCCCTTCGGCGACTTCATCAAGGAACAACGCTTGATGGAGGACGACGACTACTGGCTCGACCTGGGCGGATTCACCGCGCCCACACCGTAACCGGGCAATAAGAAGTGGGGGGCGCCCCCCCCCGCCGCCGGGGCGGGCGCCCCGGTCACCGTGTACGAGGCCCACCACACCCTCGGCGGGCGGGCCCGGACCGCCGAG
>NZ_JBHYJA010000005.1:243253-306341 GCF_042740355.1 Streptomyces sp. NPDC059010
CCCCACAGCGTGTCCCGGGGGGGGCCCCCCCCCCCCCCCACCCGACACCCGGCAACACCCCGCCCCCCCCCCCCCCCCGGGGGGCCCCACTTTGGTTTCACAACCAGACGAGTCGTCCCTCGGCGACCGCGCAGGTCGGATGGCTTCCATCGGCGATTTTCGTGAGCATTTCCGTCATGGAGTCGAAATAGTGCGCCAGTGATACGTACTCGCCCGTGGTCGTGATCTCACCCACGAACCACCTGCCGATACTGCCGTCCCGCACGTCGATGAACTTTCCTGTCCAGCCGTCCTGGTCCGACAGGAACGGGATCCACTCATTGCGCCAGAACGGATTGTCCGGCTGATCCGGAGGATTGACCCCACCGGGCATGGAGCGGTTCGCGTAGAGCTTCTCTATCGCCCGGATGCCCAGAAAGAAGGTTCCCTCGTCCGGAAACCCGGCGAAACCGCAACATTCCACATCGTCGTCCACGTCTTCCTCAGGAAGATCCAGATTGTTCTGCAACAGCCACGTCCGCAGTTCCCGAGGAAGCGGGATGCCCATCCGTTCCTCGGCTGCCGCGAGCATCTGTTCGGTGGCCGGCCCGGGCAGATCCGCATGATCGGCCGGGGCGTGCTCCTGAAGAAGACTCATCACGCGGGACCAGCTCTCCACCACGCCCATTCCCCACGATCCTCTCTGTACGAACGCCCTCTACGGCTGCGCCACTGCGAGCTACTGTTCGAAGCGTCGACGCCGGGTGCCGCAATCCCGAAGCGCGCGCAAGAAAGCCACCTTGCACAGCGCCGACCGGAAAACCTCGCAGGAATGGTACTCGGAGTGGGTTGACTGTCCCCTGCTCGGCGCCTTCCGACCCACAGTGCAGGACCGTCCGCTCGCGAGGTGACCGCCCGCCAGCTCCTCATGGACACGCCGGTGTGTGCCCCTGCGGGCCCAGCTGAGGAACGTATGGTGCTCTCGCCGGCCGGCAGAGCCGCGGCGAGCGCGAGCAGCGTGACGGCCAGGACCCGGCCGATCTGCGGCGATCAGGTCCCGCAGTCAAGGGCCCGTACTTCGGCTGGGGCGCCAGGGCCGTCACCGCCGTCGTCGTCGGTCTCGCACTGGTTGCGTTCGTGAGCTGGGAGCAGCGGGCGCGCCGGCCGATCCTGAACGTGCGCAAGTACCGCGACAATGGCCATCCTAGGCTCCGCCCTGTCCACCTACTACGCCGACCAGCCCACCGACCGGTCGGCGACACCAACGTGTCCTCAGGCCTGCTCGCTGACGCCACCGACTCGGTAGGGGGCGAACTTGTCGCCATCTCGGTGCGGGGAGGCGTCTGGCACCATTCTTCGGAATGATCTTTACACCCTATTTGCACCTCTATGCTTGCGGGCGGACACAAAGCACGGATCTGACCTGGGAGTTGAGAGTGGCGCACTAGGTTGCCGCGCTGACGGCGGAACTCACGGACATGGCTGCGGGCGTGTGCCGACTCAGGCTCCCGCCTTTGCCTCGATGGTCGGGGATACCCGACTCCGTGGAGATGCCCGCCCCGCTGAGTACGAGCACACCGCCGGTGTCCAGTGCATCCGCGACCGGCTCCAGATCCATGGTGGCCGACGGCCAGTCCATGGTCGGGGCCCAGGCGAGGGTGGGGCGCATGCGCATGCCGCCAGCGTACGCAGTGGGCTGCCGTCAGGTCCTCTGGCACGGCGGCCGGGTTCCGTGGCCGGCTGCGGGGGCGAATGCCTGTGCCCGGACGGCTGAGCGGTGCCGCAGCGGTGATCAGCCGGGCCGGCTACATGCTGCGCGGCGCGCAGGTTGCCGTGCGCATCGGCGTAGCCGTAGTCGGCTGGCACCGGGGTGATCCTGCCATGGAGTTCACGCAGTCGCTGCAGCAGCGGCACCGCGACATCCCGGTCCTGGACGCACGCGGCGGAGACCATCACCACAACCAGCAGCAAGCCCAGGTAGTCCACGACTGACGGTGTCGGCAGCCCGCAGGGACTGCGACTCGATGATCGCCGCCGTCGGCGAAGGCTTGAAAGCCTACACTTCTGAGGAAATCGCAGTTTAGACTATTTTAACTCTGCAATTCTGGCAGAAGTGTCGCCAGGACCGTCGGAACCAGGCGTCCGATCAGACCGGAGGGTCCGCAGCGAGTGGTCGTCGGCAGCCTTGCAGGGGCGCGGGCGGATCACATGGGTGCCAGGAGGAACATCTCTCGATGACCCGGCCCGATGACCCGCGCACCGCGGCGGCCCGGATGTTCGCCGAGGCCGGGGCGTTCGGCGAGCTTCTGGCCGGGATCGAGTGGGCGGCGACGCCGCTCGGGCTCCCCGAGTCCTGGCCGGGGCCCCTGGTGGACACCATGCGCCTCATGCTCACCTCTGAGCACGGGATGGCTCTGTACTGGGGCACTGAATTCGCCACGCTGTACAACCAGGGCTCCTCACCCATAGTCGGCGCCAAACACCCCTGGGCGCTCGGCAAGCCGTACAAGGACGTGTTCCCCGAAGTCTGGGCCCATCCCGTGAGCTCCCACTTCCACTATGTGATCGACACCCGCAAGTCCCTGCTGATCCGCGATGAGCCGCTCATCATGGAGCGCCACGGCTTTCTGGAACAGTGCTACTTCTCCTCCTCCTTCCAGCCCGTGCTGCTGGACGACGGCACCGCCGGCGGCGTGCTGCAGATCATCACCGAGACCACCGGCCGGGTATTGGGCGAGCGCCGGCTGCGCCTGCTGAGCGAGACCGGCGCCCGCACCGCCGGGCTGCTCACGCCGGGCGAGGTCGCCCGCGTCGTTGCGGAGGTGCTGGGCTCGTATCCCGAGGAGATCCCGTTCCTGGGCTTGTACCTGGCCTCCGAGCCGGGGATGCTGCGGCCGGCTGCTTCCGTCGGTCTCCAGCCGGCGCCCGAGGTCATCTCGCCGAGTGCGGCCGACGGGTCGGAGATCGCGGCCCGGCTGGCGCAGGTGATCGCCGACGGTGCCCCTGCCACGCTGCCGGCCGCCGCGCTCACCGGGGGCAACACGGCCGGGCAGCACGCCGCGGCCGCCCGGCTCCCCGTCGAGGAGGCAATGGCTCTGCCGCTGGACTGTGCGGGCCAGGTGGGCGGCGTCCTGGTAGTGGGCATCAACCCCTGCTTCCCGCCGGCCGGCGCGTATCGGGACTTCTTGGAGGTGCTCGCTGCCGCGGTGGCCGGAGCGCTGACGGCCGCGCTCGCCCACGACGAGCAGCGTCGGCGGGCGGAGGCGCTGGCCGAGCTGGACCGAGCCAAGACCACCTTCTTCGCCAACGTGAGCCATGAACTGCGCACCCCGCTCACCCTGCTCCTGGGCCCGCTCCAGCAGGTTCTGGCCGACGAGGACCGGCCCGAGCGGCGCGAGCAGCTGGAGCTGGCCGAGCGCGGTGCCCTGCGCCTGCTGAAGCAGGTCAACACTCTCCTGGAGGTCGCCAGGGCCGATGCCGGGCAGATACGCCCGGCCCTGGAGCCGGTCGACCTCGCCGGTGCCACGGCCGAGCTGGCCGGGGTGTTCCGCTCCGCCTTCGAGGCGGCCGGGCTGACGCTGGAGGTGGACTGCCCGCCGCTGTCCAGGCCGGTGTCCCTGGACCGGGAGATGTGGGAGAAGATCGTCCTCAACCTGCTCAGCAACGCCCTGAAGTTCACCTTCACCGGTGGCGCCCGGGTACAGGTGGCCGCGGCCGGCGACCGGGCCCGGCTGACCGTGACCGACACCGGAACCGGCATCCCCGCGGACGAGCTGCCGCGTCTGTTCGAGCGTTTCTACCGGGTCCGCGGCGCCCGCTCCCGCTCCCACGAGGGCAGCGGCCTCGGCCTGGTGCTCGTGAAGGATCTGGTGGAAGCGCATGGAGGCACCGTCAGCGTGGACAGCCGGGTCGGCCAGGGCACCAACGTCACCGTGGACCTTCCCTTCGCCGTCGGCCACCGGCCGCGCCCGGCCCCGTCCGCGGCCGGCGACGTATCCCGCGATGAAACCCCCAGGGAAGGTGGAGGCGGCCGGCCCGGCCGCGCCGCGGCCTATGTGGACGAGGCGCTGGGCTGGCTGGCGCCCGACCTCGCCGCAGCCGCCCACGCCACCCCCGCGACACGCACCCCGCACGCCCCCGCGACCCACGATGCCTCCCACGACCCCGGTCCGTACGAAACCGACCGCCCCCGCCGGGCCCGCCTGCTGGTCGTCGACGACAACGCCGACATGCGGGCCTACCTCACCCAGCTCCTGCAGCCCGACTACGACGTGCTGCTTGCCGCCGACGGCCGGGCCGCCCTGGAGGTTGCTCTGGCGCAGCCGGTCGAGCTGGTGCTCAGCGACGTGATGATGCCCGGCATGGACGGCTTCGAGCTGGTCCGGGCGCTGCGCGCCGACTCGCGCACCGCCCGCCTGCCCATCGTCCTGCTCACCGCCCGCGCCGGCGAGGAGGAATCCGTGCAGGGCCGGCAGGCCGGCGCCGACGACTACCTGGCCAAACCCTTCTCCGCCCGCCAACTGCTGGCGCGCGTCCGCACCGGGCTGGAACTGTCCCGGCTGCGCGAAGAGGTCCTCACCGAGACCCGCAACCAGCTGGCCGTGCTGGCCTCCCTGGCCGACGCGGGCCTACGGCTGTCCGCCACCCTCGACCCGGACCAGATACTGCAAACCGCCGGCCAGATCTTGCTGACCGACTTCGCCGACCAGATCAGCATCCACCTCACCGCCGAAAAACCCGCCCCGGCGCAGTCGCCCCTGGCATACAGCGCCGGAACCCGCCTTGTTGCCCGCGAGGTCCTGGCCGGCGCCGCCACCCACGCGATCAACGGCACCGCCCCGGCGCCAACCGGCCCGTACCCGTCGCCCGCCGCCATGCTGGCCCTGCCGCTGCACGCCCACGGCCGGACACTGGGCGCCCTGGTACTGGTCCGGCGCGCCGACTACTCCCCGGTCGAACGCAAGTATCTGGAGAACCTCGCCCACCGCTTGGCCCTGGCATACGACAACGCGACCCGCTACCGCAACGAGCGCCACCTCGCCCTCTCCTTGCAGCGCGCCCTGCTGCCCCACCGCCTGCCCCAGGTGCCCGGAGTGCGCCTGGCCACGCACTACCGGGCCAGCAACCGCGGGGCCGAGGTCGGCGGTGACTGGTACGACGTGCTCGCACTGCCCGATGGCGCCGTGGGGCTGGCTATCGGAGACGTCATGGGCCACGACGTGGAAGCCGCCATCGTGATGGGGCAACTCCGCTCCGCGCTGCACAGCCTCGCGATGGAGGGCGCCGGCCCGGCCCAGGTGCTCGCCAGGCTGGACGCCTACCTGCAATCGCTCGCCGCCGAACGCTTCGCCACCTGCCTGTACGCGGTCTACGACCCACACCGCCACAGCCTGAGCTACGCCTCCAGCGGGCACCTGCCACCCCTGCTGATAGCCGCCGACACCACCTACTTGGAGCTGCCCCCGGCGCTGCCGCTGGGACTGGGCAGCACGCCGGTCGACCGCGAGGTGGCGTTCCCGCCCGGCACCAGCCTGCTGCTGTACACCGATGGCCTGGTGGAAAACCGAGCGCTGTCCCTGGATGGCTGCCTGGCGGCCCTGCGACAGACGTGCAGCACTCTGCCCGCCGCCGCCCGCACCGACCCGCAGCTGATCACCGAACGAGCCCTGGAGCTGCTGAACACCCCCGACCGTGTCGACGACGACACCGCCCTGCTCGCCGCCACCGCCGAGCCATCGCATTGAACCGGCGACCCGCAGGGCAGTCTGAGGGCGCGCCGCGCTTCTGCGGTACGGCGTCACCGGGGGAGACGCCCCGCGGCCGTAGTGATGGGCGGTGAACATGTAGAGCAGGCCGGAGACCACGACGACCACGCCGCACGGCAGGACGATCCAGCTTTCCCACCAGGTCTTCTCCGGGGTGCGGGCCCAGGAGATGTTGATGACGGCCAGGATGCCGTAGACCAGCGCCGCGACGTTCACGTTCCGCCCCAGGCGGCATGGAGGCCGACGACGCACTGATCGAGAAGTTGCCTCCCGCGCCGACCTCCTCAGAAGCGAGCTCGTAGCGGCCGCCGGCTGGCACCAGCGGTCTTCCTCGCCGTCCCGCCCGGTGGTGCGGCATTGTGGGTAAGCGAGCCAGTGTGGGAGCAGCACGCCCTCGCGCAGCGGCCCGACCCGCTGGGCGAGGGCGGACAGGCCCAGTTGCTCGCTCACCTGCTTGAACCAAGCCCGTGGGTCGGCTAGTTGGCGATGCCAACGCGTTCCCAAGCTCACAAGGCCTCAACGAGCGTTACGGTTTCGGGGGAGACGACCGCAGGCGTCATCCATCGTCGCCCCTTGGGCACGACGAGGCGTCTTCCCAGGGCCGACAGGTGGCGCCGCCGACCTGGTGGTCGGGCTGGGCGTCAGCCGACGTGCCCAAGAGGTGCTGGACGTGCATGCCCGCCGTGGTCACGGTGATCCTCCTGAACTCGCTGCCCCTACGTTCCGGTGGAGGCGACGGTCGTCCCGAGCGTTGTCCCGCGGCGCATCAGGGTGTTGAAGCGATGGCTGCAGCTCGCCCAGTTGTTCTCGAACTGGGTCGGGCGACCTCAGTGAGGGAACGTACAGGCTCGCCAGGACTGGAAGGAAGGCTCACGGTTCGGGGAGGCACAGGGGGGTACGACGGGGATCCACTGTGTGCCCCTGAGTTGCCTGCGGTGCCCCTGAAGCCGCGCGGTAGGGTTCGTTGACCTGCGGGAATGCCTGAAGGCAGGCTAGTGGCGAGCGGGAGGCGGTCGGATGGTGTCTCCCGTCTTTGGTTCGCTGGTGGGAGGGCGGCAGGAGGATTTCGGGAGCGGTTCCGAGGCGCGGGCGATTCCACGGTGTGGCTGTCTGTGGGCAGCTGTGGCAGGACGTTTGCTGACCTGATGCTGACTTGGGCTGGGTCCGGCCGTGTTTGGGTCCGGCCGTGCTTGGGTCGGGGGGCGGCAGCCTTCTTTGACTGACGCTGTAGGGAGACGACAAGGCTGGGAGTGGCGTCGAGCGCCCGCGCATAGTCCGGACCTTGATCGTGGATTGGTGGGGTCGGACGCAGGCCGGAGTGTCGGCTTGGCGGTGGACAGCCATCTGGTGCTCTGCCCCCGTAACACAACCTGCGAGACCAACTCCGTGTTTGAGTGGCAGAGCGTCACGAGCCGGTGTAGCGTCGTGATCAGCAGTCGTGGTTCCGAAGTCCCGTTCGCCCGTGATCGCAGTCACGGGCGTTTTTGCTGTTCAACGCCTCTCCGGACCAGGGCGATCACCTCCGGACCCCGCACGGTGCGGGGCCCGATACGAGTCCCTCGAAGGAGACAGGCACATGGCTACAGGCACTGTGAAGTGGTTCAACTCGGAGAAGGGCTTCGGCTTCATCGAGCAGGACGGCGGCGGCCCCGACGTCTTCGCCCACTACTCGAACATCGCCAGCTCGGGCTTCCGTGAGCTTCAGGAAGGCCAGAAGGTCAGCTTCGACATCACGCAGGGCCAGAAGGGCCCACAGGCAGAGAACATCACTCCTGCCTAACGACGCACGAAGAAGCCCCGGCCAGTGATCCCACCGGCCGGGGCTTGCCCGTCTCGCCCCGCCGTCCAGACCTGTACGGTCCGGAAGGCGGGGCGTCGTGCATTGTCGAGCACTCGGCTAGTCGTTCGGTAGATCCCTCCGCCCCACGCCGACTGCGTTGTAAGGCAGTTACGCGGACCCATCGGACAAGCACTAGGCGGATCGTGATCCGTGAAGGTGGACGGACGAAGAGATCTTCTTGAGGTTGTCTTGCGCGCCCAGCTGGATGCCACCGGACCGGCTCGACGCCGGTGAGGAACTGCCGCCCGGGGAGCGCGAGGATCTGCTGGAGCGGGTCGCGGAGAGGTGAGAGCGGGTGGCATTGTGCACGCACAGCGCAGGCAGTTTCGCCGTCTGTCTCCCCGGCTCCAGCGCTGCCGCGCCGACGGGCCCCCTTCCGAGGACGTCCGGGCCGGCGACGCGTTCGCCCCACTGCTGACTGGTGGCCGGACGGGCCCGCTTTCGGTTCAGCTGCCCCCCGCGTGATCGGCGAGCTGCTCCCGTTCGAGCACGGAGATGCGGCCGCGGGCCAGGCGGATCGGCTGCTTGTCGGCGAAGTCGCGCAGCACCTTGGTAGTGGTTTCCCGGGAGGTGCCGGCCAGTGCGGCGATCTGCTGGTGGGTGAGCGCGATCTGCGGGCTGCGGCCGCGTCGCCGAGGTCGCGGAAGATGTCGACCTCGGAGATGCACCAGGTCCGGTCGGGGTCGTCGTCTGCCGCGTCGTGGTCGATCATGCGGTGGGACTCCTCGCGTCGCCCCGGGGCCCATGGCGGCGGTGCGCCGCCCGAGACGGGGGCGGCCAGGGCGTCGGCGCCTTCGGCCAGACAGTACGGGACCGAGCCGTCGTCGGCACCCGGGGCAGTCGGCCGGGGCCGTCCGGCGTCGCGGGCGCAGTCGCGGTCATCGGCCGGCCGCGCTGGCACGCCCCGCCGTCACCTGGGCGATTACGGCGAAAGTGAGGCCCGCCAGCAGCCCGAACACCAGGTGGCCGCCGAGGCTGGAGTTGGTCACGTCGTTCCATTCGAAGACCGGCATGCCCATGTTCGCCGGCATGCTCCACGGAGCGCCCAGGGCCCACCACACGGCGCCGTAGGCCACTCCGAGGACGATCGCGGGCGCGAGCTTCTGAGTGAACGCGTCTAGCAGAATGCCGAAGCCGATGCCCGCGAGTGAGGGCTTACGTACGGGCTGGTAGGCACTCGGCGTGGTTACAGCGGCTTTCGGCAGGGCTCGGCCCGAGCCGGGAGGAGGCCATGCAGGTGGCTTCCCGGGTTGCTCAGCGCCTCGGCCTGCTTCCGGGATCGGTGCCGGCTCGGCGCCACTGTGCGGGGCTCATTCCGTGCACCTTGCCGAACGTGCGGGCGAAGTAGCCGGCGTCCGGGAAGCCCACGTGCCTGCCTATCTCGCTGATGGGGAGTTCGGTCGCGGCCAGCAGGCGCCGGGCTTGCACCATCCGTCGCTCGGTGATCCACTCCTGTACGGTACGCCCGGTCCGTCGGCGCACGGTCGAGGTGAGGTGGCCGGGGGAGAGGTTGACTGCGCCGGCCACGTCGCGCAGGGACAGCGGTTGTGGGTAGCGCTGCTCGATGACCTCGAACACCTCGGCGAGCAGTGGTTCCCGGTTCTCGCGCAGGTCGCCCACGACATCGGCGGCGAGCCGGGACACTGCGACCAGCAGCAGTGTCAGATGGGCCGACGCGGCCTCCCGGTAGCCGTCCTGGCGTTGCGCCAGTTCATCATGAAGGGCCTGGATCCGGTCGGTCCGGTTCGGGTACCCGCAACCGCAGGGCGCCGATCGCTCCGCCGCGCACGAACGGGAACAGCAGCGGGTGCGTGCGCCAGGCCAGGTGAGCGCCGGGAACGTCCGGGCCGAGCGCGTCGGCCGTGAAGAACACGCCCCAGCCATGGGCCTGGGCCAGGTCGGTGGCGTGGACATGGCCCATCACGTCGCCGGGTGCAATGACGAACAGGTCGCCGGCCTCGATCGGCCAGGCCCGCCGGCCGGTGCGCAGCAGTCCGCCGCCGGTCTGGAAGTACGCCAGGCCGGGGAAGTCGTGGGCGTGCTCCTCGAAGGTGCCGGTGCTTTCCCAGTCACTCTCCCAGCCGTGCTCCAGCCGCCAGGTCGCCATGGGCAGTTCGCCGGGTGTCGGCCGTATCGAGTAGGTCGCCGGCCGGTCCCGGTTGGGTGCCTTGCGTACAGTCCTCACCGTTGAATCGTCCCATTGAAGCCGCAGATCGGTACAGGTCCGCAGCTTCGGACGCAGTCAGACTGAGGGCATGACCGAAAAAATGTCTCAGCCGCTCACCGAGCGGAAGTACATCCCGGGCATGGGGAAGCACTTCCTGACGCCGCTCTACGACGTGATGCACCACGTGTTCGGGCTGCGCCCGATCCACCAGGAGATGATCACGCTGGCCCGGCTGCGGGACGGGCACCGGGTGCTGGACGTCGGCTGTGGCACCGGGAACCTGCTGCGGGCGACCGGTCAGCGGCATCGGAACGTGGACCTCGTCGGGCTGGACCCGGACCCGCAGGCGCTGGCCCGCGCCGGGCGCAAGGCCCGGCGGGCCGGCTTCACCGTACGGCTGGACCGCGGGTTCGCCCAGGAACTGCCCTACGCCGACGGCTCGTTCGACCGGGTCTTCTCCAGCCTGATGCTGCACCACCTGGACAGCACGTCGAAGGACGCACTGCTGGCCGAAGTCCGCCGCGTGCTGCGGCCCGACGGGCTCCTCGTCCTGGCCGACGCGGTGCTCGACGAGCACGGGCATGACCACATGCACGGCCGAGGTCGCCGTCAGGGCGGGAGGCGCGGCCGGATGCGCGAACAACTGCGCGACAACGTCGGTGACGCCGTTCCGCAGCGGATCGCCGCCGCCGGCTTCACTGTGGAGTCAACCCGCACCATGGCCCTGCGGATCGGCGGAAGAGTCGGCATCGAACTGGCCCACCCGAGTGGGCCGGCCCAGAATTAGCCCGGGTCGGACCGCCCGGTGCCGGGCATCCGCCAACACCCGGCACCGATCACGCAGTTGACCGGCGAGTGCTCAGCCTTGCATGGAGAAGGTCAGCGGCGTCGGTAGGGGCCTGGTCTCGGCCGGGCGGTGGCCATGCGCGTGGCAGGTGCTCAGCCAGTCGTCGACCATCGGCGTTCCACGCCAGCTGCGGTAGTCGTTGGACCGCGGCTCGAAGCGCAGGCGTTGATTCGTGGCACGCTGAAGCGGTCATGGGTTAGACCCTGATCACTGTCGGCGGTGGCCGACCTCTGCGAGGCGTAGCAGGGCCCTGGATCTCTGCACTCCGCGACAGTGATTGGCGCGTGGGGAAGCCGCCGTGCGGCGCGGTTCGGTGCTGCGATGTTGTGTGAAGCCTTGACACGTTCTGTTCGGCTGCGTAGATATGACACCGCAGTCATGACAGCGCAGTCATAAAGCGGTCGGCCCCGGACGGCCGTCCCTGACTCGCTAGGATCTGAGCCGACGGACAGCGGGAGACACCAGATGACGCGAGTGGGAGGACGGGGTGGAAGCCCCGCCGCGCCGCGCAGCGTGGACGTTGCCCGGCTGGCCGGCGTCTCGCAGAAGACGGTGTCGCGGGTTTTCAACGGTGAGCGGTACGTGTCGGACGAGGTGCGTCGGCGGGTGCTCGAAGCCGCCGAGGAACTCGGCTACCGGATCAACAGCGCGGCCCGTGCACTGGCCTCGGGGCGCTCCCGCTCCATCGGCGTGGTCACCCTGGGAACCGCCTTGTACGGCCCCGCCTCACTGCTCACCGGCATCGAGCGGGCCGCGCGGGACGCGGGTTATGCCCTCCGTGTGGTCACCACGCTGGAGGGCGACCCGGGCGGAGTCGCCGGCGCTGTGGAGTCCCTGCTGGAACAGGGCGTGGACGGCATCGTCATATCGGAACCGATCGACGAGGGGGCGGTCTCCCTCAGCGTCGATGTGCCGGTCCTCGTTCTCGGCGCGCCCGCGGCATTCGGCGGCCCCAGGGCCGTGACCGCGGGGGCCGGTGCGGAGTCGTTGGCGCGAGCAGCCACCGAGCATCTGCTGAGTCTGGGCCATCCGACGGTCCATCACCTCGCCGGTCCGCAGCGATGGTTCGCCGCCCGGGACCGTCTGGAGGGCTGGCGGGCGGCGCTGGAGGCACAGGGCCGGGAACAGCCGCCCGTGATGGTGGGCGACTGGTCGGCCGAGTCCGGCTACGTGGCGGGCCGCGAACTGCTCGCCTCTGCCGGCGATGTCACCGCGGTGTTCGCCGCCAACGACGACATGGCCATCGGACTGGTCCGAGCGCTGGTGGAAGCCGGTCTGCGGGTGCCGGACGACGTGAGTGTCGTCGGTTTCGACGACGTCCCCGTCGCGGGCTATGTCACTCCTCCGCTGACCACGATGCGCCAGCCCTTCGACGCCGTGGCACAGGAGGGGCTGCGGCTCCTGGTGCAGGCCATCGAGAAGCCGGACGCGGAGTCGGCACCGGCGCACGATCCGCCGGTCGAGCTTGTCGTCCGCGCCTCGACCGCACCCCCGCCGGTCCGGAAGACCCCGGCAGGCGGGCGACGTACGGCCCCCCGTGCACGCCGCGGCCCAGCACACGCGCCTCCGCCCACAGACGGACCGCCGACCACCGACTGACCAGCCCTCACCGGCCGACGCCACCCGCTCACGGCCGCTGAGCCGATGGGCGAACCAGTAGCCGGGCGGTGAGCCGCCCGCGCCCACCGCCCCTCAACGCCCTTCCACGGCTGTGGACCTCCGCCGTCGGTACGCGTCACGCGCGTCGGCCACGGCCCCTGTGACGCCGACCCGAGCATGGCGACCCCGATGCCTCGGCAGTCCGCGCCCCGCACTTCCCCGCACGCTCCTCCCATCCCACCTTCACGACGCGCCCTCGCCAGGCGCTCCGTTCCCCTTCCCACCGGCGGGAGTTCACCATGCCCAGGTCCTTCGTTCCCACCTCCTCCATGAGCCGTCGGCGCTTCCTTGCCGCGACCGGCGCGGTGTCCCTCGGCGCCGCGCTCGCCGCCTGCGGTGGCGACAGCGGCTCCGGCTCGTCCGCCGAGCCGGCGAGCCAGGCCGACATCGACAAGGCGATGAAGACGCCGACCGAGCTGTCGTTCTGGACCTGGGTGCCGGACATCCAGCAGGAGATCGCGCTGTTCGAGAAGAAGTACCCCGCGATCAAGGTCAAGGTCGTCAACTCCGGCCAGGGCGTCGAGCACTACACCAAGCTGCGCACCGCGCTCAAGGCCGGCACCGGCGCACCGGATCTCGTGCAGATCGAGTACCAGGCGATCCCCACCTTCACGATCACGGACAGCCTGCTGAACCTCGCCCCGTACGGCGCCTCGGCGCTGAAGGACCAGTTCGTCGACTGGACATGGGGCCAGGTCGGCGGACCCGGTGGCGAGGTCTGGGCGATACCCCAGGACACCGGTCCGATGGGCATGCTGTACCGCAAGGACATCTTCGACAAGCACGGCATCCAAGTGCCCACCACCTGGGACGAGTTCGCCGCGGCCGCGCGCAGGCTCCACAAGGCCGACCCGGACGTCTACCTCACCAACCTCGCGCGGAACGAACCCGCCGCCTGGCACGGCCTGCTGTGGCAGGCAGGCGCCAAACCGTATGCGACCCCGGGCAGGAGCGACCTCTCCATCAGTGTCGACGACGCCGTCTCCAGGAAGCTCGGCGCGTACTGGGGCGGGCTCGCGAAGGAAGGCGTCATCAGTACCGACCCGGACTTCACCGACGGCTGGTACGCCGGGTTCAACAAGGGCAAGTACGCCACCTGGCTCACCGCGGCCTGGGGCCCGGCCTTCCTGTCCGGCTCGGCCAAGGCCACCGCCGGCAACTGGCGCGCGGCGCCGCTGCCGCAGTGGGACGCGTCCAAGCCGGTCTCGGGCAACTGGGGCGGCTCCACGACCGCGGTCATCAAGTCCACCAGGAACGCGATCGCGGCAGCGCGGTTCGCCCAGTTCCTCAACAGCGACCCGGCCAGCGCCAGGATGTTCGCCACCAAGCAGTTCTTCTTCCCGGCGACCAAGTCCCTGCTCGCCGACCCGAGTTTCACCGGCGACGCGCCTGCCTTCTACGGCGGCCAGAAGGTCAACCAGATCTTCGCCGGCATCAGCGAGACGGTCCCCACGTCGTTCCAGTGGCCGCCGTTCCTCGACCAGGCGGCGACCGACTGGACCGAGACCGTCGGAAAGTCCCTCGCCGACCGGTCCGACACCGTCTCCGCGCTCGGCACGTGGCAGTCGCGGCTCACGACGTACGCGAAGAAGCAGGGCTTCACCGTCAAGGGGGCCTGAAGTGGCTGTCCCGACTGCGGGCCAGGCCGCGAAGCCGCGCCGATCGGGACCGCCGCGCCGCCGGTCCGGCGCGGCAGGGCCGCTGTTCGTGGCCCCGTTCCTGATCCTCTTCCTCCTGCTGTTCCTCGCCCCCCTCGGCTATGCCGCCTACCTCAGCCTCTTCCAGCAACGCCTCATCGGCGGAACGGTCTTCGTCGGCCTGGACAACTACGTCACCGCCCTGAAGGACCCGCTCCTCCTCCACGGCGTCGGACGCGTGGCCCTGTTCTTCGTGATCCAGGTGCCGCTGATGCTGCTGCTGGCCCTGGTGTTCGCCCTCGCCCTCGACAGCGGCCTGCTGCGGCTGGCACGTGTGATCAGGCTGGGCATCTTCGTGCCCTACGCGGTGCCCAGTGTGGTGGCCGCTCTCATGTGGGGCTACCTCTACGGCCGGGACTTCGGTCCGTTCGCCCAGCTGAGCCGCAACCTGGACGTGCCGGCCCCGCGGTTCCTCAGTGAGGGCTGGATGCTGGGCAGCCTGGCGAACATCGTGACCTGGGAGTTCGTCGGCTACAACATGATCATCCTGTACGCGGCCCTGCGGACCATCCCGCAGGACCTGTACGAGGCGGCCGCGATGGACGGGGCGGGCGCCTGGCGCATCGCCTGGTCGATCAAACTCCCGGCGCTGCGGCCCGCTCTGCTGCTCACCCTGCTGTTCTCGGTGATCGGCAGCTTCCAGTTGTTCAACGAGCCGAACCTGCTGATGAAGATCGCCCCCGACGTCATCAGCAGCTCCTACACCGCCAACCTCTATGCCTACTCCCTCGCCTTCACCGGCAACCAGGTCAACTACGCGGCCACGGTGTCCTTCCTCCTGGGCCTGGTCATCGTGATCGCCTCCTACGTCGTGCTGCTGACCGCGAACCGCAGGAGGGCCACGTGACGACGACGATGCCGAAGGCCACGACCGCACCGGCCGGCCCCGCACCCGCCGCACCGACGCGACGCCGCACCACGTCCCGCCGCCGCAGCACCCCGCTGACGATCGCCATGCTGGCGGCCCTGGCCTACTTCCTGCTCCCGCTGTTCTGGCTGCTGGTGGCCTCGACCAAGAACACACAGGACCTGTTCAACAGCTTCGGCCTGTGGTTCTCCCGCACCCCGCAGTTGTCGGCCAACATCAAAGCCACCTTCACACAGGACGACGGCGTCTTCGTGCACTGGCTGCTCAACACCGCCGGGTACGCCGTCGTCAGTGCGCTCGGCGCCGCACTGCTCGCGGCCGCCGCAGGATACGGCTTCGCCAAGTACCGCTTCCGCGGTGACCGGGCCGCCTTCAACCTCGTACTCGGCGCCATCATGGTCCCGGCCACCGCGCTGGCCATCCCGACCTATCTGCTGTTCGCCGAGGTCGGCCTGGTCAACACGCCCTGGGCGATCATCCTGCCCTCCCTCGTCAACCCCTTCGGCCTCTACCTGATGCGCGTCTACGCGGCCGACGCCGTCCCGGACAGTCTCCTGGAGGCCGCCCGCATCGACGGGGCAGGGGAGGCACGGATCTTCTTCCGGATCGTGCTCAGGCTGCTGGCGCCCGGACTGGTGACCGTCCTGCTCTTCACCCTCGTATCGACCTGGAACAACTACTTCCTGCCGTTGATCATGCTCAACGACCCGAACCTGTACCCCATCACGGTCGGACTCTCCTCCTGGGCAGCCCAGGCGCAGAACGGTGGGGCCGGCGCCGGCGGCGACATGCTCCCGCTCGTCGTGACCGGGTCCCTGATCTCCGTCGTGCCGCTCGTCATGGCCTTCCTCCTGCTCCAGCGCTACTGGCAAAGCGGTCTGGCGACCGGAAGCGTCAAGCAGTAACTCCCCCTACTTTTCCGGAGGTTCCTTCATGGCGGATCTGCCCGCCCGAGTCCTGTTCGGCGCCGCTTACTACCACGAGTACACGCCCGGGTACGACCCCGAACTGCGGCCCGCCGAACGGCTGAAGACCGATCTCGACCTGATGGCCGCGGCGAACTTCACTGTGATCCGCGTGGGCGAGTCGGTCTGGTCGACCTGGGAGCCGGAGAACGGCGGCTTCGACCTCGACTGGCTCCAGCCCGTCCTCGACGGCGCCCACGAGCGGGGCATCTCCGTCATCATCGGCACCCCGACGTACGCGGTGCCGCCCTGGCTGGCCCGCCAGTACCCGGAGATCACGGGCGAACACGCCACCGGACAGCGCCTCGGCTGGGGCGCCCGCCAGGAGGTCGACTTCACCCACCCGGCGTTCCGCTTCCACGCCGAGCGGATCATCCGCAAGATCGTCGCCCGGTACGCCGGCCATCCGGCCGTCATCGGCTGGCAGGTGGACAACGAACCGGGCCTGCACCTCTTCCACAACCGGGGCGTCTTCCAGCGCTTCGTCGACCACCTGCGCGGCAAGTACGGCGATGTCGAGACCCTGAACCGCGAATGGGGCCTGGTGTACTGGTCGCACCGGCTGTCCGACTGGGCCGACCTGTGGACCCCGGACGGCAACGTCCAGCCCCAGTACGACGTCGCCTGGCGGGAGTTCCAGGCCCGTCAGGTCACCGAGTTCATCGGCTGGCAGGCGGACATCGTCCGCGAGTACGCCCGCCCCGGGCACTTCGTCACCACCTGCATCTCCTACACCCGCCAGGGCGTCGCGGACGACGAGCTGTCCGCCCGCCTCGATATCGCCTCCGGCAACCCGTACTACGACATGCAGGACGCCCTCCTGCTCCCCGACCCCACACCGGACGACCACGAGCAGATCTGGAAGACCACCGGCGTCTGGTCGATGTACCAGACGGCGGACTGGATGTTCTCCTCCCGGCAGGAGCCGTTCCTGGTCACCGAGACCAACGCGAGCTCCATCGGTTTCGCCTGGGACAACCGCCCCGCCTACGACGGCCAGTGGCGGCAGGCCGCGTGGGCGCACGTGGCGCGCGGGGCGCGGATGATCGAGTACTGGCAGTGGCAGACCCTGCGCTTCGGCGCCGAGACGTACTGGGGCGGTGTCCTGCCGCACAGCGGACAGCCCGGCCGCGCATACGCCGAACTCGCCCGCCTGGGCGCCGAGTTCGAGACGGCCGGATCGCTCGTCGCCGGGCTCGAACCGGACGCCGACATCACGATGGTCTACTCGACGCCCAGCAAGTGGCTGATGCAGAAGCACCCCCCGCTCGCGACCGCCGACGGTGCCCCCGACCCTGCCGCCTACCACCGCATCTTCGACCCCTTCTACCGCGGCGCCTTCGAGGCCGGCCGCCAGGTGCGCCTCGTGCACGCCCGTCAACTGCACGACCCGCTCGGCGAGCGGGAAGGCATGACGCCGCAGGAGGCCGCCCACCGCCACCCCGTACTGGTCGTCCCCGGGCTGTACATCGCCGCCGACCCCACCCTCGACTGGCTCGCGGCCTACGCCGACGCGGGCGGCCACCTGGTCCTCGGCCCGCGCACCGGATACGCCGACCACGAGGCCCGGGCCCGCCTCGAACCGCAACCCGGACGCCTCACCGAGGCCGCGGGCATCACGTACGACGAATTCAGCAACCTCGCGGCCGACATCCCGGTCCGTGCCGTACCCGGCAGCCCGCTGCAGTTGCCGCAGGAGGCGGCGGCGACCCGCTGGGCCGACGGCCTGACCGTCACCGACGCCGAGGTGCTCGCCGCGTACGACCACCCGCATTTCGGCCGCTGGCCCGCGATCACCACCCGCCGTCACGGCGAGGGCCGTGTCACCTACGTCGGCACGCTCCCCGACCGGGCCCTCGCCCGGGCGCTGGCGACCTGGCTGGCCCCCACGGCCCGCCATGGTTGGGGCGAGCTGCCGGAATCGGTCACCGCGACGACCGGTACGGCCCCCGACGGGCGCCGCGTCCACGTCGTCCACAACTGGAGCTGGCAGCCCGCCCGTGTCCAGGCCCCGGTGTACCTCTCCGACGCCCTGAACGACGGTCCCGTACCGGCCGGCACCGCGCTGGACCTCGGCCCGTGGGACGTACGGGTACTCGTCGCCGACTGAGCACCCCACCCCACCCCACCCCGCCCACCTGCGATCGCAGGACCCGGGCAGCACCGTAGGCATCGCCGAAGGAGAGTCATGCAGAGAAGAAGACTGGGCAAGGCACTGGGAACCTTCGCCGCAACGTCCGCGTTGCTGGCCATCCCCGTGTCCGCCGCGCAGGCGTACAACCCGACGGGCGGGATCCTGTACCAACTCGGCGGCGAACCGTGTCTGAAGGGGCGAGGCAACTGCGCGGTCTACCCCAAGTCGGCGCAACTGCCGAGTGGGCGACTGGTGGCGTCGTTCGAGAAGTCCACGGTCGTGACGGAGACGGCAAGCGCCGACAAGCAGACGCTCCCGGTCTACAAGAGTGACGACGACGGCACGTCGTGGCAGCCGCTGTCCGAGGTCAGGGCGCCGGCGTACCTCTCCAGCGACCCCAAGTACGCGAGGTACACGAGCAACTGGACAAACCCTTACCTCTACGTCCTTCCGCAGGACGTCGGAAACCTGAAGCAAGGCACCCTGCTGCTCGCCAGTGTCGTGTCGGGCGACGACTACTACTACAAGGAGCACAAGGCCGCCGACCCCGACTGGACGCCGTCCAACGACGGAGACCGCAAGGACATGGCGATCGCCCTCTACTCCAGCACCGACGACGGCGCGACATGGAAGGTCGTCAACGTCGTCGCCACCGGCGGCTGGCAGGGCGGCAGCGCCGGCGCGACCGGTCAGAACATCGCCGCCGCGAACACGGACAAGCAGGTGGACCCCCTCTGGGAGCCGTACCTCATGGTCCACAAGGGCAGGCTCGTCTGCTACTACTCCGACGAGAACGACTACACCGGCTTCGACCCGAACACGGGAGTGCCGACCCTCGACCCGGCGAACGACACCGCCAGGGATTCGCTCGGCCAGATCCTCGTGCACAAGACCTGGGACGGCCGCAGCGCGGCGTGGAGCGCCCCCGTCGTCGACATCGCCGGACTGACTCAGGACATGGGCGGCGGCAAGACGGAGATCGGAGGCGGGCGGCCGGGCATGACGAACGTCGTCCGCACGACTGACGGCAAGTGGATGCTCACCTACGAGTACTGGGGCGGCGGGGCCAACACCAGATACCGGATCGCCGACGACCCGCTGAAGTTCCACACCGGCTCGCCCACCGGTACAGGGGTCAACTCACTGCCGGTCGACTCTGGTTCGCGGACTCTCTCGGCCAACGGCAGCCCCGTCCTCATCAGGCTTCCCGGTGGGCGGCTGGTGTACAACGCCGCGAGCAGCGGCAACGTCTGGGTCAACGAGAGCGGCCGCAGCGACGGCGCGTGGAAGGAGTACCAGACGACTTCGCAGGCCGGCTACAGCCGCAACCTGCAGTACGTCGAGGGCACCGGCCGCATCGCGATACTCAACAACCAGGGAACCTCGACGCTCAGGTTCGCCGAGGTCGACCTCGGCCACTCGGACGGCCCCTACTTCCAGTTGGTGAACCGGAAGACGGATCAGGTGATCGGTACCGGGAACAAGACCAACGACGCGAACATCGGCAACGGCGACGTTCCCGACGTCCGTCTGGAAGCCCCCGGATCGGCGGCCAACGCGGACACTCAGTTCTGGCACATCGTGACCGAGCCCAACGGCGGCAAGACGCTGCTGAACAAGTCGGGCGGTCGCGCGGCCGCCATCTGGACCGGGAACGCGACGGCCGGCCAGAAGATCGGTCAGTGGGTGGACAACAGCGCCACGGGCAGCTGGAACCTCGTCAAGACCGACGACGGCTTCTACAAGCTGCAGTCCGTCAAGAACCCGAGCCTGTACCTGACCGGCGCGTCCGCCGGGGCCCAGCTGACCTTGCAGAACGCGGCGACCGACGGCTCGCAGGACTGGGAGCTCGTCCAGTAGGCCTCTGCTCCAAGGACCCGACAGTGTCCTTCACCGGCCACGGAAGGCGTTCTCCAACGGCCGTTTGCCCCCGCCGTGTTGTTGGTTAGGGTGGCCGACGGAGACGGATTCCGATGCCCTTGACCAGGGCGTCAGTCGCCTCGGCGACGGCCTCGACGGGAGGGGGAGGTGGATCGCATCCGCCAGATGGTCGTGACCGGCCGGTCGGCACCCACGGTGCTGTCTCCGGCGCTGCGCGCGTGGCTCGGGCTGATCGCGGCCCTCGCCGCGCTGGTGGTCGTCGTGCTCGGGGTCTTGTACGCCGGACACAGCGAGCCCGGCACGGTGGACAGGTGGGTCATCGACCCGACGGCGGACAGTGTGCGCCCGCCGTGGCGGCATGCCGCTCTGGCCACGGACTTCCTGGGGGAGCCGGTCGGCGCGGCGATGCTTGTCGTGGCCGCCGTGACGGGCTGCCTACTGCTTCGGCGTCCTCGCGCGGCGGTGTTCGTCGTTGCCGGGGTCGCCACCACCGTGGTGACGGCGACGCTGCTCAAATCCCTGGTGGGACGCACCATCCACGGCGACGGCAACCTGTCCTATCCGAGCGGGCACACCGCCTTCCTCACGGCGTTCGCCCTCGTGGTGGCGCTGCTCGTGACCGGCTGGCTCGGCCTCGGCAGGACGGCCGGCCTGTCACTCGTGCTCGCCGCGGCGCTCGTCGCCGGAGCCGCCATGGGCTGGGCGCAGGTCGCCCTGGGCGCGCACTACCCGACCGATGTCCTAGGCGGCTGGTGCACCGCGCTGGCGGTGGTACCGGCGACCGCGTGGCTGATCGACCGGATGGCTGCCCGGCCGGTCGATCGGATGGCCGCCGACGCCGGTCAGCGGGACCGTAGCTGACGGCACGGCAGCCCACCACACACCACCCCACGGCATCTCACATTCACGTCATGCCAAGCGGCGGAACACCGGCTTCACCGGCCGTCCGGCCATCCAAGGGCCTGGGTCACCGGCGTCAAGTGCCTTCCGGTACACCGCACATGCCTGAGCCACCACGTCCACGGTGCGGTCGATGTCGGCGTCGTCCAGCGCGCTGCTCACCACGAACGACGGGGCCAGCACTCCGCCCGCAAGGAGTCGGCGCAGGAACAGGGTGCGGTACTGCTGCGACGGCTGGAGGTTCTCGTCGAGGGTGGCGAAGACCAGGTTGCTGGCCCGGCCCCGGACGACGACGTGGTCGCCGACGCCCATGCCGGCCGCGGCGTCGCGGACACCGGCCGCCAACCGCTCGCCGAGGGCGTGCAGCCGCGCGGTGATGCCCTCCTCTACGTAGGTGGTCTGCACGGCCATCGCGGCTGCGAGGGAGTGCGTTTCCGCACCGTGCGTGGTGGACAGCAGGAACACCCGGTCGCCGGGGGGACGCAGCCCGCCCCGCTCCATCAGATCGCGGCGCCCGGCCAGCGCGGAGACGGCGAACCCGTTGCCCAGCGCCTTGCCGAACGTGGAGAGGTCGGGGACGACGCCGTACAGGCCCTGGGCGCCCGCCTCGGACCAGCGGAAGCCGGTGATCATCTCGTCGAAGACGAGTACGCAGCCGTGCCGGTCGGCCAGTTCGCGCAGGCCGGCGAGGTAGCCGGGCGGCGGCTCGGTGTGGGTGGCGGGTTCGAGGATCAGGCAGGCGATCTCGTCCTGGTGCCGGGTGAGCAGTTCCTCCGTGGCGGCCAGGTCGCCGTACGGAAATGCCACGGTGAGGTCGGTGGTCGCCGCCGGAATTCCGGCGGGCATCGGCGTCGTACCGATGAACCAGTCGTCGACGGAGAAGAACGGATGGTCGGCGCAGATGGCCACCCGCGGGCGTCCGGTGGCGGCTCGGGCGAGGCGTACCGCGGCGGTGGTGGCGTCGGAGCCGTTCTTCGCGAACTTCACCATCTCGGCGGTCGGCACCGTGGCCAGGAAGCGTTCCGCGGCCTCGACCTCCACGATGGACGGCCGGACGAAGTTGCTGCCGCGTTCGAGTTCCCGCCGCACCGCCTTGGTCACACGTGGGTGGGCGTGGCCGAGGCTCACCGACCGCAGGCCGGAGCCGTACTCGATGTAGCGGTTGCCGTCGATGTCCCACACATGGGCACCGCGGCCGTGGCTGATGACCGGGGCGAGGTGCTCGGGGTACTGGTCGTCGCCCTTGGCGTAGGTGTGCGCGCCCCCCGGGATCATGGCGTGCAGCCGCTCGTTCGCCGCCCGCGACCGGGGCAGGAGGAACTCCGTGGACTCGTCGGTCACGTCAGTCACGTCTCACCTCTCCTCGTGCTTCAGGACCTCGGCGAGGCTCGGTGCCTCCCGGTCCCGCTGGGACATCGATGTGACCGGCAGCGGCCAGGGAATGGCGAGCTCCGGGTCGTCGAAGGCGATGGTCACGTCCTCGGCCGGATCGTGCGGGCGGTCGATCCGGTAGGAGGTGTCCGCGGTTTCGGTCAGGGCCTGGAAGCCGTGCGCGCAGCCCGCCGGGATGTACAGGGTCGTCTGCGTCTCGCCGGAGAGCTCGAAGAAGGCCCGGCCCAGGTACGTGGGCGAATCCGGCCGCAGGTCCACGACGACGTCGAAGATCTGCCCGTACGAGCACCGCACCAGCTTGGCCTCGCCCGCGCCGGAGCGCAGGTGCAGGCCGCGCAGGACGCCCCGGACCGAGCGGGACAGGCTGTCCTGGACGAAGGCGTTCGGGTCGAGGCCCACCGAGCGGACCACGTCGGCGTCGAAGGTGCGGCAGAAGAAGCCGCGTTCGTCGGCGTACGGCGTCGGCTCGAACAGGAACGCGCCGTCGATCGCCGGGACTTGGGTCGCCTTCATGGAGTCTCCTGCCTGGTGCGGGCGTGCGGGTGGTCGTTCGCCGGGAACAGGGCGGCCGTCAACGCGGTGAACTGGTCCTGGAGTTGCCGGGCGGCGAGCCGGTTCCGCTCGGCGAGGGTCTGCCGCAGCTCCGCCGAGCGCTTCTCCAGCGCGCGGAACTGCTCCAGCAGCCGGTCGGCGTCGACCTCGCGAGCCGGGTGGCAGTACGCGGCGAGGCCCATCCGGTCCATGAGCGCGTCGCTCTTCGCCGCATAGCTGAGCGCGAGCGTCGGAGTGCCGGACTTCAGCGCGCAGACCAGGTTGTGGTACCGGGTCGCCACCACGGTGTCGGCGGCCGCGGTCTCCTTCATCAGGTCGGCCAGCGAGGCCGCTTCGGCGGCGGTGACCAGCGGCGAGTCCACCGCGTCGAGGATCGCGGCGACCACCGGGGCATCGCATGCGTCGCCGGTGAGCAGCCGGACCGGTCTGCCGTCCTCGACCAGCGCGCGGACGAAACGGGTTGTCCCGTCGAGGTAGCGCCGGTGGATCTCCTCGGCACGAGCACGGTCGTCGTTGCCGCCGTGGAAGTCCATGACGCCGACGCAGACCAAGCCGCCGGTCATGCCGGAGGGCGCGCTGGCCCGCGGCGTCGGCAGGGCGAACGCGAGGTCCGGGTAGACCTCGTCGCGCGTGGTGTCCACGCCCATCGCCCGCATCGCGTCACGGGACATGGTGTCCCGGTACGACCGGTACGCGGCCAGCCGTGCCGACCGGCGCACCAGGGCCCGGGTCGCCCGGTCGCGGATCGCGGCGGCGCCCACGCCGACCAGCGCGACCTTGGTGCCGAAGAGCCTGCCGGTCGCGCAGAGCAGGAACAGCGAGTACGGGAAGCCCCACGGCCGCAGCGGCAGCGTGGCCTCCAGGACGCCCATGCCCGGCACGATCACCACGTCGTGCCGGCGCACCCAGGCGGCGGTGCGGAAGACGTCGACGAGTTTGCCCAGTCCCTTCCCCGCGATCGCGCCCACACGGGACGCCGTCCGGTACTCCCCGCGGTACCAGTGCAGCCGCGTCGCGGGGATCCCGTACCGGGCCGAGACGACCTCGGGCCCGCCGCACAGCGCGTCCACGACCGCCTCCGGGTGCTCGGCGCGCAGGTACCCGAGCACGGCTTCGAGCGACCCGTCGTTGCCCAGGTTGCCGGAGCCGAGCAGGCCGAACACCCCGACGCGCACCGGGCGTTCGTGTTCGTGCGCCGACGTCATGCCTGCTCCTCTGCGCGCCCCGCACGACCCACACGACCTTCACGGCCGGCGACGAGGGCGTCGACGGAGACCGTGAGCCGGGCCGGGTCGACCGGGGCGCGGTCCTCGACCCGCTCGCCGGCACCCGGCCGGACCCGGCTGGTCATCCATGCGGAGAGGTGGCGGTAGCAGGCGCGGCGGTCGGCTGTGGACAGCGGCGCCCGCTGGATCGCCGAGACGAAGCCCCAGACGTACTCGGCGAGCAGCCGGGGTGTCGGGTGCAGTGCGCCCGCCCGGCGCGGGTCCAGGTTGACGCACCGGGAGCGCTTGGAAGGGTTCGCCCGCTCGGCGCGGGTGGGGTGGTCGCGGCGGAAGTACAGCAGCTCCGGCACCTGGTGGAAGGGTCCGTGCAGGACGATCTCGGCGACGAACGTGCGGTCCGCGTGGTGGTAGCTGTCGTGCGGCTTCACCCGGCGCAGCATGTCGGCGCGCATCACCCCGTAGAAGTCGTCGCCACCGGGCTCGAACAGGAAGCTGCGGAACCGCTCCGGCGCGTGCGGGGAGGCGGTGGCGAGCCCGTACTCGTACGGGACCTTCACCTGCCCTTCGCCGTCGATGACCGCCTGGTCGGAGTGCGCGAGGACCACGTCCGGACGCTCGTCCAGCGCCTCCACGCAGCGCCGCAGCAGGTCCCGGGCGTACAGGTCGTCGTGCGAGGCCCACTTGAACAGCTCGCCGCGGCACTCGGTGAACACGTAGTTGTGGTTGGGCGCGGCGCCGATGTTCCGGGTCAGCCGGATGTACCGGATGCGCGAGTCCTGCGCCGCGTACTTGCGGCAGATGTCCTGGGTCCCGTCGATCGAGGCGTTGTCGGAGATGACCAGCTCGAAGTCCTCATAGGTCTGGCCGAGCAGGGCGTCGAGCGACTCGGCCAGATACTCCTCGCCGTTGTACACGGGCAGGCCGATGCTCAGCCGGGGATGGGCGCTCATGACGTCCTCACTTGTGGGATGGGATGGTGCTGGTACTCGCGCAGGGCGGACCGCAGTTGCAGCCACCACACGGCCGAGGCGCAGAGGGTCGCGGCGGCGACGCCCCAGGCCGAGCCGACCGTGCCGGCCAGGGCCGCCCCGCCGAGACCGCCGGTGACGTAGCAGGCGGAGGCGAACAGCTGGCAGCGCAGGCTGCGCCGGGCCGCGGCGAGCGCGCGCAGCCCGGCCGCCGCGCCGGTGCCGAGGCCGGCGCCCGCGACACCGAGGGTGACCGGCACGATCAGCTGTGCGGCGGAGTGCCAGACGTCGCCGAGGACGAGCTCGCCGAGCCGGTCCGGCATCAGGAACAGTGCCCCGCCCCAGAGCAGCGCGGCGACGGCCTGCGCGCCGCCCAGCAGGAGGCAGAACCTGCCGAGGCGGTGCGGGGCCCGCCGCAGCACCCGTGCCGCCTCCGCGACGGTGACCAGCGACAGCCCCATCAGCACGGCGAGGAACGGGCCGAGCAGGAGCTCGGCGCCCCGGACCGCACCCACCGCGCCGACCCCGGCGATCGCGCCGAGCCCGTACGCACGCAGCTGGCTCGCCCCGCTGAGGCTGACGTTCTCGACCAGGTACCGGTAGCCGAGGTCGCGTTGCTCGCGAAGCCACGCACGGGCCCGGGTCACCCGGGGCAGGATGCCGGACTGGACGTAGCCGTAGCCCGCGGCCACCGTGGCGGACGCGCCCCAGGCGAGCACGAAGGCGGACACGCTGCCCACGCGGGCCGCCACCACCATGGCCGGGACCAGCGCGACGCCCCACACGACGTCGTTGACGAACGCCTTCCGCCCGGTGCCCGCGGCGAAGAACGCGTACCGCCAGGCGTCCTGCAGCAGCAGCCCCGGCAGCATGACGCCGAGGCAGGCGAACGCGGGCCCCACACGGCCGCCGAGCGCGAGGCCGGCCACCAGACACACCGCCCCTATGGCGGCACCGACGCCGAGCGCGGTACCCGACGACCGGGCCACCGCCCTGCGCCAGGACGTGTCCGATACGCCGCTGAAGCGCACCACGAGCGGATCGGTGGCAAGCCCGCGGGAGACGTTGAGCACCACGCCGTAGGTCACCCAGGCGAGGCTGAACACGCCGAACGCGGTCACCCCCAGCGAGCGTGCCACGTAGATGCCCACCGCGAAGTTGCTGATGCTGGAGGCCGCCTGGTCGGCCAGTCCCCAGGACAGCCGGCCGACGAAGGCCCGCCGGGCGGATCCGGCCTTTGGCGCCGTCGTCGGCGGTTTCTCCTCCTCGGTGGTCATCGGCGTCACACCTTGATCAGTTCGGCGCCGTGCAGGGCGTCGGCCGCGGCGGCGACGGTGTCGAACGGCAGCCCGGACCGCTCGGCGACGTCCAGCAGACTGTGCTCGCCGTCGGAGAGGCTGAGCACCCAGAGCATGGCCATCTGGGCCTGCTTGGTGTCGCTGCGGCCGCCGAGCGCGTCGTACAACCCGCGCCGCCCCAGCTGCGGTTCGCCGTAGGGGCTGAGGTTGACGTACCGCCGGTTGCGGTCGAGGACGGCGAAGGCCTCGCGGCAGACCGCGAGGGTGTCCGCCATCGCCTGAGGGGAGACGAAGTCCAGGTTGTCCGCCGAGGTGTGATACTCCGGGTAACCGGCGTACGGCGTCCGGCTGAGCGAGCCCACCCCGAGGTTGAACCCGGGCGAGCAGTACTGCCGCTCGTCGTAGCCGTACGGAGTGAACTCGGCGACGCTGTGCGGGCGTTCGGAGGCGGCCAGCACATGCCCCATCACCCGGTCGATCTCCGCGTCGCCGCGCCTGCTCCGCTTGTACGTCAGACTGCCCGAGTCACCCGCGCAGGCCAGCACCAGCCCGTGCTTGACCCGCTCCACCCGCTCGGCGTTGCGGGCCAGCCAGGTGATCGCCCCGATGGTGCCGGGCGCGAAGATGAACCGGTAGGTGTAGTACGGCTTCTGCTCCGCGAGCGCCCGGGCCAGGAACGTCGCCACCGCGATGCCGGCCAGGTTGTCGTTGGCCAGCGACGGGTGGCAGACATGGCAGGAGACGATCACCTCGTCGGCGACCTGCCCGGGGACCACGTGCTCGGCGTAGGTGAGGTGACCGTCGGCGAGCGTGGAGTCGATCCGCACCTCGTACTCGCCGTCCGGCAGTGCGTCCAGGGTCTCCTGGGCCAGGCAGAACCCCCACTCCGGCTTGTAGTAGCTGGTCCGGTACGGCACCCAGGCCGGGTGCTCCGGCAGGGTGTGCAGATGTTCGCGCAGCTCGGCCAGGGGCATGGTCGCCGACACCGGCACGCTGTAGCCGAGCACGTGCAGGCTGGACGCGGCGAAGTCGACGACCCGGTTCCCGGCCGCGTCGGCGATGTACGCGTCCCGGATGTTCCACTCCTGCGGCACCGTCCAGTCGAGCACCTGCGTCCCGGTCGGCACCTCGTGCACCTGCAGCGGGATGTACTCGCCGACGATGTCCAAGGTGGCGCGCACACCGTCGCCGGTGATGCTCCGGCAGAGCGGGTACAGCCGCTCCACCAGGGCGTACATCTCAGCGCCGTGCGCGGTCACCGGCGCCACCGCAGCGTGCCGTCGACGGCGCCCGCGTCGGACGCCGAGCGCAGCACGGCGAGGCGGGTGAAGCGCTGCTCGAAGTCCTCGCGGGTCAGCCCGTGTGTGCGGTAGGCGTCGGCGAGTTCGAGCGCGCCCTGCTTCACCGTCCACTCGCAGTCGAAGCCGGGGACGGCCGAGCGGAACCGGGAGAAGTCCACCCGGTACGACCGCGGATCCGCGCCGTTCTCCCCGGTGATGTTCACCTTCGCGCCGGACACCGCCTCGGCGACCTGCCCGGCGATCTCGGCGACCGTGACGTTGTTGATCTCGCTGCCGATGTTGAACGCCCGGTCGTGCACCGCTTCCCGCGGCGCCGTCAGCGCGGCCGTGAAGGCCCGTGCGATGTCGGCGGCGTGCACCAGCGGACGCCAGGGGGTGCCGTCGGAGAGCACCAGCACCTCGCCGGACAACAGCGCGTGGCCCACCAGGTTGTTCAGCACGATGTCGGCGCGCAGCCGGGGCGAGTAGCCGAACGCGGTGGCGTTGCGCATGTACACCGGGCTGAAGTCGCCGTCGGACAGCGCGTGCAGGTCGTCCTCCACCCGCACCTTGGACTCCGCGTACGGCGTCACCGGCCGCAGCGGGGCGTCCTCGGCCACCAGGTCGTCGCCCCCGGCGGCGCCGTACACCGAGCACGTCGACGCGTACAGGAAGCGCCGCACCCCGGCGTCGCGGGCCAGCCGGGCCAGCCGTACGGACGCGTGGTGGTTGATGTCGTAGGTGAGCTCCGGGGCCAGCGAGCCCAGCGGGTCGTTGGAGAGCGCGGCCAGATGGATCACGGCGTCGACGCCGGCCACGTGTTCGGCTCTGACGTCGCGCAGGTCCACCCGGTGCCCCTGCGGGTCCGCGGGCGTCGGGCCCAGCACACAGTCGGCGAACAGGCCGGCGTCGAGGCCGACGACCTCGTGCCCGGCGGCCGTGAGGACCGGGGCCATGACGGTTCCCAGATATCCCTGGTGTCCGGTCAGCAGTACGCGCAAGGTTCAACCCCCCAGGTTGAGCGTGAGTTTGGTGACGGCGAACGCTTCGGCGTATCGCTCATGGCATTCGATGCCGCGGATCCGGGCGAGGCCGAGGAAGGCCTCCCGGTCGTACCAGGGCCGGTGCCGCTGCGAGGGATAGTGCTCCTGCAGCAGCCGCACC
Organism: Streptomyces sp. NPDC059010; assembly: GCF_042740355.1. Lineage (NCBI taxonomy): Bacteria > Bacillati > Actinomycetota > Actinomycetes > Kitasatosporales > Streptomycetaceae > Streptomyces > Streptomyces sp. NPDC059010. Next base: position 271,836 of record NZ_JBHYJA010000005.1, read on the forward strand.
TTCTCTTCGGCGATCTCCGGCGACAGCGGCTGGTACGCGGCGAGGCGGCCGAGGTCGCCGTCCCACTTGACGATCTCGTAGCCGAGCACCAGGTGGTCGCGGAACGCGGTGGGTATCAGCTGCGCCAGGCCGCGGTGGTCCTGGTGCGCGTCATCGGTGCGCGGGGCCAGGATCAGATCGGGCTCGGTCTGCCCGCGCAGTTCCTCGACCGCGGCCTTGGCCTCGTCCCAGTGCACGGGCATCCGGCCGTCCGGCAGCTTGAGCACGGTCAGCCGCAGGTCGGCGCCCGGGCAGAAGGCGGCGAGCGCCGCCCGCTCCTCCTGCTCGCGCTCGCTGCCGCCGCCGGAGAGCACCAGCGCGTCGACCCGCAGACCCGGCCGCGCGCGGCACAGCGTCAGCAGCGTGCCGCCCGCGCCGATGGCGATGTCGTCGCAGTGCGCGCCCACCGCGACGATCCGCTCAGGCCGCCCCGCGCCGAGCCGGATCACGCGCTCACCCCCGCGTCGTCGTGCTCCCACACGGCCCACGGGCGGTCGCCCCGGGCGTAGGCCTCGTCGAGCGCGGCCCGCTCCTTCACGGTGTCGGTCGGCTTCCAGAAACCGCGGTGCTGATGCGCCACCAGCCGTCCCCGCTTGGCCAGTTGGGCGCATCCGTCGGCGACCAGATCCCCGTTCTCCGGTATGTGGTCGAAGACCTCCTGGCGGAGCACGAAGTAGCCGCCGTTCTCCCACAGCGGCAGTTCGCTCACCGCGGTGATGCCCCCCACCAGGCCGTCCTCGCCCAGGTCCACGCAGTGGAACGACGACTGCGGCGGCACCACCATCATCGACGCACCCGCGTCGCGCGCCGCGAACCGGTCGATCATCTCCGGCAGCGGGGCGTCGGTGAGCACATCGGCGTAGTTGGCGAGGAACATCTCGTCGCCGTCCAGATGGTGCCGCACCCGGCGCAGCCGCTCACCGATCGGTGACTCGATGCCGGTCTGCGCGAACGTGATCGTCCAGTCGGCGATGTCGGTGGACAGCAGCTCGGTCCGCCCGCCGCGCAGCACGAAGTCGTTGGACGTCGTCTCCTCGTAGTTGAGGAAGAAGTCCTTGATGTGGTGCGCCCCGTACCCGAGGCACAGGATGAACTCCTTGTGCCCGAAGTGCGCGTAGTAGCGCATGACATGCCAGATCAGCGGCCGCGGGCCGACCATCGCCATCGGCTTGGGTACGTCGTCGGAGGCACCGCTGCGCATCCGCATCCCGTAACCGCCGCAGAACAGAACGACCTTCATGCCTTGACCTCGACAATGCTCAGTTCCGGGATGGGGAAGACCAGCCGGCCGCCCCAGTCGCCTACGAAGGACAGTTGCTCGACCAGCTCGGCCCGCAGGTTCCACGGGAGGACCAGGACGTAGTCCGGCCGGTCGTTCGCTATCTGATCGGGCGGCAGGATCGGGACACGGGCGCCCGGCGTGAACCTGCCGTGCTTGTAGGGGTTGCGGTCCACGGTGTACGCGAGCAGGTCGGGCCGGATGCCGCAGTGGTTGAGCAGGGTGTTGCCCTTGCCGGGGGCGCCGTAGCCGACGACCGTCTCGCCGCGCTCGGCCGCCTCGATGAGGAACTTGAGCAGGTCCCGGCGCACCTTGGCGACCCGCGCGGAGAACTCGGTGTACCCGGACAGCTCCTGGAGCCCGGCGGCCTTCTCCCGGGCCAGCACGTCGGCCACCCGCTGCGTCGGCTCGCCGGCCACCTCGGCCGGGCGGGCCCACAGCCGGATGGAGCCGCCGTGCGTGGGCAGCAACTCGACGTCCACGAGCGCGAGTCCACCACTCGCCAGCGCCCGGATCGCGGACGCGACCGTGTAGTACTGGAAGTGCTCGTGGTAGATCGTGTCGTACTGGTTCTCCTCGATCAGGGTCAGCAGGTGCTGCACCTCGATGGAGACCCAGCCGTCGTCGGCGACCAGGGCGCGCAGCCCTTGGGTGAACCCGACGACGTCGGGGATGTGCGCGTACACGTTGTTGGCCACGACGAGGTTTGCCGGGCCGTGCTCCTCGCGGACGGCGGCACCGGTGTCCGGGCTCAGGAACTCCGTGAGCGTGGGCACGCCCGCGTCCCGCGCCGAGGCGCCGACGTTCACCGACGGCTCGATGCCGAGGCAGCGGATCCCGCGGTCCACCACATGCTTCAGCAGGTATCCGTCGTTGCTCGCGACCTCGACCACGAAGGCGTCGGTGCCGAGATCCAGCCGCTCGACGGCGTCGGCGACGAACGTGCGCGCGTGCTCCACCCAGGAGGTCGAGAAGGAGGAGAAGTACGCGTACTCGCTGAACGTCTCCTCCGGCGTGATCAGCGGAGGAATCTGCGCGAGCCAGCAGTCGGTGCAGACCCGCAGGTGCAGCGGGTACGCGGGCTCCGGCCGGTCCAGTTGGTCCGCGGCGAGAAAGCTCTCACACGGTGGTGTCGCCCCGAGATCGACGACGCTCGCCATCGCTTCCGAGCCGCACAGTCGGCATTGTGTCATCTACTGTCCCCATCCCCCCTGTTCGCGTGGGTGTCCCCACCGCGAGCCAGTGCTGACCGACCCGCGATCGCGGTGCGGTACTCCTCCACCAGGCGCTCAAGGCCGACGGCCGGGCTGAAGCCCTGCTCGTAACGGCGCCGGGCCGCCTGGCCCATCTCTTGGTTGCGGGCCGGCTCGGCCGTGATCCGGCGTATGCCGGACGCGAGCGAGGCGGACTCGCCCGGCCGGTGCAGCAGCCCCGTCACGCCGTCCTCGACGAGCTCGACGAAGGCGCCGTGACCGGCGGCGACGACCGGGACCCCGGCCGCCATCGCCTCCACGACCACCAGGCCGAACGCCTCCAGCCACGTCGAGGGAGCGACCACGGCGACCGACCGCGCGATGGCCTTCTGGCACTCCGCCGTGTCGTACAGGCCGACGTAGCGCACGTCGTCCCGGCCCGCCGCCCAGGCCGTGACCTCCGCCTCCAGCGGTCCCGTGCCGGCGATCACGAGCGGCACGCCCACACCGCCGCTCGCCGCGACCTCGTCCCACGCGGCCATGAGCAGCCGCACGCCCTTGGCCTCCGCGAGCCGGCCGAGGTAGAGCACGTGCTCGCCGGCGTCCGAGCGGCGGTCGTCCGGGTCCGGCACGAAGTTGTGCTTCACCACCAGCCGCTCCGCCGGCATGCCGGCCCCCACCAGAACGTCGCGCTGCGCCGCGGAGATGCACAGGAACCGCTCCACACCGGACCACCAGCGCCGCCGGTTGACCGAAAGGCTGACCGCGAGCGGCACCGTCGCAAGACGGGAACTCCGGTAGCAGCCGTGCCGGACGGCGGGCAGCGGCGCCGCCGCCCCGACGCACTCGGTGCACGGCCGGCCGTCCCGCTGGAGTGTGCCGGGCGGGCAGACCTGGGTGTAGTTGTGCAGCGTGGCCACGGCGGGCACCCCGGCGTCGGCGCAGGCGGCGAGGACCGCGGGTGACAGCAGCGGGAAGACGTTGTGGACGTGCACCACGTCAGGCCGCTCGCCGCGCAGCCGGGCGGTGAGTTCCGCGCGGACCGCCGGGTTCCACGGCACCCGCAGGGGCAGCGCGGCCTTGGCGGGCAGGGACATGGCTGCGATGTCGTCGCTGCGCCGCTCGAACACCTCCACCCGGTGGCCGGCCCCGCGCAGCAGCGCCACCTCCTGGTCGACGACCTTGTTCTCCCCGCTCGGCTGCGCCGAGGCGTAGCGGTTGTGCACCACGAGAACGTGCATGCTCAGATCACCTCCGCTCTCTGGGCCCATCGCGGGACACGTCGCCGCGGGACCTCGGGCGTCGATTCGGGCGTCGTTGCGGGTGTCGACAGGGGAGTGGCCGCGGCAGGCGCCGCCAACAGCGAGGCGGCCACGGCCAGATGCAGCAGATACGGCGAGGCGTCGCCCAGTCCGGCCTCGGTGTACGACGCGATTCCGCAATAGCTGATCAGGAAGATCGCGCAGGCCCTCGACAGCGACGGCGGCCTCAGCAGCGCGACGCCGCCCAGCACGATGATGATCAACGCGACCAGGGTGACGCCGATCAGACCCTGCTCGTTGTAGACGGCCAGCCAGCTGTTGTCGATCGGCAGCCCGCCGAACGACTTGTCGCCCAGACCCACGCCGAACAGCTCCTGCGAGGTCGACCGGGGCGCGGCCAGCAGCGCGTCCCAGACCTTGGCCCGACCGGTGAGGTTGGAGAAGTTCTCCTTGCTCTGTCCGCGCAGGAACCACGTCTGCAGCGCGGAGGCGAACCCCACCGCGGCCACCACGGCGCACGCCACCGTCCAGCTGAAGAACCGCCGGGCCGATGCGCTTGTCAGGATCAGCGAGCCGATCGCGAACGCCAGCCCGATGAACAGGCCGAGCGTGGCCGTCCGGGTGTGGGTCAGCGCGAGCAGGACGAGTGACGGCACGATGACCACCGCCGCGCTGGTCCGGTCGGTCCGGCGGCCCAGTACGAGCAGCACGGTGAGCCCGATGATCACCGCGGCGTACTGCCCGATCTGCGGCGGGGTGAGCGGCCACAGCGCGCCGACCAGACGTCCGCCGTAGAGGTCGGGCAGGGCCGCGCCCGGTGAGACGGCCAGGCCGGCGGCCACCGACCCGAGCACCGCGAAGTACATCCGGATGTGATGCCGGACGAACGTCATGGAGCCGTCCCACCAGCGGCTGAGCAGCCACAGCGTGCCGACGAAGAGAGCCAGCCGGGCGCAGCGGAACAGCGCGCCGAACCCGGACTCCAGGTTGGCGCTGGAGATCACGCTCAGCACCAGCAGCAGGGTCAGCAGAAGCAGATAGGCGCTGGCCCGGATGCGCAGCCGGAGATTGACCGCGAGCGCCAGCGTGAACGCGGCGACCAGCGCGCCCATGGTGACCATCTGGATGAGGGAGCGGGGCAGTGGGACGATGGTCTTCGCCCCGGCGGAGCCGAGCGTGTTGAGGATCAGCAGCCCCCAGACCGCCCCGACGATCTTCGACGGGTGGTTTGCGGACGGAGTGGCGGCCATCTCAACCACCGTCCCGTGCGCGGATGGTGCTGCCCTTGTCCTGCTGGTACGGCGTGCCCTGCCACTGCCCGAAGTCGAGCACCCGGCTCGGGTCGTAGGCGACGAACTTCCACGGTCCGAGGTAGACGTTGTCGTGCCAGCGGTTGTGCTGCTTGCGGGTGATCGCCTCGGACACCCGCTCGCCCTGGTACGGCGACCAGTCCGGATAGGTGCCGTAGTTGGCCAGCACCGCCATCCGGTCGCACTTCACCGTGCAGTCGACGGCGGACTTGTCCAGCACGAAGCGGTTGTCGTGGATGTCCACCCGCTGGGTCTTCCACCGGCAGTCGGCGTACAGCGGTGCGCTGGCGATCGCCGGCTGTGCGCAGCGGTCGGTCTTCTTGACCAGCAACGTGCAGTCACCGGAGGAGGTGTTGGCCGGGCTGTTGCAGAACCGGTCGGCGTTCTCCCACAGGGTGATCCCGGACCAGTTGTTCTCCAGCACGTTCCGGTAGATCTCGATCTTGTCCGTGCGGGCTCGGACCCGTGGTTCGCCGCCCGACTCGGACAGGTAGACGGTCGCGAACGGGAAGTTGTCGCCGCGCTCGGCGTATCTACGGCCCTCGACCCAGTTGTTCCGCCGGATCGTGTTCCGCCGGATGACCGCGTTGTAGCTGGTCTCGTAGATCAGCGCGGCGCCGTCGTTGGCCTCGAACACGTTGTCTTCGATGCGGAAGTCATTGTTGTTGGTGTCCGCCCACAACCCGGTTCCGCGGTTGTCGTGCACCCAGTTGCCGCGCACGTCGGCGCCGTTGACGGCCCAGAACTTGATGCCTCCGGTGCAGCCGCAGCCCTTGCGCCGCCGCTCCCAGTCACCGGTGTTGTTGCCCACGATCTCGTTGTCCTCGACCACCAGGCCGCGCAGGGGGTCACCGTCCTTGTACGCGTTCATGCCGTACTGGCCGTTGTCGCGCAGGCAGCTGGCGCGGACCCGCTGGTGGGCACCGGCCATCAGCCCGGCGCCGGAGTTCTTCTGGATCGTCGCGTGCTCGATCACCCACCCGTCGGCCGAGTCATGGTTGACCACGCCCTCGTTGTGCGGCGCGACGAACCCCTGCACGGTCAGAAAGCGGATGGTGACGTCGCGGGCGGTGCCACCGAACGCGTACTGGTTGGTCTTGTGCCCGTCGAGCACCGCGCCCGGCGCGCCGAGGTAGGTGTTCCCCTTCTTGGGGATGACCTGGGCGTAGCGGTCCGGCTCAAGCCGGTGCTTGCCCGGCCGGAGCCAGAACGTGGTGTTCGGGGGGCTGCTCTTGGTCTTCGCGGCCAGGTCACCGGTCACCGAGGGGTCGACCGTCACCGCGCCCTTGGGCGCCTTCGCCGGCCCGGCCGCGGGCTTGGCGCACACCCGGGCGACCGACGTGGACGACGCCCCGGATGTGGCGGGCGCAGCGGTCGGCCCCGCCGCCGGGGTGCCCGCCGTGCCGCTGTCACATCCGGTCACCGCCAGCAGGGCCAGCGCCAGCGGTGCCGCCGACGCCCAGTGCCGTCTCTTGATCCCCACACGTGCCCCCTAGCCGTGGAACTTGAGCACGGTGGTGAAGCCCTCCGTGCCGTCGGCGAAGCCGGTGCCGACCAGCGTGGTGGCGGGTTCCTTGCGCCCGAAGCCGGGGGAGTACCAGCCCAGGGGCGGGTTGCTCTCGCCGCGATGCGCCCGCCACGACAGCTGCTCTGGCAGGTCGAGCGCCGCGGAGCGGTCCTCGCCGTCCCGGGTCCAGGTGAGCACGGCCCGGTTGTCCACCAGGTCCGCGGTGATCGCCGGGCCGAGGTGGAAGGCCAGCCGCACGGCCCGGCGCGGGCCGCGCACCTCGTCGACGACCCGCAGCTCCTGGCTCTCGGCCGTCAGCTCCACCCGGCGGCGGTGCACGGAGCCCTGGTAGCCGTCGTGCTCGGCAACCCAGCGGGCCACCCCCTCGCCGGACGCGTCCGCTGTGCCCCCTGTGCCCGCGACCAGGACGCGGCTGCGGGCATGCCGGGTCCACAGGAACGGGCCGCCTGAGACGGACTGGTCGACGCCGTCCAGTTGCAGGGTGTTGTGGCCGAGGGTCGACCGGAAGTACTGCCGCCACTCGGGCTGCCCGTGATAGCAGTACGTCCCCGGATCGGCGAGCACGTCGACGCCGTCGTGCCGGACCTCCACGGACAGCGCGTCCGCGTGGGCGTGCGCGGCGATGGACAGGAAGCCGTGCGGACCCCCGTCGCAGCGGCACCAGACCTTCTCCGGACCGCGCAGGATGGTGAGCCCCGCGTCGGCGAAGTGGCCCGGTCGGCTCGCCGGGCGGGCCATGGCCGGTGCGGTTCCCTTTTTCGCGTAGGGCCGGATGAGCGCGGCCAGCAGCGGGGTGCGCACATCGGTGCCTGTCACCACCGGCCACCAGTCGAGCCGGCCGAACACGGCGTCCCCGGTGGCCAGCAGCGAGGCCCAGCGGTCGGTGCCCGTGCCGTCCACGATCAGACCGTGCCCGTCGTCCGAGTCGCCCTGGCGCGGGGGCCGCAGCCGGTTGTCCACGACGGCCGCGAGCGCGTCGGTCATCCGCAGCAGCACCAGCCGGACCGTCGCGGGGACCGGCACGTCGGCGGCGTCCGCCTCGGCCAGCGCGGCCAGGCCGAGCTCCAGCACCAGTCCGTGATATTCGGTGGCCAGCTCGCGGTTGAGGCCGGAGCCGAAGGTGTTGCCGCGCAGATGCCGCTCCAGCGACCGCAGCGCGTCGGCCCGCCAGCGCGCCGAGGAGGGGAACCAGTCGAACGCGCAGGCCGCGGCGAACTGCCCGGCGGCCTCGGCGATGATGTGGTTGTTCGCCGACGACCCCCGGCTGGGGAACGCGGCCAGCCAGCGCTGGTGGTGCCAGATCTGGTTCAGCGCCACCGGGTTGCCCTCGAACAGCCCGGCCGCGCCCGGCCAGCCGTCGAGCAGCCGGCGGATCCACACCCAGGACAGCAGCCGGATCCCCAGCTCGATGCCGCTGGTCCAGTGCACTCCGCGCAGCGGCGCGTTGGCCGCCCACCACGACCGCAGGTGCTCGGCCACCCGCTCGGCGTACCGCTCGTCCCCGGTGACCGCGTAGGCGGCGGCGAGCACGGTGAGGTACTGATGCCGGGACAGCTCCCAGATCTGCTTGATGTCCCCGACCGCGTCCTCGCTGCGGTACGGCACGTCGAAGGCGTAGCCCCACGGGGCCCGGCGCCCGGTCTTCGGGTCGTACCACCAGTCCGGGTCGGCCAGGTCGTCGCGGTCCACCCCGAAGTACTCGGCGTGCCCGGCCATCAGCCGGTCCGCCTCGGCGATGAGACGCTTCGCGGCGTCCGGTGGCACCGCGGCGACCGTCCCCGCGGGCAGCACGGCGGTGAACCGGGCGCCGGTCACGCCCGGGCAGTCCGGCCGCGCCGACCGCCACAGCCGTCTGCGCACCGTGTCGCCCACCCGGCCGCCGATCTCCCGCGGCCCCATCCGGGACAGCCGGCGCAGGTACCAGCCCGCGCTCATGGTCATCGCGCCCTCGCCAACGTCACCGGCGCGCCGCCGGCCAGGCCGGCCTGCACGGCGAGGGTGGCCGCCGTGGTGGCGACCAGCGACTCCAGCGGCACCGGCATGGGACCGCCGGTCCGAACGGCCTTGACGAACGCGGCCAGTTCGGCGTTCTGGCCCTTGTCGCGGGCCTTGGGCAGCCGCGAACTCACCCACCGCTTGCGGTCGTACACCGAGGCACGGACGAAGTCGTCGAGCTGGAGCACCTTGCCGTCCGCGACCAGGTCCAGCGTCTCCTTGGGGAAGCCGGCCGCGCCGGTGGTGACATAGCTGATGGCGGCGGTGGACCCGTCCGGGTAGCGCAGTACGACCTGGAGGTCCTCGTTGCCGGACGGGGCGACCGCGTACACCGAGACCGGGTCGGCGTCGAGCAGCCAGCTCGCCGTGTCGATGAAGTGTCCGCCCTCGCCGGCGAACCGCGAGCCCTCGGTGCCCTGCTGGAGATACCAGCTGCCGTGGTCGAGCCGCCCCGCGTTGACCAGGTAGCGCAGGCTGGCCGGGCCGGTACGGGCGCCGAACCGCTTCTTGGCCTCCTGGAGCAGCGGCGCGAACCGGCGGTTGAAGCCCACCTGGAGCCGGTCGTTGCCGGACTCCTCGACCGCCGCGAGCACGCCGGACAGGTCGTCCTCGGTGAGCGCCAGCGGCTTCTCCACGAACACCGCCTTGCCGGCCAGCAGTGCCTTCCGGGTCAGGTCGGCGTGCGAGCTGTGCCGGGTGACCACGAACACCGCGTCGATGGACTTGTCGCCGAGCACGGCGTCGAGGTCGGTGGTGGCCTGGGCGAAGCCGAACTTCCGCTGTGCGTTGGCCGCGGACAGCGCCGTCGTGGTGACGACGGTCGACAACTCGACACCGTCGCGTGCTGAAAGATGCGGCAGCAGCATCGACGTCGCGTAGTTGCCCGCGCCGATGAACGCCAGGCGCACCGGCGTCCCGGCGGCCCGGGCCGGACTCCGCTGCACGTTCACCGCGGGCACGGTCACCGCCGGGGCCACAGCCTCGGCCTCGGTCTTTCCGGCCGTCTGTCCGGGGTAGCGGAACAGCACGGCCACGGCCTTCAAGTCGCCGTCCTTCAGGCGCTGGTACGTCTCGACGGCGTCATCGAAGTCGGCGATGTGGGAGACCAAGGGCTCCACGTCGACCTTGTCGCGGGCGACCAGGTCGAGGAAGCACGCCAGGTTGCGGCGCTCCGTCCAGCGCACATAGCCGATCGGGTAGTCGCGCCCTTCGAGCTCGTACTCCGGGTCGTAGCGGCCGGGGCCGTAGCTGCGGGAGAACCGGACGTCGAGTTCCTTCTCGTAGTACGCGTTCCACGGCAGGTCCAGGCGGCACTTGCCGATGTCGACGACCCGGCCGCGGTCCCGGCAGAGCCGGGCGGCCAGCTCGACGGGCTGGTTGCTGCCGCCGCCCGCGGCCAGGTACACCTGGTCCACGCCGTGACCGCCGGTGAGTTCGGCGACGGCCGTCTCCACGGCCGCGGACGCGGGATCGCCGCAGGCCACCGCGCCCAGGCGCTCGGCGAGTTCACAGCGCGCCGGGTCGGGGTCGGCGCCGACGACGCGGACTCCCGAGGCCGTGAGGAGCTGCACCACCAGCTGTCCGATCAGCCCGAGGCCGATGACCAGCGCCACCTCGCCGAGCTGGGGCTCGCCCTGGCGGACGCCCTGCATCGCGATCGACCCGACGGTGCCGAAGGCGGCGTGGCTGGGGGCCAGGCCGTCCGGCACCGGGGCGTAGAGGTTCTTCGGCACCCAGTTCAACTCGGCGTGCAGCGCGTGCTCGTTGCCGGCGCAGGCCACCAGGTCGCCGACCTTCACGTCGTCGACGCCGGCGCCGACCTGCTCGACCACCCCGCACAGCGAGTAGCCCAGCGGTGTGTAGGAGTCCAGCTTGCCCATCACCTTGCGGTAGGTGGCGGGCACCCCGTTGGTGGCCACGCTCTGCATGACCTTGGCGACCTGGTCCGGGCGGGAGCGGGCCTTGCCCAGCATCGACATGCCGGCCTCGGACACCTTCATCAGCTCGGTCCCGGTGGAGATCAGCGAGAAGGCACTGCGGACCAGCACACCGCCCGGCTTGCACCCCGGCACCGGCACGTCGAGCACCGCCAGCTCGCCGCTCTTGTAGTTCTGTACAACCTGCTTCACCCGAACTCCTCTGATTCCTAAGCCGTTAACCGAGTGCTCTGGCCGGACCCAGAGATCGCGTCGCGATACCAGTACTCAAGGGTCAGCACATGCCACAGATGCTTGGAGAAATCCCGCTGCCCGGCGGCGTCCTCGGCGGCCATCCGCGCCAGCGCGTCGCGGCGCAGGAACCCTGATCTGACGAGCTCGCCGTCGTGGATCACCTCGCGCACCAGCGGGGCCAGATCCCGGCTCATCCAGGCCCGCAGCGGCGCGCTGAACAGGCCCTTGGGCCGGTACACGATCTCCCGGGGCAGGATCGAGGTGGCGGCCTCCTTGAGGACGGCCTTGCCCTGCCGACCCACGATCTTGCGATCACCGGGAACGGCGAACGCCGCCTTCACCACCTCGACGTCCACGTACGGCACCCGCACCTCGGTCGACGCGGCCATGCTGGAGCGGTCCGTGTACGTGAGGTTCAGGCCCGGCAGGAACATCCGGGCGTCGCCCAGGCACATGCGGTTGACGAAGTCGTCCAGGTCGTTGTCCTCGTAGACATCCGCATGCTCGGTCAGCACGTCCTCGACCGTCCCGGCCAGGTCCGGGTCGACCAGGGCGAGCAACTCGTCCTGGTCGTACATGGTGTAGCTGCGCCGGAACGCGGTCTCCTCCGGCAGCTCGGCGAAGGACAGGAACCGCTTCGCGAAGCGCACCGACCGGTACCCCCGGCGGGCCGAGGCGACCGGCAGCCGGTCCACGACCGCGGACACCCCGCGCCGCAGGGGCCGCGGGACGCGCTGGTAGCGCAGCGCGATCAGGTTGGCCAGGTGCTTGCGGTACCCGGCGAACAGCTCGTCGGCGCCCATCCCCGAGAGCATCACCTTGACCCCGGCCTCCCGGGCGGCCGAGCAGATCAGGAAGGTGTTGATCGCGGCGGGGTCGCCGATCGGCTCGTCCAGGGAGTACGTCATCTGCGGCAGCAGATCGAGCACGTTCGGGGCGATCTCGATCTCGTGCAGATCGACGCCGAACCGCTCGGCCACCTGCCGGGCATAGCGCAGGTCGTCCGGCATCGCCTCGAACCTGGCGTCCTCGGCGCGGAACCCGATCGTGTAGGCGGAGATCCCGGGTTGGTGGCGGGCCGCAAGCGCGGTCAGATAGCTGGAGTCGAGACCGCCGGAGAGGAACGTCGCCACCGGTACGTCGGACAGCAGATGGCGTCGGGTCGACTCCTCGACGATGGCGGCCAGGTCCGGCTGCTCGCCGGCCCGCGCACGCTCCCGGCCCTCGGCGGCGACGTCCTTCAGGTTCCAGAACCGGCCGCGATCCACCCGGCCGTCGGGCCGGATCCGCAGCCAGCTCCCCGGCGGCAGCTTCTCCGCCTCGCGGAACGCACACCGTGAGTCCGGCACCCAGTAGTAGAGGAGCGAGGCCACCAGCGCCCCATGGTCCACCTGCAACGATCCGCCGGTCACGGCGGCGAGCGCCTTGAGCTCGGAGGCGAACACCAGACCCTCGCCGCGCCGGAGCAGGAACAGCGGCTTGATGCCGAGCTGGTCGCGGGCGAGCACCAGCTCACCGGTCCGCTCGTCGAAGACCGCGAACACGAACATGCCGCGCAGCCGGGGCAGGCAGTCGGTACCCCAGCGCCGCCACGCCTCCAGCAGCACCTCGGTGTCGGAGGTACCGCGGAAGCGCACCCCGGCGGCCGCCAGCTCGGCCCGCAGCTCCGGCGCGTTGTACAACTCGCCGTTGTACGTCAGGACGAGGCCGCCCGAGACCATAGGCTGGGCGCCCGTCTCGGACAGGTCGATGATGGCCAGCCGACGGTGCCCGAGGTGCACCTCGCCGTCACCGGCGGAATGGCTGTAGCGGCCCGACCCGTCCGGCCCGCGGTGGGCGAGGGTCTCGGTGAGCCGGTCGGTCACGACCTTCTCGTCCGGCCATCGGTAAGTGCCTGCGATGCCACACATGTACTACCGCGCCTCCTGGTCGCTGTCCGGGCCCCGCGTCGCCCACATCGGCTGCCGCTCCGTGCGCGGTTGGCCCTCACCCACTGCCTTGACGGCGTGGGAGGTACCCCCACCGTTCTTCTGCCGGGCCTGCCGCTCGCTGTGGCCCCGCAGCGCGGTGTGCAGGCCGTCCCACAGCGTGCCGTCGGTCCGGTCACGCGGATCGGGGTCGATCAGCACCACACCGATCACCGGAATGCCCTGGTCCGCGAGCTGCCGCGCCACGGTGTGCAGCCATGCGGCGCTGCCGTGCCCGGCCCGCACCACGAGCACCGTCTGGGTGCCGAGGTACTGGAGGTCGGTCCACGCCGTGCCGGGCGCGACCGAGCCGACGCCGAACCGGCGTTCCCCGTGCGACAGGTCCGCGGCGTCCTTGCCGCTGACCACGGTCGGGCCTCCCGGCTTCGGCCGACGGCCCGAGAGTTGCGTACCGGGCAGGGCGTCGACGATCACCACGGGCCCGTCCGGTGCCAGCGCCTCGGCGAGCTCCAGGGCGATCACGCTCGCGCTGCGCGCACAGCCCAGTTCCAGCAGCGACACGGGTTCAGCGGAGCCGCGCACGGTGCGGGCCAACGACGTGGTGAGCCGTTCGCGTGCCGCCCGGATCCGTCGGCGCCGCCACGGCCTGCCGGACCGGCGGGGCAGCTCCGCGATGACGGAGGCGCCGAGGTTCGCCGCGATCTCCCGGCGCAGTACGGGGCGGTCCGCCACCACCGTGCCGACCGCGGCCACCGCGAGCCCGAGGACGAGCCCGAGGACGAGTCCGATCGCGGCGTTGGTGGCGGCGGCCTTGGGCAGGGAGTGCCGGATCGCGCGCGGGGCGTCCACGACCTGTGTGCCGGCGACGACCTTGGGCGTGCCGGTACGTGCCTCCGCGGCGCGCTGGCCGAAGTCGGTGATCCGCGAGGTGAGTTCGGCCCGGCGGGCGAAGAGCGACTCCATGTTCGCCGACGCCTTCGGCCCGCTCTCCGGCGATCCCTCGCCGATCGCCTTGTTGACCTGGGCGAGCTCGTCCCGCATGCGGTCACGCTGGTCCAGCAGGGCCTTGGACTCGGCCGACGCGGAGTCCCGCATCCGCTTCACATGGTCCGCGACGAACGCGTCGGCCAGCGCCTTGGCCCGGGCCGTCGCCTCCGCGTCGCTGTCACCCGTCACGGTGATCTGCAGCAGGTTGTTGGTCAGGCCGGCACCCCGGTAGTCCCGCATGAAGTCTTCCGGTTTTTCCGGGGACTTGAGGGACCGCAGGGCCTTCTCGGCGATCCGTGTGGTCCCCAGCAGTTCGACGTCGGTACGGATCAGCGTTCCGGTGTCGTTCGGCTGGTCCCCCTCATGCGCGACCAGCACCTTGGTCACCGCGGTCGGGGGCGGCGGCATCAGGACCGCCACCGACGCGCCGGCCAGCAGTCCCAGCAGCGCCATGGCGCTCCACAGGCGGCGGCGCCTGCGCACCGCCACCACCAGCGCCTGCAGATCAAAGAGCGGAGTGGAGGCCGACGACTCCGCGGTCGTGCTCGTCGTCACGTTCAACCTCCCGTCGCGGGGCCGCGCACCGCGAGAGCCAGCGTGGCCTCGTCGGCAGGACGTTCGGCGGTTCGCGCGGGATGGACCCGGACCGGGTCGGCGACGACGATGCCGACGACCTGATGGCCGCCGTCCGCACACGCCTCGGCGACGCCGGCGAGCTCCTCCGCGGTCCAGCTGCCCGCGCTGAGGACGACCAGGGCACCCGCCTCGGTGTCACGGTCCGGCACCGTCGGCCGGTCCACCGAAACCTCCACGACCCGCAGCAGCGGATCGCTCTTGGCCTCGGTGACGAGCTGCCCGGCGGCTCGGCGGGCGATCTCGTCGCCCTCCGGTACGACGACCAGCAGCCGCCGCGGGGCAGGCAGCTGGTTCCGGAGGCGAGCGCACACCCGCCGGTAGCGGATCCGTCGGCCGGCCTCGTCGCCGGACCGCTGCGGGGTCGGTACGTCCCACCGGGTGTCGACGCCGAGGAGCCGGCGGATCCCGGCCCGTCGGCCACCGCCTTCCGGCCGGTGCGCGTGCCCTTCGGCAGGCACGTCGACGGTGCCGAGGAGCGCCGAGCCCAGCGCCGCGGCGATCTCCGCTTCGGTGCGCAGCCGGCGATTCATCCGTGCGGCGACGAGATGGCCGATGACCGCGAGCAGGAAGGACAGCAGCGCCCCGGCGACGATGAGCTGAATCCTCGTCGGCGGCGCCGCGCCGGTCGGCCGGGCGGCCGGCCCCATGACGACCATGCTGGCCTTGTTGGCCGCAGGGTCGGCCTCGTCCAGCTTCTTCATGGCCTCCTGCAGCGTCGTACGCAGCTTTTCGAGCTCGGTGCGGGCCTGCACGCTCTCCACGGTCTGTCCCGGATCGGCCGCATCGGCCAGGTCGGTGATGCGGCGGTTGGTCTCCGCCACCTTCTGCCGCAGCGCCTCGGCTCCCGTGGCCGCTTCGGTGTCGGTGCCGCCGCCCGCGATCCGCGCGGCGAAGCCGACGAACTGCTGGGCCACCCGGTCGGCGAGCTGCTGCGCGCGCGCCGGGGTGCCGGCCGTGCCCGCGATCTTGATGATGTTCCCGTCGGCGGCCGTGGCACCCACCTGATCCCGTAGCTCGCTGCCGCTGACGCTCTGCCAGCCGAGCTTGGCCGCCACGCCGTCGAGCACGGTCGAACTGGTCGCGATGTCGACCTGGGTCAGCAGTTCGCGCTCCTCCCACTGCCCCGGCAGGAGGACCGACGCCGACGCCGTGTACCGCGGCGGAAACACCACCGAGGCGCCGTAGCCGACGAGCGCGCCCACCACGGCGACGGTGGCGAGGAGCCGCCACCGTCGACGGAGTATCCACCCGATCGTGACCAGGTGGATCGTGTCATCGCTCAACTGCGCGGCCTCTTCCCTGTGCGAACCGGGGCGCCCGCCGAGACCGCGGTACGGTCACGGCACGCGGCGGCGTAGGCGGCGAGCAGCGAGACTTGCGAGTTCCGCCAGGAAAGCGGTCCGCTGATCCGCTCCTGGCCGATCTTGCCCATCCGGGCCCGCTGTTCTGGATCGTCCAGCAGCAGCGCGATGAGCCCCGCGAACTCGGCCTCGTCGTTGGCGGGCGCGTAGAGGGCGGCGTCACCGGCGGAGACGCGTGCCTCGGTCAGGTCGAACGAGACGATCGGCCGGCCCATCGCCATGTACTCCAGGACCTTGTTCATGGTCGACACGTCGTTGAGCGGATTGTGCGGGTCGGGGGAGAGGCATACGTCCGCGGTGGACAGGTAGCGCACCAGGTCGGCGTCCGGAATGCGCCCGGTGAACTGCACCTGATCCGTGAGTCCGAGCTGCCGCGACAGCTCCACCATCGCGTCGAAGGCGTCGCCGGCGCCGACGAACACCGCGTGCCAGTCGGTCCGTCCGAGCTCGTCGCGCAGCTTCGCGAGGGCGCGCAAGGCGTAGTCGACGCCGTCCTGCGGGCCCATGACGCCCAGATAGCACAGCAGATGAGGCTTGCCGCGCTTCAACTCCGGCTCGGGCGGCACCGGTTGGAACCGTTCGATCTGGGGCGCGCTGCGCACCACGAACACGTCGTCGGGCCGCTGACCGCCACGGCGGATCGCGACGTCCCGGTAGCTCTCGTTCGTGGCGAGCACGATGTCGGCGGCCCGGTAGGTCCGCCGTTCCAGCGCGCACACGGCGCGGTAGAGCAGGTCCTTGCCGCGGTCGAACCGGGAGAGGTACAGCTCGGGCACCAGGTCGTGCTGGTCGAAGACGAACCGCGCGCCGCGCCGCCTGAGCCACCGTGCCGCCAGGAACAGCAGGTCCGGCGGGTTGCAGGCGTGGACCACGTGGACCGGGCCGACCTTGCGGGCCAGCCGGGCCGTGTGCCACAGGGCGGATCCGTACTCCCGCAGGTAGCCGGCCGGTCCTCCGGTGGCCGCTTTCAACGGGTAGCGGTGGATCCGCACCCCGTCGATCACCGCCTCCGGCTCCGTGTCCCGCTTCTCCCCCCGCGGGCAGATGACGTGCACTTCCCAGCCCGCGTCGCGCAGTGTCGTGCACTCCTGCCACACTCGCCGGTCGAACGGCACCGACAGGTTCTCCACCAGGATCAGCGCGCGCCGCCCCGACCCCTCACCACTGATTGCATTACCAAGCAAGGCCCATGTACCCCGGTTCGGTCCGGCGCGCCTCGGCGTCGGGAAGGCGGATGAGGTCGACTATCACCGGGCCGTCGGCGCCGCCGTGGGGCAGTGCCGACAGGACGGCCGGATCCCTGGTCCCGACCAGGCACACCTCGGCGTGCTCAAGCACCTCGTCGACGGAATCCGCGAGCAGCTGCGCGAGATGCGGCAGCCGGGTCTCGATGTACTCGCGGTTCGCGCCGAGCAGCCGGGAGAGGCTCACGTTGGCGTCGTAGATCTTCAGGTCGTACCCCTTGCCGAAGAGCCGCTCCGCCAGCTCGACGAGCGGGCTCTCGCGGAGGTCGTCGGTGCCGGGTTTGAAGGACAGGCCGAACAGGCCCGCCTTGCGCTTTCCGGTGCGCTCGACCAGCTCCACCGCGCGTTGCAGATGGTCGGAGTTGGAGGGCAGCACATGGGAGAGGATGGGCACCGAGACGTCGGCCCGCTGCGCCGCGTGGACCAGGCTGCGCAGGTCCTTGGGCAGGCAGGAGCCGCCGAAGGCGAAGCCGGGCCGCAGATAGGCGGGGCTGATGTTCAGCTTGCGGTCGGCCAGGAACACGTCCATCACCTGGTGCGAGTCCACCCCGAGCGCCTGGCACACCGCGCCCAGCTCGTTCGCGAAGCCGATCTTGAGGCCGTGGAAGGCGTTGTCCGCGTACTTGATCGCCTCGGCCGTCGGCACCGGCACCCGGAACACCTCGCCGGGCAGCCCGTCGTACAGCGCCAGCACGGCGTCGCCGCTAGCCGAGTCGAGCTCGCCGATGACGGTCTTGGGCGGGTCGAAGAAGTCCCGCACGCTCGTGCCCTCGCGCAGGAACTCCGGGTTGACCGCGACCCCGATGTCCACCCCGGCCGTGCCGCCGACGTACTTCTCCAGGATCGGCACCAGCAGGTTCAGACAGGTGCCCGGGAGCATGGTGCTGCGGAACACGACGGTGTGCCGTCCGCCCCGCTCGGCGAGCGCGGCGCCGATCTCCTCGGTGACTCGCTCCAAGTACGTGGTGCACAGGCTGCCGTTGGGCTCCGACGGCGTGCCCACGCAGATCAGCGACACCTCGCTGTCCATGATCGCCTCACGGACGTCGCCGGTGGCGCGTAATGCTCCGGTCCGCACGACGTCGGCGATGAGCTCGCCGATCCGCTCCTCGACCACCGGGGCCTTGCCGTCGTTGACCAGGTCGACCTTCACCTGGTTGACGTCCACCCCGATGACCTCGTGCCCCATGCTGGCCAGGCAGGCGGCCGACACGCAGCCCACATAGCCGAGCCCGAAAACGCTGACTCTCATGACCCGTTCCTCCCCCCACGCAGGCCCTTGTGGCCTGCGTTCCGCGCGCCCCCCGGACGCCGTCCCCCGCGCATCAGTACGCCCCCTGCCCGTGCAGCACCGCACGCAGCGTCTTCCACAAGATCACCGTGTCCAGGGCGAGCGACCAGTCCTCCACGTATCGCAGGTCCAGCCGGACCGCCTCCTCCCACGGCAGGTCACTGCGTCCGCTTATCTGCCACAGTCCGGTGAGCCCGGGCTTGACCAGCAGCCGCCGCCGGATGTCCGGGCCGTACGCCGCGGACTCCTCCGGCAGCGGAGGCCGCGGACCGACGAGCGACATCGATCCGGTGAGTACGTTGAAAAGCTGCGGGAGTTCGTCGAGCGAATACCGGCGCAGCACCGCCCCCACCCGGGTCACCCGCGGATCCCGGCGGAGCTTGAACAGCAGCCCCGCACCCTCGTTGCGGTAGGCCAGCGCGGCACGTGCCCGGTGGGCCCCGTCGACCATGGTGCGGAACTTGTAGATGGTGAACTCGCGGCCGTCCTTGCCGACCCTGCGCTGGCGGTAGAACGCCCCGCCCCGGCTGTCGGCCACCACGAGCAGTCCGACGAACAGCATCAGCGGCGCGAACAGCATCAGCAGGATCGCCGAGCCCATCCGGTCTACGACAGCTTTTATCGCCCGGCGCCCTCCGGTGAAGGTCGGCATGCTGACCCGCAGCAGCGGAATCCCGAGCACCGCGTCGACGTGCAGCCGCGGGCCGGCCACCTCCATCAGCACGGGGGCCACGACCATCTCGGCGTCGCTGCCCTCCAGATTCCAGGCCAGCCGCTGCAGCCGGTCCGGTGTCCAGTGCGGGTCCGGTGTGACCGCGACGACACGGTAGCCGTCGTGCTCGACGTACTTGGCGACGTCTGTCAGCCGGCCGACGACCGGTACTCCGTCCAGTTGGTCGCCGTCGAGCCCGCGACCGTCCGTCGTGCACACGCCGTCCACGCGCCATCCGAGGTGCGGGAACTTGCGGGTGCGGCTTATCAGGTCGCGCACGGTGTCGGGGCTACCGGCAGCGAGCACGGGTCTAAGACACCGCCCTTCGTTCCGCCGTTTGTGCAGTCCCAGGCGGAGCACATACCGCGCGGTCATGGTGATGAGCGCGATCGCGGGGATCGCGACGAAGATCCAGAGCTTGATGTTGCGCGAGGTCAGGGCGATCCCGCCGAGTGCCAGTACGACGGTCGCCGTGAACAGTGAGCGTCCGAGCCGGCGGAATTCCTCCGCGCCCTGGCCGAGCACGGCCGGAGCCCACGACCGGCTCACCGCAAGCGAACCCAGCACCAGCAGCTCGGTGCCGAAGGCGAGTATTCCCCACTTCTCGTGCCAGTTGGCCGCGTCCCGGGCCCCGAAGAAGTTGCCGATCGCCGCCACTACCAAGGCGGTGGCCACCGTGTCGCTGATGATCACGGTACGGCGGTACCGCTGCTCCCACTCGATCGCGGGCTGGCTGATCGCCCCGTTCGCCAGACGCCCGCGCGCCGACGGAAACGGGCTGACTAATCCCCCTTGCCGCACAGAACCCCCCAGGTTCCCAGTGGTTGGGCGTCCTTGCCCAACCCTGTCTCTCCCTCGGAAGGCGCCCCCGCCCCCCGCGCCGCGCTGTTCCTCCCCTCGGGAGGCCCCCGCCTCCCGCGCATGACGTACCGGCTGTTTGAGCGCTACTTGAACCCACCCTGGCGGCAGCGGACTGGCGTGTCCTGCCGGCCTGTCGAAGTGCGCGCGAACCCGTCGAACCTTTGAGTGCTCCCCGCACTCAAAGCCCCCTCACGAGCCCCAAAGAACGTGTCCGATCAGCTGAAGCACGGTCAATCTAGACCATCGGGGCCCAGTGTGTAGAGGGGATGTGTGTAATTTGTGTTCAAGCTTTGGTTCGGCATCCAAAGACCGGTAAAACCGCTATGGGCGGCTTCTCGCCACCGCGCGCTCCAGCAGCTCAACCGGCCCCCGTGTGCGGCCTCTGCGCGGCGGTCTGAGGCCCCGTCAACGGTGATGCCCGACCCCTTGTCGGTCAGGGGCGCGTGGCCGGAAATGACGTAGCAGGCCTCGGTGTCGGTCCGGGGCGACGACGAACCGGCCGCCCGGTTCGCGGCTCGGTCGAAGGGCGTCAAGTGGACTTCAGGGCAGGCGAGTTGGTGAAAATTCGGCTCGAACCGCTCGGCTGTGCTCGTGCCTTCGAACGGACGACGGCCGGTGGAATGCCGGGACCGCCGGATACCGCTCCCAGGACAACAGGGGCACCCTGACCGTGCGGGTGCGGGTGCGGGTGCGGGTGCGGGTGCGGGTGCGGGTGACGCACCCGAACTGAGCGCTGAGGAACGGCTGACACCCCCGCCGCGACACCACCCACCCTGCAAGGCCGCGCGCTCCTCGTGTCAACCGCGCCGCTCGCCGCCTGCCGGTGTCATGTCCTGTGTGCCGATGACCGACAGCAGCTCCAGCTGGGCGGCGCCCCGGGTGCCGGGTGGGGCGTCGAACCACAGCAGGCGCTGGCGGCCGTCCTCGCTGAACAGGCTGTGGCAGTCCAGCTCGATGACACCCACCGTGGGGTGCACGATGCGTTTGTGGTCGGCCCGGCGCACCGCCACGTCCCGGGTGTCCCACAGGGCGGTGAACTCCGCGCTGCTGCGCCGTAGTGCGGCCACCAGGCGGGCGACCTCGGCGTCGCGGCCCCGGCGGGCGGCGGCCGCACGGAGGTCGGCGACGAAGACCTCGGAGTGGTGCGGGTGGTCCTCGGGGGGATAGATGTCGCGGGACGCGGGGTCGGTGAACCAGCGGTGGACGAAGCCGGCCGCCGGGCCGCGCCTCGGTGGCGGTGGGCCGATGAGTGCGGTGGCCAGGTCGTTCTGCGCCAGCGTCTCGTGCAGGTCCGTGTTCACCAGGGCGGGCGTGGTGGTGAGCCGGTCGAGCAGGCTGAGCAGACCGGGTTCGACCAGGGCGGCCGGACCGCGGGCGGCCGACGGCACCCGCCGGTCGGCCAGATGGAACAGGTGGTCGCGCTCGTCACCGGTCAGCCGTAGCGCCCGGGCCAGGGCGGCCAGGGTCTGGTCGGAGGGCTGGACGCCGCTGCCGCGCTCCAACTCCGTGTAGTAGTCGGCGGACAGACCGGCCAGCTGCGCCACCTCCTCGCGCCGCAGGCCCGGCACACGACGCCTGGGCCCGGCGGTCAGTCCGACGTCGGACGGCCGGACGCGGGCGCGCCGGGACTTGAGGAACGCGGCGAGTTCGGGAAGGTCCATCCGCCCATCGTGACCCGGCTGCCCCTGACGGAACCAGGGGGTGGCACCCCCAGGGTCGGCACAGCCCTGGCAGACCGCGAGCCACTCCTCGACCTTGGTCTGTGCAACCCGTCGTCAGAAGGAGCACCCGGTCATGCCGTTCGCCAACTTCAAGGTCCCCGCCGGGACCCTCACCCCCGAGCAGAAGCAGCAGATCATCACCGCCGCCACCGAGCTGTACGTCGACATCTACGGCGAACGCGCCCGCGCCACCACCCTGGTGCTCGTCGAGGAGGTGCATGACGGCGGCTGGGGCATCGGCGGCGACGTCCTGACGCTCGCCAAACTCCTGCAGACACCGGGTAGTTGACGGGTGCCGGGGTGCATAGGCATCCGGTGTGACCCGCGACAGTGACCGGCCGGCCTGCCGGACCGGCCGACCTGCCGTCATCGAATCCGGCGTCGGGCAAGATGCCCCAGCAGCAACTCGGCGAGGCGTTCAGGTGTCCGCAGAGGCAGGTAGTGGTCGGCGTCGGGGATCACCTCTCCACGCGCGCCGGGGATGTCGGCGACGAGCCGTTTCGCGATCGCGCCGATCTCGGGGTGATCCCGGTCGCCGTGGATGACCAGCGTGGGCGCGGC
The DNA here is from genome assembly GCF_042740355.1 of Streptomyces sp. NPDC059010. Lineage (NCBI taxonomy): Bacteria > Bacillati > Actinomycetota > Actinomycetes > Kitasatosporales > Streptomycetaceae > Streptomyces > Streptomyces sp. NPDC059010. The sequence continues at coordinate 293,915 of NZ_JBHYJA010000005.1, forward strand.
GATGTCGCCCAGCTGGGCTTCGGCGTTGAGGTCCGGGGAGTACGCGAGGTACGACTCGCTCACGATGCGCCGGCGTGCGTTGTCCATCACCATCGCTTCGATCAGCTCTCCTCCAGGAGCCGTGCGGCCCATGGACGCCCAGACCGACAGCTCAAGTGCGGCCAGAGCGGCGGCGTCCCGCTCGCGACGAGCCGCGGCATAGGCCACCGACTGGGAGTCCTCCGGCCACAGATGACCGCTCACCGAGGCGCCGACCAAGCCCAGCGCGCCGACCCTGCCGGGATGCGCGAGGGCGAAATCCAGCGAGGTCTCCCCACCCATGCTCAAGCCGACCAACGCCGCCCGGCGCAGACCGAAGTGGTCGAGCACGGCCCGCAGATCCTCGACATCGCTGTACGGCCGCTCCGGAGCGGTGGAGCGGCCCAGGCCACGGGCGTCGTAGCGAATCACGTCATGGTGACGCGCCAACTCGGGGACGACGGCGTCCCACAGGCGGGAGTCCATGCCGGCGCCGTGCAGCAGCACCACCGGGCTGCCGGTTCCGCTGCGCTCGGCCCACAGGCTGCCGCCGCCGGGAGCGGGAAGAGGGCCTTCGTGTACGACGGGGACGGCCGGACAGGTGTGCGAACTCATGCCGCGATCATGTCAGAGCACCTGCCCGCAAGCCCCGTCGTTCATCGCTCCAGGAAGTGCCGGGGCGTCATGGCCGGATGCCGTCTGTTCACGGTTGTGTGAACGCCCATAGGCTCTGCGACCTCCGTGATCTGGGGGTCTCGTGAGGGGGGTCTCGTGAACGGTCTCCGTGCGGTCCTTGTCGGCCTTGTGATCGCGTGTGCCTCGGTGGTGTCTCCGGCCGCGGCGGTGACACCGGGCTGGTCGGCGCTACCGGTGCCGGCGGCGGCCCCGCCGGTGACCGTCTCCGATCTCGCCGCTCGCGGGCCGGGCGAGGCATGGGCGACCGGGTACGAGCAGGCCGCCGACGGACTGCGGCCGATGCTGTACCGGTGGGACGGGACGGCGTGGAGCCGGGACACGGCCTTTCCCGGCGCCGGTGAGGTCGGCTGGCTCGGCAAGGTCCAGTTCGTCGGCGAGGAGGTGTGGATCTTCCACAACCGCGCGGGGGCGGGGGAGATCCTGCGCCGGTCGGCGGGCGGATGGAGCGCCGTTCCGCTGCCGCAGACCCTTTGGAGCTACCAGGACTTCACCGCCGTACCGGGTGCCGCGTGGGTGGTCGGGGAGGACGACACCGGACTCAAGGTGTTGCACTACGACGGCTCCGGCTGGACCACCCAGTCCACCCCGGACGGCGTGCTGTTCCTGATGGGCATCACCGCGCGCACGGCCACAGATGCCTGGGCCTGGGCGGACACCAGCACCGGGACCACCGTCCTGCGCTGGGACGGCAAGGCGTGGCGGGACGCGAACGTGCCGCTGCCGCCGAACAGCAACGTGCACACGATCCTGCTCGAACCGTCCGGCCGCGTCACGATCGGCGGCAGCCAGTACACCGACGGCGTGGCCCGCACCTACCTCATGACCTGGAACGGGCACGGGACTTGGCGCACCACCCACCCGCCACTCGGTGACACCTACACCGAGGCCATGGTGCGCGGCCCGGACGGCGCGCTGTGGCTGCCGGTGCGCAGCGACCGCGCGTTCCAGTCGAAGTACGCACGGGTGGACGGCTCCCGCACCACCTTCTCCCACGGCCCGGAGCACACGAACGCGATCGACGTCAAACCGCGTGCACTGGCGAGGGCCGGGTCCGCACTGCTGTCCTTCGGGACCGTCGAGATCTACGGCTCGAAACCGAACCTGATGAGCGAACGGCTAGGAGGCTGACCATGGTGCGCAGACTTCTCGTCGCGGCCCTCGCCGTCGCCATGGCCATCGTGACGATCATGAGCTCGGCCGCGGCGGAAACCCTGTCCTGGCAACACGTTCCGGTCCCGGCACAGGTACGCCCCCAGGCCGGGCTGAACGAGGCGGTGGCGCTCGGGCCGGACCGGGCGTGGGCGGTGGGTGCCGATGCCGTCGGCCGCGAGGCGCCGGGCTTCCCGCTGGTGCTGCGCTGGACCGGAACCGTGTGGCAGCGCCAGAGTCTGCCCGGGATCGGCTGGCAGGGAGAACTGCTGTCCGTCGCCGCGACCTCACCGACCGCGGTCTGGGCGGTCGGCCGCGACTCGGCGGGCGGCGCCCATCTGCTCCGCTTCGACGGCAAGGCATGGTCCGAGAGCCCGCCGCCGCGCGGTGTCGTGCTGACCAAGGTCGTCGCCGGAGGCGGTGAGACCTGGCTGATCGGTTCGCGGGACGGCACACAGGTGTTGCTGCGCCGGGACGGACATGGCTGGCAGGACGTGCCGGCGCCGCCGGGAGCCGTGTACGGCCTGCACGTCCTGGCGGCCGACGACGTCTGGGCCGCGGGCGCCACCGGCTCGGGTGCGGCCGTGTCGCACTGGAACGGGCAGGCGTGGCAGCAGACGATCGTGGACGGGTTCCCGCGGTCGGCCGTGGGCAGTGTGCTGGCGGTCTCGCCGACGGAGGTGTGGGCGGGCGGCACGGCCGGGTTCATCGGGGGCCCGCCGGGCCGGCCGATTCCGCCACTGCTGGTCCGCTGGGACGGGCAGGCGTGGAACCGGGTGACCGTGCCCACCGACTTCGGCTCGATCAGCTCACTGACGCCCGGCACGTCCGGCGCGCTGGCCTGGGTCGCGGTGGCCGGCTCGCAGAAGTGGGGTCCGCCGGGGAGCTCTCCGCCGCTTGTCCCCGGGCCGGATTTCCTTGCCTGGAACGGACAGTCGTTCACCGAGTACAGCGAACCGGCGGTGGCCGGGGAGGGCGACTCCCGGATGCTGCGGCTGGCGCCGGTACCGGGCACGGCGACGGTGTGGTCGGTCGGCCGCGCCGACGGCCCCGAGGGCACCTTCGCACCCCGCATCCTGCGGTTCGGCTGAGTACCCCAGCGCCGCCGCACGGCTTGTTCCTGTCACAAGCCGAACAGGTTCGCCGCGTTGTCGTGGCACACGGCCCGCAGCCACTCCTGCCCCAGTCCCAGCCGCTCCAGGGCGTGCAGCTGGTGCAGGTAGGGGTAGGGGATGTTGGGGAAGTCGGAGCCGAGAAGGATGCGGTCACCGAGGTCGGCAAGGCGAGGCAGGTCCCGGCGGGGGAACGGCATGAACCCTTCGGTGAAGTCGGTGAACGCCATCGTCGTGTCGAGGCGTACCTCGTCGTACCGCTCCGCGAGATCGAGGAACTCCGCGTACTCCGGCATGCCCATGTGCGCGACGATCAGCCGCAGTCCCGGATGGCGTGCCAGCACCCTCACGATGGGCTCGGGACCGGTGTGCTTGCCGGGCGCGGGCCCGGAGCCGCAGTGCATCACCACGGGGATCCCGGCCTCGGCCAGCAGCCCCCATGCCCGCTGGAGCTGCCCGTCGGCCGGGTCGTAGTCTCCCACCTGCACATGGGCCTTGAACACGCGCGCCCCTGCTTCGACGGCCTCGCGGACGTAACTCTCGACGTCCGGCTCGGGGTGGAGCGTGGCGGTGTGCAGACAGTCGGGGGTGCGGCGGGCGAAGTCGGCCGCCCATGCGTTCAGCCACCTGGCCATGCCGGGCTTGTGGGGGTAGAGCATCGAGGTGAAGGCCCTCACCCCGAACTCCCGCAGCAGAGCCGTCCGCTCCGCCTCCTCCTCCCGGTAGGTGATCGGCCACGTCAGACCGCCGATCAGCGGCCCGTTGGTGTCGAAGTACTTCCAGACCTTGTGCAGGACACGCTCGGGCATGAAGTGCGTGTGGACATCGATCACCCCGGGAAGACCCAGCCCACCCCAGAAACGACGTATCTCACGGGCCTCCTCGCCGAAGTCCGCGTGGGGGAACCCCACCTGGCACCACCTCTCGTCCGCCCGCGCCGGGGACCTGCCTGTTCAGGTGCGTAGGCTACGGCTACTTCGCCTCTGGACGTGCTCCATGCTGTGCGGAAGCGAAGCCGGTCGTGCATCAGGGGTGGTCTCAGCGGGCTCAGCGGTCAACCGCCGGAATCCGGTCGAGGCCGGTCTCGCGCATGATGCGCTGCACGGTCTCGCCCAAGGTACTGTCGGCGTCGATGACGGTCTCGATCCCGCCCGGCAGCAGGTCCCGCTCGCGATACCAGTCCCGCAGATGCCGGTCGGTCACCTGGGCCAGGTACGCCGGATCGGGCTTCGTCGCATGCCGAACCAGCGTTTCCTGAAGCGGCACGTCCAGGTAGTAGCAGCGAGAGGTGCCCCGGTGGTCGCGGACGAGATCCTCCAGCATGGCGGCGTAACGGTCGGCGTACAGGATTCCCTCGACGACCGTGTGGAATCCGGCGTCCAGTGCGTAGCGAGCTGTCATGCCGATCAAGCCGATGTTGGCCGCGCCGGGCCGGTCACGCTCCCGTAGTACGACGCGGCGCAGGTTGTCCTGGCCGATCAGGGCCAGGTTGCGGCCGAACCGCTCGCGCAGGCCCGCCGCGATGGACGACTTCCCGGAGGCGCTGTTGCCGCGCACGACGATCAGCCGGGTCTCCTCGGTTCCCACCATCACGACGGGCACGATAGTGGCGGCCGCTGACACACATGCGCGCCCTGGGGTCCGCTGATGGGGTCCGCCGGCCTCTTGGCCCGGGACCTGACGGGCGGTGAACTGCTCGCGGACTTTCGAGAGGCCGCCTGCCGGGCCTTCCCGGAGGGCCCGGCAGGCGGGCGCCCGTGTGGCGCCCCGGAGTTCAGGTGCGGGGCGTCGTTTCGTCGGTCACGGTCCAGCGCTGGTTGGCGTTCGACGTCGGCGTCCAGGTGGTCACCCTTGAGCCGTCCGCCGTGGCGTGGCCGGCGACATCGAGCAGTCGGCCGGTGGCGGCGTTGATGAACGTCCAGGTGCCGTCACCTGTCGTCGACATGAGCCACTGAGCCTCTGGGCCGGCCGGCATGGAGTCCGCGTCCTCCAGTACTGCTCCGCCGTCCCGCACCGCTAGCCGCGTGCCTGTCCCGGAGTTGACGAGGGCGTAGCGCTCACGGTTGCTGTTGCCGTGGGTCAGTTTTCGTACGGACCACAGCTGGGCGTCGGTGATGGTGTCGGCGGTGCGGATGACGACCCCGGTGGTGTCGTCGTTCGGGGTCAGTGACTTGCCGCTCTGCACGCCCTGCAGTCGGTAGACGTGGCCGGGCTGGACGAGCGCGGCATCTCGGGCGCTCCCGCCGACGCCGGAGAGACGGAACGTCGTGACCGACTTGGCGGGGACGGTGAGTGCGGCGGAACGGCCGGTCACGCGCACCGGTTCGCCCTGGACGAGCGCACCGTCGACGCTGGTCACCACCGGCGTGACGGAGGCCCAGGGGGCGACGTACCCGAAGCGGGAGAGGTCCAGGGTCACCGTCCGTGCCGTGGTGCCGTCGTTGACGTGCACCACCGTGGCGCCGGTGCCGGACTTTTTGACGGCCGCGACGCTGGAGGCGTCGTCGGTCTTGACGAAGCGGTCCCCGGGGCGGATGTAGTGGGTGAAGTTCCGGATGGTGTGGAACTTGCTGTTGGCCTTGATCGGGCAGGTCTCCAGCGTGTCGGCGGCCGTGCAGTTGAACGGGATGTGGATGCTGCCCCAGTTCTTGCCGGCGGCCGCCTGGGGAACGGCGTCCTCGACGGGCTGCCAGAACACCCATGCCGAGGGCTCCAGTTCGCGCAGGTCGCCGACCATGCGGTTGGCGATCCCCAGGCCGGGCTCCATGCCCGTGAAGTCGGTGCCCGTGCCCCAGGTGCCCTCGACCTCGCTCATCCACAGCTTCTTGCCCGCGCCCTTGGCACCGTCACGGGCGCTGGTGCGCATGGCCGTGCCGTACGTGTGCACGTTGAGCTGGTCCACGGCGGCCCGAGCCGTCGCGTCGTAGGCGTTCCAGTTGTCCGTGAAGATCTTCGGGTTGGTCTCGTCCATCGCGGAGATCGTGGCCCGTGTCCTGGCTACGCCGAGGGCGCGTCCCAGGGCCAGGACCACCTTCTGCTGGAGTTCGGGGCCGGCGTGCGCACCCTCCTGGCGTCCGCCGGTCGGCTGCCCGTCGGTGCCCAACTGGGTACCCCAGTAAGGCGTGTTGGGCTCGTTGAGCGGGGCTATGGTGTCGAACCTGATGTGGTGCTCCTTCTCCAGGCGGTCGGTCACCTTCACCAGATACGTCGCGAAGTCGTCGACGCGGTCGGCACGGATCTGGTCCTTGCTCGCGTCGAAGCCTCCGGAGACGTATCCGCTGACCGTCTGGAACCAGGGCGGCGAGTTGCTGAACGCCTCCCAGCGGGTCACCTTGCTCTTGATCTGGTCGATCCACCAGCGCTGGTTGGCGTCGGCGGCCCAGTTCCAGTGGTCCGGGTTCTCGGGGTCCCACCAGTCCGTGTCCTCGCGGGTGGTTCCCTCGGGGGCCTTCCAGAAGCCCTCCATGGTGGCGCCGACCTTCATGTAGTCCTTGCGGACGTCGGGGGCGTTGCCGCCGCCGATGTTGTAGCGCGCGATGTTCAGGCGCAGGCCGTCACGGCCGAAGAGCATGTCCACGAGCTGCTTGCGGATCGGGTCCGGGTAGCCGCCGGTGACGTTGGCGAACCAGACCAGGCTCGTGCCCCATCCCTCGAACTCCCGCTGCTGGTACGAGGGATCGATGCGCACCGTGACCGTGCCGGTCGGGTCGGCCGCGGTGGCCGCGGGCATGGCGACCAGCCCCGCGCCGAGCGCCAGGGGGAGGGTGAGCGCCAAGGCGCGGACTGTGCGACGTCTGCTGGGCATGACCATCCGCTCAAACAAAAGCGTGCAGAACCGATCGGACTGTAGGGATGCTGGACGACAGTTCTGAACACGTCAAGACATCACGCCTCCGGCGAGGGCGGGGGAACACGTTCCGGCCGCCCCGTGCTACGGCGCACGCGACGGCCGGAACGCATCTGCCGGACCTCGTGAGGTGCAGGGTTACGACAGCGGCTTGGTGCAGGCCGTCGTGGTGCCCTCGCTGATGCAGGCCCGTACCTGCTGTCCGGTCGTCGCCTTCATCTCGGTGGTCGCCACCTTGCTGTAGGTGCCGTCGGGCTGCCGGTCCTCCAGCCACACCGTGGCGCCCGTGGCGGTCGAGTGCGCCCACGCGTAGTAGTCGGTCACCGACCAGTTCGGCTTGCCGCCTCGCAGCGTGACCTTCTTGCCGCTCGGGAGGGCGGCCGTGGCCCAGTCCGTCGCGGGGGAGGACCACTTCGTCACCGAGCCGGGGAGGATGCCGTCACACGCCGAACCCGGCGTGCAGGGGCCGACCGTGCCCTCCACGTCGGTCTGGCTCATGTTGTTGCCCTGGCGGGTGGCGAACGACCAGTTCTTGCCGTCCACGACAAGTCCGGCGATCTTCTTGGCGGACAGCGGGTCGAGGGCGAACATCTTGGTCTTCCCGGAGGCCGTCAGTCGCGCGCCGGGGATGGCCTCCGGACGCTTCTCGCGTGAGTCGGAGCCGCCGGCGGCGTGGGTCATCAGCGTGGCGGACACGCCCGTGGCGCCGGGCGGGAGTTCGGCCTCGCCCCAGTAGTAGAGGTGGTACGGGTCCCAGGCCGGGCGTCCCTCGTAGATCTTCAGCCGGCCGCCCAGGTAGATGTTCGCGTCTTCCAGCAGGCTCGGCTCGTAGTTCGGCATCCATTCCGTGACGGACGCCGGGTCGATCCCCTCGCACGGCAGCTGCGCGCAGGGGGCCTGCGTGGGGGCCGTGGCGGTGGCGTCCGCGTCGTCGGTGCAGGCGGTGCCGGAGCTGTCACGGACGCAGGCGCGCAGCGTGGGAAGCCAGGAGTAGGCCCGGGTGCTGCCGGATGTGGTGCGCGAGGCGCCCGCCGGCGTGAACTCGGTCCACACCTCGCCCCAGCGGCCGGTGCCCTGCCAGTTCTCCAGCCAGATCCTGCCGCCTCCGGGAAGTGCTCCCTCGGCCCAGTTCAGGTAACTGCCCTGCTTCAGGCGGCCCTCGGCGTGCTGCACCCAGGCGCCGGACGGCAGTTGCACACGGCGGTAGTCGGGGCGCGAGACGTAGTCCCAGGCGTCCTTGGCGATCGTGGTGGGGTCGGCGTCCGAGCACCAGCCCTCGCACGGCCCGGCGGGCTTCAGCTCGGAGTAGGAGGCGTTGACGCACGCCGTCTGGGTGCCGTCCGTGAGGCAGGCGCCGTTGGCGTAGACGACTCCGTATCTGCTCGTCTCGTGCAGGAACATGCCCGTGGTGCCGCTGGTGTCCCGGTAGGAGCGGGGGTGGGCGAGCGGCGTGATGATGTTGATGCCGTCGCCCTCGTTCTGCTCCGTCCGCAGCCAGACCCGGCCCTTACCGGGAAGGGTCGCCTCGGCCCAGGAGTACACCTGCTGGGCCGGGTCCCAGGCGGGCTTGCCGGTGTAGAACCTGATCCGCGCCCCGGAGGCCAGCACGGCCTCCTTCCTCAGCTGAGGAGCCCCACCCGAGTGCCACTCGGTGACGGCGCCGGGGTCGGACCCCTGGCACGGCAGTTCCGTACACGGCGCCACGGGCGCCGCCGCAGCAGCCGTAGCCGTAGCTGTGGCTGTAGCCGCTGCCGACGGTGGCGCCGTCAGCAGAGCGGAAGCCACCGCCGCCACGGCGAGCGGAATCACCTGTCCCCATAACCTGCGTAGCCCGCGTAATCTGCGTGATCTGCGTGTATCCACGCCCTCCGCACCTCTTTCCCCTGTGCGCTCATTGATGTCATGCATGTCATGACAGTGGGAATCCAATCCCCGCGCCCTCTCCCACGCCTCTCCCCGGCGTCTTCCGCGCGGGCGGTGCCCAGGCTGCTTAGGCGATCCACTGGGGGACGGGCGGCTGAACCCGCGGAGCGCACCGGTCTTCTCCCGACTCATTGACAGGTCCGTACCAAGGCGGAACGCTTGAGAGCGCTCTCAGGACTTCCTGGATCGACCCTCGTCGAACGGAGACAGAGCATGTTACGGACACTCAGACGCCGGGCCCGGGCGGCCGGGTTGGCCCTCGCCACGGTTCTCGCCGGCTCACTGCTCGTGGCCGGAGCGGAGACGTCGGCCCACGCCGTCCCGGCGACGATCCCTCTGAAGATCACCAACAACTCGGCCCGCGGCGAGCAGGTGTACATCTACAACCTCGGCACCGAGCTGTCGACCGGGCGGCAGGGCTGGGCCGACGCCGGCGGTGCGTTCCACCCCTGGCCGGCGGGCGGCAATCCGCCGACTCCGGCGCCCGACGCGTCGATACCGGGACCGGCGGCGGGGCAGTCGGCGACCATCCGCATACCGAAGTTCTCCGGCCGCGTGTACTTCTCGTACGGCCGGAAGCTGGTGTTCAAGCTCACCACCGGCGGCCTGGTCCAGCCCGCCGTGCAGAATCCGACCGACCCCAACAGGGACATCCTGTTCCACTGGTCGGAGTACACACTCAACGACTCGGGCCTGTGGATCAACAGCACACAGGTCGACATGTTCTCGGCGCCCTACTCGGTCGGGGTGCAGCGGGCGGACGGCAGCACCGCGAGCACCGGCCGGCTCAAGTCCGGTGGATACAACGGCTTCTTCAACTCCCTCCGGGGGCAGCCCGGAGGCTGGGCCAACCTGATCCAGACCCGATCCGACGGCACCGTGCTGCGTGCCCTGTCGCCGTTGTACGGACTGGAGACCGGTGCACTGCCCGCCGCGGTCATGGACGACTACATCAACCGCGTCTGGCAGAAGTACGCCACCTCGACGCTGACGGTCACGCCGTTCGCCGACCAGCCCGTCACCAAGTACTACGGCCGGGTCTCCGGCGGCGTCATGCGCTTCACCAACAGTGCCGGCGCCGTCGTCACCAGCTTCGAGAAGCCGGACGCCTCCTCGGTCTTCGGCTGCCACAGGAAGCTCGACGCACCGAACGACCTGGTACGCGGCCCGATCTCGCGCACATTGTGTGCCGGGTTCAACCGCTCCACGCTGCTGGTCAACCCCAATCAGCCGGACTCCAACGCCGACGCCTTCTACAAGGACGCCGTCACCAACCACTACGCCCGCAAGATCCACGAGCGGATGGCCGACGGGAAGGCGTACGCGTTCGCCTTCGATGACGTGGGCCATCACGAGTCGCTCGTGCACGACGGCAACCCGCTCCAGGCCTACCTCACACTCGACCCGTTCAACTGATCACCTGTCAGAGACGATGAAGGGGCTGGTGCCGCACTCTCGCCGCGTAACCGGCGAGAGTGCACGGGGCGGCGGTCAGCCGAGTTTGAGGAGACCGGTCTCGATGACGGCGTGGCCGAACGGGGTCGCGAGTTCGGCGAGGCGCTCGCAACCGGCGTCGCCCAGAGCGGCGTAGGCGGGCAGGGCCAGGCGGTTGGTGCGGTCCTCGATGTGCCCGCGCAGGGTCGCGCCCTCCGCGCTGAGGGAGTCGCCGTCGAGGAGGCCTCGCTTGCGCAGCCGCTCCTCGGCGTCGGCCCACTCCTCCTCCGGCCATGCGCGGCTGGCCTTGAGGAAGTCGACGGGAACCTCACCGGTGGCGGCGTGCAGAACCAGCGCGTCCAAGCCCCCGACGCCCTCGCTCAGCAGACACGCCACGTGCCCGTCCCCTCGGAACTCCCGCAGCAGCGTCTGGGCGTGCCACAGCTGCAGTACCGGCTCCTCGGGCCAGGCCAGCGCGGCATGGGCGGCGAACAGCGGGCGGCCCTGCGTGTGTTCGCGGGCCGCCTCGGCCGCTCGGCGGACCAACGCCAGGACCTCGGCCAAGTCGGGCAACTCGTGGATTCCCGCTCGCCGCAGCGCTTCGCCCGCCGCGGCGTACCGCGCGTCCAGCACCTGCTGCGGCGTCGCCGTGTCCCAGGCCTCGTCGACCGCCTGTCGCACCAGTTCGGGGTGGAAGTTGTAGAAGGTCGCGGTGACCAGCTCGGCGGACGCCTGGCCGAACGCGGCACTGCGGGAGGCGAAGTACCCGGCGCGTCGGCTCAGTCCGAGGTCCGCGTACCGTCGCCTCGCCTCGGGGACGAAGTAGATCATGCCGTGTACGGGTTCGAGGCGGCGCCAGGCGGCACGCGCTGAGTTCATGGGGCACTCCTCCGAGGAGTCGACGAGGGGGTTTTCGCTGTGGCTCAGTGCTGGTCGTGCGTGCGCAGATGGCCGAGCAGCAGGCGGCTCAGTGTTTCGGGCGCCTCTTCGGGGACCCAGTGGCTGACGCCCTGGAGGGTCTCGAACCGGTACGGCCCCTTGACCCACCGCCCGGTCTCCTGGGCCGCCGCCTGGCCGAACGCGCTGTCCTTTGTGCTCCAGACGTACAGCGTGGGTACGTCGATGACGCCGATCGTGCCGTCGGGGCGGCCGGCGCGGTACCAGTTCAACGCGGCGGTGAGAGCGCCTGGTCGGGACAGGTGCCGTACATAGGTGTCGACGTGGTCCGGCGGGACCTTTCCGGCGTAGAGGGTGCGAAGCTCGCGGGCGTTGTCGGCCAGCATGCGTTCTTCGGTCGTCGGCGTTTCGCGCCAGTCGATCATGTACTGCGAACGGTGGCGCTGGTCCTGGTCGGTGCGCAGGGTGGTGGCCAGAGCGCCGGGGTGCGGGGTCGAGACAACCGTCAGGGTGCGTAGGCGCCTCGGGTGGGCGTCGGCGGTCCACCAGGCCACCGCGCCACCCCAGTCGTGGCCCACCAGGTCGAACGCCGCCCAGCCCAGTTCCTCCGTGATCGCGACGACGTCGTCGACGAGATGGCTCATGCGGTAGTCCTCCGGCCGCTGCGGGCGGGCCCCGGGGGAGTAGCCACGCTGGTCGGGAGCCACCACGCGGTAGCCGTGCTCGGCCAACGTCGCGATCTGCCGTTGCCACACCAGCCCCGTCTGCGGGAAGCCGTGCAACAACAGCACCGGGCGGCCTTCGGGCGGACCCGCCGCGATCGCGTCGAACACGCCCGCACGTGTGGAGATGCTCAGGTCGACCACGACCCACCCTTTCATACCGACTGGTCGGTAAGCCTTCAGGTCGGGGGAGCGGACTGTCAAGGGTGCACGCTCGGGCATGATTGAACCTGACGCCGGATTCAACTATACCCGAGAGGCCGGTCCCGGCGCCCGGGTCCCGGACGAACCGGACCAACAGGAAGCAGTGAGGCGACATGAGGGAAGCAGTCATCGTTTCGACGGCGCGGACGCCGATCGACCAGCACGTCACCGGGCATCGCCTGCCCTTGGAGGATCATGACTCCGGCGTCGGATTCAAGTAAAGTCCCGGGGATGGACACCACCGCGCCCGAGGAGACCGACGGTGAGAAGCCGCCGCCCGTGGCGCCCTTCTCGCAGCTTCGTGAGCCGCCGCCGACGCAGCGCGGGGTACGGACACGGGCCGCTCTGGTGAAGGCCGCGCGGAAGGTGTTCGAGCGGGACGGGTACCTCGACACCCGCCTGACCGACATCACCAAAGAGGCTCG
>NZ_JBHYJA010000006.1:0-4598 GCF_042740355.1 Streptomyces sp. NPDC059010
CTCCTCAAACGCCGGAGGGGCTGGATTTACGCTTTTTCAGCCCGTCCGGCGTTTGAGGACGAGGCCCCTTCAGGGCCGAAGCGGGGGTCTGGGGGCGGCAGCCCCCAGGGATGGGACGGGTAGGGGCGGCGGGGGCGAGACAAGCCCGGGCGGGTGGCGTGCACGGAGGCTCAGGGGCCGGGGTGTTCGTACAGTGGATTGGACAGGCGAGATCCATGGCTCTCTCCCGTACCCCGCCCGGGGGCTGTGTGCTCGCCGGGCGGGTACCCGGACCGCATGACGGACCACGACGAGCGGGGCACCACGATGACCGGAGTCGACCCCGGCCGGCTGGACGACCAGCAGCTCATGAAGGAGCTGGAGACCATCCACCGGACGCGCCACGACACGCTGCTGTACGGCTCGAACGACGCACTGCGGGCCCACAACGAACGCATGGCCCAGCTGGAGGGCGAATACCTGCGCCGCAATCCACGCCGCACGGTCGCCGCGGGCCGAACCCGCGAGGGCGCCCGCGACCGCTCGGGAACCGGCGCGGCACCTACGACTCCGTCGGCGTGATCGCGAGCGTGCCCTCCGGTGCCGAGCTGTGGCCGCGCCCTACCTGACCTGGTGATTGTGTCCACCCGATCGGCTCAGCACCGCACCGGCGCTCGCCCCCGGTGGCGATGTGCGGCCAGCGCCGTACGGAAGGCGTGCAGGAAGTCCTCGGTCGGTGGGCCCGGGGAGGTGTCCGTGACCACGCCCTGGTCGGCGACCGTGTGGTGGAACTCGGCGGACAGCCGTACGCCCTCCGGCTCCAGGGCGGACAGGACGCCCACCCCCGAGCCGAGCGCGCCCACCGGCTTGCCGTGCCGGTAGGCGTCCCGGACGAAGCGGACCGCGTCCTGGTCGGCGGCCGTGGGCGGGGTGTCCACGGGGCCGCCGGGCAGCAGTACGGCGTCGTACAGCACGGACGCGACGGTCGGCAGCGCTCGGTCGACCGGGAAACGTTCACCGTCGGCACCGGTGACCGCCCCGTCCGCCGGCGCCAGCGCCTCCACGACGGCGCCCTCGGCCGTGAGCGCGTCACGCACCGAGGTGACCTGCGCGGTGTCGACGCCGTCGGCGACGAGGACCGCGACCTGCAGGGTGCGGATCGAGCCGTCGCCGTGCAGGGACTCCAGGCTCAGAGCGGGCGAGGCCTGCTTGTCGGCAGCCTGGGCCGTGGACGGATCCGGAACCCCGACACCGCGTGCCACCGCCACCGCCAGGTCGCCGTTCACGTGGGCCAGCTGCTCGACCGTACGGGCCCGCACCGCCATCGCGCCGACCTTGCCGAGCTCGAACCGGAACGCCTCGACGATGTGCTCCTTCTCCCAGTCCGTCATGCTGTTCCAGAACATCGCGGGCTGGGTGTGGTGATCCTGGAAGCTCGCACTGCGGCGGCGGATCTTGGCGCCGTCCACGCGTTCGGCGTAGTGCGTGTAGCTGTGCCCGTCGGCGCCGGCGTGCGCGGGGCACCCGCCGCCGAGGGAGTTCGGGAAGTAGTTCGTACCCCGGTGCAGCGTGCTCTGGTGGTAGCCGTCGCGCTGGTTCGTGCGGACCGGCGCCACCGGGCGGTTCACCGGCAGCTGGGCGAAGTTGGGGCCGCCGAGGCGGATCAACTGGGTGTCCAGATAGGAGAAGTTGCGGGCCTGGAGCAGCGGGTCGTTGGTGAAGTCGATGCCGGGGACGACGTTGGCGGTGTGGAACGCGACCTGCTCGGTCTCGGCGAAGAAATTCTCCGGGTTGCGGTCCAGCACCATGCGGCCGATCGGCCGTACCGGCACCCGCTCCTCCGGAATGAGCTTCGTCGCGTCGAGAAGATCGAAGTCGAAGGCGAACTCGTCCTCTTCCGCGACGAGTTGGACGCCCAGCTCCCACTCCGGGTACTCGCCCGCCTCGATCGCGTCCCACAGATCGCGCCGGTTGAAGTCCGGGTCCCGGCCCTGGCACTCCTGCGCCTCGTCCCACACCAGCGAGTGGGCGCCCAGCTTCGGCTTCCAGTGGAACTTCACGAACGTGCCGCGCCCGTCCGCGTTCACGAACCGGAAGGTGTGCACACCGAAGCCCTGCATCATGCGGTAGCTGCGCGGGATCGCCCGGTCCGACATCAGCCACATGATCGCGTGCAGCGTCTCCGGCTGCAGCGACACGAAGTCCCACAGGGTGTCGTGCGCGGAGGCACCGGTCGGGATGTCGTTGTGCGGCTCCGGCTTCACCGCGTGCACGAAGTCCGGGAACTTGATGCCGTCCTGGATGAAGAAGACCGGGAAGTTGTTCCCGACCAGGTCGTAATTGCCCTCCGACGTATAGAACTTGGTCGCGAAACCGCGCACGTCCCGCACCGTGTCCGCCGAGCCGCGCGGTCCCTGCACCGTCGAGAACCGTACGAACACCGGCGTCCGCACCGACGGATCCTGGAGAAAGGCCGCGCGCGTGAACTCCGCGCAGGACTCGTACGGTTCGAAATAGCCGTATGCGCCCGCACCCCGCGCATGCACCACCCGCTCCGGGATCCGCTCATGGTCGAAGTGGGTCAGCTTCTCCCGGAAGTGGAAGTCCTCCATCAGTGTCGGACCGCGTTCACCGGCCGCCAGCGAGTCGTCGGTGTGGTCGACCTCCACACCCTGGTCGGTGGTCAGCGGACCGGCTGCCGGGTCGTCCGCCCGGAACGTCTCCCGCTGCTCCTGCTTGCGGTCCGCCATCAGGCGACCTCCTCGGGCTGCCTGGCGAACACGTCGAGGAAGGCCGCGCAGAACGCCTCCAGATCGCTCGGTTTGCGGCTGGTGATCAGCTTGTTCGGGCCGTGGTCGCAGATGTGTACCTGCTCGTCGACCCAGGTGCCGCCCGCGTTGCCGATGTCGGTCCGCAGGCTGGGCCAGGACGTGAGCACCCGGCCGCGTACGACGTCCGCCTCCACCAGCGTCCACGGGGCATGGCAGATCGCGGCGACCGGCCGGCCCTGCTCGAAGAAGTCCCGTACGAACGCCACCGCCTTGCGGTTGGTCCGCAGATAGTCCGGGTTGGCGACCCCGCCCGGCAGCACGAGTGCGCCGAAGGAGCCGGCCGTGGTCTCACCCACCACCTCCTGGACGGGGAACTTCTCCGCCTTGTCGAGGTGGTGGAACGCCTGGATCGTGCCCGGCTTCGTCGACACCAGCACCGGTTCGTGCCCCGCGTCCACCGCGGCCTGCCAGGGATCGGTGAGCTCGATCTGTTCGACGCCCTCGGGTGCGGTCAGAAATGCGATACGCATGGTGTCTCGATCTCCTTCCATGACGGTGGCTTCTCGTCTCACTCGTCCGGTGCGGCGCGGCTGATCTCGGCCAGTGCCGAGCCGGGATCCTGCGTCTCGGCCAGGTCCCCGAGGCTGACGACACCGACCGGCATGCCGTTCTCCACGACCGGCAGCCGCCGTACGGCGTGCTCACGCATGAGCGAGATCGCGAGGGACACCCGCTCGCCCGGCCCGATCATCACCGGATCCGGGGAGCACACCGACTCGGCGCTCACCGTCAGCGGGTCGGCGCCGTCCGCGACCGCCCGCACCGTGATGTCACGGTCGGTGAGCACCCCCACGACGTGCTCCCCGTCGGCCACCAGCACATCGCCGATGTCCTGCGCGCGCATCAGCTGCGCGGCCTCGACGAGCGAGGCGCCCGGGCGGACGGCTACCGCGCCCGGCGTCATGACGTCCCTCACGAAATCGGCCATGTCCGGTCCTTCCTCCATCCTTTCTGCGTCTCCCGGCCTGGCCCGGGTCCCTACGCGTTCCCCCGCCGGGTGGGCCGTCCGGCCCCGGTCACGGCCTCGGCCAGCTCCTGCACGTTGGCGTAGCGCGCCGTGCGCGGCAGCCGTCCCAGCGACTCGACGAGGGCGTCGGGCGCGTACTCGCGGCGCAACGCGCCGATCAGCTCCCGGGGACTCGCCGGGAAGGCGCTACGGCCCAGGAACCGGGCCAGCTCCAGCCGGACCGTCGCCAGGGACGCCGTCGGGGGGCCCGGCCAGCCCACCGGCCCGCGGGCGACCTCCGGGTCGTCCTCGGCGATCGGCTCCGGGTCGTGCCACTCCTCGGTCCGGGTGGGGTGCCCGGACCTCAGCAGCCCCTGTAGTTCGTGCTTCATCTCGTCGTCACGGTGAACGCTCAGCCGGTCACTGCCTCGCTGCATGACTCCCTCCAGATCTTCGGGCTGCGCACCGCGTACCCGACGAGTGGGGGGCCGACACAGGGTTTGCACCCCGGAAGGCGGGTCACCCGGCCTTCACCCCCCACATGTTCCGGGGAAGGACCAGGCCATGGCACTGATAACTGTGCTGCTTCCGCTTCTCATGCTCGGCGTGGTGCTGGCACTGGGCCGCTACGAGGAACTGCTCCTGCCGAAGGAGCCGGACAAGGACCGGCAGGAAAGGGCGGCCCTGGGGCGCTGAGGGCATTGAGCCGTCATCGAGCCGCCGAGCCGCGGACGCCGGGCCCCCTCGGCGTCCGCGGCCCCGCCCCTCCGCCCCCGCAGCCGTGCCGCGTGTACCGCCCCGGCCGGAACTCCTGCACCGTCGCCTTGTACCCCAGCCGGATC
>NZ_JBHYJA010000006.1:4608-9762 GCF_042740355.1 Streptomyces sp. NPDC059010
GTGGGTCTCGCGCGCCCCGGGCCCCCCGCCGGCCCCCGGGGCCCCCCCCCCCCGGGGGGGCAAACCCCCCCCGGGCCCCCGGGGCCCCCCGCGGCCCGTCCCGTCAGCCCCGTCAGCCGTGCCTCTTGTCCCGCCCCGGCAGGAACTCCTGCACCTTCGCCTTGAACCCCTGCCTGATCATCGACCCCCGGTCCGCGTCCCCCTTCAGGATCGACTCCGCCGTCGCCTCCATCTGGTCCCATGTGGCGTGCGGCGGGATCGGCGGTACGGCCGGATCGGTGAGGAACTCGATCACCGCGGGGCCGTCCGCCTCCAGACCAGCGCGCCAGCCCGCCTCGACGTCCTCGGGCTTCTCCACACGGACACCGGTCAGGCCGAGGGAGCGGGCGAAGGCGGCGTACTGGACGTCGGGGATCTCCTGGGAGGGCAGGAAGGACGGGGCGCCCTCCATGGCGCGCATCTCCCAGGTGACCTGGTTGAGGTCGTGGTTGTTGAACACGCCCACGACCAGCCGCGGGTCGTCCCACTGGTCCTTGTACTTCGCGGCCGTGATCAGCTCCGCCATCCCGTTCATCTGCATCGCCCCGTCCCCGACCAGCGCGATCGCCGGACGGTTCGGGTGGGCGAACTTGGCGCCGATCGCGTACGGCACCCCGCAGCCCATCGTCGCCAGCGTCCCGGACAGCGACGCGCGCATGCCGGGCCGCATCGTCAGATGACGGGCGTACCAGTTCGCCGCCGAGCCCGAGTCGGAGCTGATCAGGGCGTTCGCGGGGAGCAGCGGGTCCAGTACGCGGGCGACGTACTCCGGGTTGATCGGGTCGGCCGCCAGGTGCGCGCGCCGCTCCATGACCTCGCGCCACCGTGTCACGTTGTCGCACACCGTGTCGTACCACTCGCGGCCGCGCTCCTCGGAGTCGATCAGCGGGATCAGCCGCTCCAGCGTCGCCTTCGCGTCGCCGACGAGATTCACCTCGTACGGATACCGCATCCCGACCATGTGCGGATCGATGTCGATCTGCACGCCCCGCGCCGAACCGAAGTCCGGCAGGAACTGCGTGTACGGGAAGGACGATCCGATGGTCAGCAGGGTGTCGCAGTCCCGCATCAGCTCGTACGACGGGCGGGTGCCCAGCAGGCCGATCGCGCCGGTGACATACGGCAGTTCGTCGCTCAGGACGTCCTTGCCGAGCAGCGCCTTGGCCACGCCGGCGCCGAGGAGTTCGGCGATCCGCTCCACCTCGGCCCGCGCGCCGGACGCGCCCTGGCCGACCAGGACCGCCACCTTGTCACCGGAGTTGAGGATCTCCGCCGCCCGGCGCACCGAGTCGTCCGAGGGAATCGCCGTCCAGCCGCTGCGGTCCAGGCTGGAGGGCACCATCTTGAACTCGTGCGTCGGGGCCGAGTAGTCGAGTTCCTGCACGTCGCCGGGGATGATCACGGCCGTGGGAGCGCGGCGCGCGTACGCGGTGCGGATCGCCCGGTCCAGGACGTTCGGCAACTGCTCGGGGACCGTCACCGTCTCCACGAAGTCCGAGGCCACGTCCTTGAACAGCGTGTGCAGATCCACCTCCTGCTGGTACGAGCCGCCCATCGCGGTGCGGTGCGTCTGGCCGACGATCGCCAGCACGGGGGCGTGGTCCAGCTTGGCGTCGTACAGGCCGTTGAGCAGGTGGATCGCGCCGGGCCCGGACGTCGCCGCGCACACTCCGAGACGGCCGCTGTACTTGGCGTAGCCGACCGCCTGGAACGCGGACATCTCCTCGTGCCGGGACTGGATGAAACGGGGCTGGTTCTCGGCCCGGCCCCAGGCGGCGAGGAGACCGTTGATGCCGTCGCCGGGATAGCCGAAGACATGCTCCACACCCCATTCGCGCAGGCGCTGCAGGACGTGGTCGGCGACCTTGGTGCTCATGCGGGGACCTCCTGGGCTCCGGGGGACTGCGCGGCACCGCTACGAGTGACCCTGCGGGTGCGCGGAAAACCTGCGCGGTGTTTGGGGAGCGGGGGTGAGGGCAGGCGAGAGAGCAGTGCTTCGGACAGGAGGCACGTCCGTGGGAACGGCGATCGTCCGCCACGGGTGTGTCCGGTTCGGGGCACTTCCGCATTCCCACGGTGACCGTCCAACCCAGAGCACAGCAAAGGGAGTTGCGACGCACCATGCCCACTTCAGTGAGCGCGAAGCACCACCCGCACGACGACGCCCCCGACACCGCCGACGACTTCCGCAAACTCGCCGCGCTGCCCGAGGGGCAGCAGCGCGACACCATCCGTGAACAGATCGTCGAGGCATGGCTGCCGATGGCCGACCGGCTCGCCGGACGGTTCCGCAGTCGTGGCGAGAGCTTCGAGGACCTGCGGCAGGTCGCCGCCCTCGGGCTGGTCAAGGCCGTCGACCGATACGACCCCGAGCGCGGCAACGCGTTCGAGAGCTATGCCGTGCCCACCATCACCGGTGAGATCAAGCGGCACTTCCGCGACCACATGTGGACGCTGCATGTGCCGCGCCGGGTGCAGGACCTGCGCAACAGGGTGCGGTTCGCCGTCCAGGACCTGCAGACCGTCTCCGGGCGCAGGCCGACCGAGGCCGAGATCGCCGCGCACGCGGAGATGACCGAGGCCGATGTCCGGGTCGGCCTGGAGGCGCTGGAGAGTTTCACCGCGCTGTCGCTGGACGCGGAGTTGCCCGGCAGTGACGACGGGTATTCGTTGAGCGACGCGTTGGGCTCCGCCGATCCCGCGCTGGACACGGTGGTCGACCGTGAGGCCGTCGCGCCCCGGCTGGCGGCACTGCCCGAGCGTGAGCGGGCGATTCTGTATATGCGGTTCTTCGGGGACATGACGCAGAGCCGGATCGCGGAGCAGCTCGGGATCTCGCAGATGCATGTGTCCCGGCTGATCAGCCGGTGCTGCAGCCGGGTGCGGGATCAGGTGCTCAGCGACGTGGCCTGAGGCCGGGATTCCCCGTAGGGGGTGCGGGGTTGCCCCGCGCCCCCTACGGCATTGCGGTCATCGTCAGTGAAATGTGGCGGGACATGGTGTCCATCGCCTTTGCCTCTGCCATGGAGAACGCCCGGCGGGCTCCGCATCTGAAAAGGGCCAGGGTGCCTCGTACTTCGTTGTCGGTCTTCAGGGGGACGCACAGCAGTGAGGTGACGTTCGCCTGTACGAGGACGGGGGTGCCCTCCTCGGTCCTGCCGAAGGCGTCCGGGTTCTCCGGGCGGATCTGCAGGGACGGGGAGCCGGTGCGTGCCGTCTCCGTGACCAGGGGGCAGCCGGCCGGGTCCTGGGCCGCGACGGTGGCCGCCTCCTTTCGCGAGGGGGCCAGCACTGTCGTACGGGACAGGCGGGCGGTGCCCGTGTCGGCGACGACCCAGTCGGCGAAGTGGGTGTGCAGGATCCCGGCGGCCCGGCGGACCACCGCCTCCTGGTCGCCGCGCGGTGCGGTCAGGAGGGCCGTGGTCATCTCGTCCTGGAGGTCCGCCAGGGCCGCGTGCAGGGTCGTCTCGGTGAGGTCGGGGACGCGAGCCGCCGCTCTGGCGGCCGGGGGCGGTGCGCCGGGCGCCCCCAGCGCGCCGGGCTGCAGCACCACCAGCACCGTGGTGTGCGGCTCCCCACTCGGGCGTACGGTGGTCAGGGTCGTGTGCACCGGCGTCGACGGATGCTGCTGGAGGTGCACGGTGAGGCTGCGGTCGCCATCGCCGCGCGCCACGGCCGCCGCCTGGGTACGGAACGCCGCCCGGTCGGCGTGGGCGAGGAAACCGGTCAGTGGCCGGCCCGTCGCATAGCCCGCCCGGACGCCGGTGAACGACGTCGCCGCGAAGTTCAGCCGGCGCACCACCGTCTCCCGGTCCACCAGCGCCACCGGCAGGGGAAACCGCTGGAACACGGCGCGCAGCAGATGATGTTCCTGACGGTCGGCGGAGCTCGTGCGGGGCGGTCCGCCCGAGGACAGCCGCTCGTACCACGGCCACAACTGGCCGGCCACGTGGTCGAGTTCGAAGATGGCCGCGTCCAGGACGGTCGGCAAATCCCCTTCCGAAACGGACCGCGCCGCCTTCAGCTCCGCGACGCGGCGCACGAAATCCACCAGCTCTTCACCGAATTCGTCGGTCTGCGCCATGGCATGAACCTAGCTCCCGACAAGGCGTTCCGGGAGGGCGGGTTCAACTGGCCGTTCAACTGGCCCGCTCTGTTCCCCCGTTGTTTTCCCCGCGCCGGACCGGGCACGCGCACCTATGAGGAGGATTTGAGGATGCCCGCTCATGAACAGCTGGACCGCTGGGATGACGAGTCCGCCGTAGCCACCCTGCCGGGGCGCAGGCTGTCCGAGCTGACCGAACAGGCCGTGCGCTGCACCACCGACTGCTGCGGTGCCAGCAGCATGGTGTCAGAGTCCTTGGTGTCCGAGGTGGGAGCCGAACGGCCCCGCGCGGTCACTCATCCCGACCTCGCCGGGCTCGTCGCCGTGCAGCTCCGCTCCGGAGACGGGCCCATTCCGGACGCCCTGGAACGCGGCGAGCCCGTCGACTCGGCCGACCTGCTGCACGACGAGCGCTGGCCGCAGTACCGTGCCGCGGCGCTCGATTCGGGAGTGCGGGCCAGCGTCACGCTGCCGTTCCGCCGCTCCGGGCTCACCGTGACGCTCAGTCTCTACAGCTTCCGGCCCGGCACCCTGGAGAACGCCTCGCACGGACCTGTGCACGCCCTGGGCGAATTCGCCGCGAGCTGCCTGGTCCGCGACCGCTCCTACCGCGCCGCGCTCACCGAGCTCGACCATCTCGGCACCGCCCTGCGTTCCCGTCCCGTGGTCGACCAGGCGTGCGGCATCGTCATGCATGTCCTCGGCTGCGACGCCGACGCCGCCTTCGGCGTCCTGCGCCGGATCTCCCAGGGCACCAACCGCAAACTGGCGGACGTCGCGTCCGGCGTGGTCAGCAGGCGGGGGCGGGGGCTGGAACGCGACTTGGCCGCGCTGATGAACTGACGGGGTGAGTGGGGACCTCCGACGTCACCCACTCGGCCGCTCCCGTCCCGCGAATGGTGTCCGGCCGCGCGCGCCCTGACGCCGGGCGGGCTGTCATGGGGGGGGGGGGGGGGGCACCGGGGCGGCCCCCCCCCGCGGCGGGCCGCGGGGGCCGCACGCCCCCCCCC
>NZ_JBHYJA010000006.1:9772-24433 GCF_042740355.1 Streptomyces sp. NPDC059010
TGACACCCACGCGCCCGCACCCGCCCCGCTATTGGGGCCCGGCCGCGCGCCCCTTCCCGCGGGGCGGGTTTAATGGGCGGGGGGGCCCCCCCCCCCGCCCCCCCGCCGCCGTCGGCCGAAGGAGCTCACCCCATGCGCCGCACCGCCCGTGCCCTGACCGTCGCCGCCCTCGCCGGTGTCGTCCTGGGCTTCGCCGCCTCGGCCGCCCTGGGGGACCCGGCCGCGGAGGTCAGTCCCGGCAGCGTCGCCCCGGGCGGCAAGGTCACCGTCTCGGTCACCTGCGACGCCCTCGACGGGGACGCGCCCGCCACCCTGGACGCCACGTCGCAGGCGTTCGAGGAGGGCACCGTCCGGCTGAAGCGGATCTCCGCCAACGACAAGAAGGCCGCCGGGCCCGCCTACGAAGGCACCGCGCGGGTCCCTTCGGCCGAGAACTTCGAGGGCGACCCGGACGCGGCCGGACCGGAGTCCGCGTGGACCGTCGACGGCGCCTGTCCGGCGGCGGGCGGCGGGGAGGGCAAGGAGTGGAGCGCGACCTTCACCGTGGCCCGTGAGAACGGCTCCGGCGAGGGCGGCGCGGGCGGTGGCGGCAAGGGCAGCGGGGAGGGCGGCTCCGGTGCTGCCGGGGAGGGCGGCAAGGGCGGCACCGATGGCGGCAAGGACGAGGTGGGGGGTGGCCAGGGCGGCAGTGACGGTGGTGTGGGTGGTGGTACCGAAGGCGGCGGAGACGAAGGCGGTGGCATCGAAGGCGGCAGCCGTCCCTGCGCCGAGGCCGGCTCGGGCTGGACCGGAGCCGACGAGTCCCAGCCTCACTCGGGCAAGTCCGAAGGCGGCGGGACCGGGTCCGATTGGGGCGCGGCCGACGCCGACAAGACCGAGCCGCGCGCGGAGGCGACCGAGCCGTCCTGGGAGGAAGGCGGGCTCCGCTCCGGCCAGAGCGACGAGTCCGGCAAGAGCGAGTCGCACGAGCAGGACTGCGACAGCGCCGGTGCCGGCACCGGCACCGGCACGGAAACCGAGCACGGTGTGGAGGCCGGTGCGGGCGGTACCTTCACCGACTCCGTCCCCGCCCTGGTCGCCGGTGGCCTGCTGATCGCGGGCGCGTTCGGGGGCGCGACGTACCGGCTGCGCCGCAAGACGCCCGCCACGGAGGACTGATCCGTACGGCCGCCCCGGAACGGGCGCAACCCCGGCGGCCGCCCGTGGAAGTGCGCCACGATGGATGGGCGGGGCGCGGGGCGCAAGGTGTGGGGCGCACGGCGCGGGGATACGCAACACGCCGCGCGGCCTCCGCACCGTAAAACCCTCAGAGCCCGCCCACGCAACGCCGCCCTCAGCCCTCACGGAGCACCGGACGACGACGAACCACCACGGCACCAGGCACAGCGGAGGCACGGATGCGCCGGACGGACCTCGAAGGCCACGGCCCCGTCCGCTACGGGCCGCCGCTCCCGGACGACGGGCTGCCCGTGCTGCCCGAACTGGCCGCCGTGCTCGCCGCGGCAGCGGGCCGCGCCGAGAGCGAACCGGTCGGCGGCGGCACCGCGCTCCTGGAGGCGGCGTGCGCCTACTGGGACCGCCGTGGTCTGCCGACCGGGCCCGAGCGGGCGGTGGCCGCTCCCGGCGCCCCCGCGCTGCTGCTCGCGCTGACCTTCGCGCTCGGCGGCGACGTCCTCGTGCCACGGCCCTGTGCCGCCTGGTGGGCGCCGTACGCACGTCTGTTGGGCAGACCCGTCTTCCATGTGGCGACACCGGCCGAGTGCGGAGGGGTGCCGGACCCGTACGCCCTGCTGGAGACGGTCCGCAGAGTGCGCGCCGAGGGCGGTGATCCGCGCCTGCTGGTGCTGTCCGTCGCCGACGACCCCACCGCCACCGTGGCCCCGCCCGAGGTGCTGCACGAGACGCTGGAGGCCGCCACCGGCGAGGGGCTGCACCTGGTCAGCGACGAGACCTGGCGCGACACCGTGCACGCCCCGCACGACACCGTGCTGCTCAGCCCCGCCGAGATGCTGCCCGAGCAGGTCACCGTCGTCACCGACATGGCCGGGGCACTGCTGCCGTCGGGCTGGCCGGCCGCGGTCGCCCGGTTCCCGGCGGGCGAGGCCGGAGACGGCCTCCACGCGCGCGTGCTCGACGTGCTCACCGCACTCGGCGCCCGTGTCGCCGGCCCGGTCGCCCTCGCGGCCGGGTATGCGCTGGCGGAGCCCGAGTCGGTGACCGCGCGGGTCTCCGCCGCCGTACGCCTGCACGCGCGCGTGGCCGCCGCCGCCCACGCCGCAGCCGTGGGAGCGGGTGCCCTGGCCCGGCCCCCGCAGGCCGGGCGCCATCTGTACGTCGACCTCGGCCCGCTGCGCGCCGGCCTGTCCGCGCACGGCGTGGGCGACGCGCAGGACCTGGAGGAGTTCCTCGCCGCCCGGCTCGGCATGCCCGCGCCGGGCGGGCACCGCTTCGGCGACGACCTCGGGGCACTGCGCGTGCGGCTGTCCACCGGACCGCTGCTGGAGGGCACCGACGAGGAGCGCGCGGAATGCATCACTTCGCCCGCGCCGTTGGAACTGCCACAGGTGCGACGCGCGCTGATCCATCTGAAGTCGGTCTTCGACGATCTCCGCGACGACGCTCAGCGATGGGAGCCTCCTCGATGACGCAGCAGTCCGAGTCGACCACCACGCGTACGACCACGACGGGCACGGCAACGGGTACGGCCACTACCGGCACGGCCGCCACACGTACGACCGTCACAGGCGGGACCAGGCGGGAAACCAACGCCCCGGCGCCCCCGTCCCCCTTCGCACCCCCGTACCCGCCGCTCGCCGCACCCCGCCCGCTGTACGAACGCCGGGTGTGGCCGCGTACCTTCCACGACCGCCTCACAGCCCCGCTGCCCGGTTTCAAGACCCTCGCCCGCTTCGCCCGCGAGGGCGCCGTACGCCCCGGCCACGAGGGCCTCGCCGACATCCCGCGGCTGCCTTTCGAGCCGGGCCCGCTGCCCCGCGTGGACGCGCGCACGATCGCCGTCTCCTGGGCGGGGCACGCCAGTTGGGTCGTGCGGATCGGCGGACTGACCGTCCTCACCGACCCGGTCTGGTCACGCCGCATCCTCGGCACCCCGCCCCGCGTCACCCCCGTGGGCATCGCCTGGAGCGCCCTGCCGCACGTGGACGCGGTCGTCATCAGCCACAACCACTACGACCACCTGGACGCCCCCACACTGCGCCGACTCCCGCGCGACACCCCCGTGTTCGTCCCGGCCGGACTCGCCGGCTGGTTCAGGCGCCGCCGGTTCACCCGGGTCACCGAGCTGGACTGGTGGGAGGCGGCCGAACTGTCCGGCGTCCGCTTCGACTTCGTCCCCGCCCACCACTGGTCCAAGCGCACCCTCCTGGACACCTGCCACAGCCTGTGGGGCGGCTGGGTGCTCACCGCGCCCGACGGGCAGCGCGTCCACTTCGCCGGCGACACCGGCTACGGCCACTGGTTCACCCGCATCGGCGAGCGCTACCCGGGCATCGACCTCGCCCTGCTCCCCATCGGCGCCTACGACCCCCGCTGGTGGCTCAGCGACGTCCACTGCGACCCGGAGGAGGCGGTCCGCGCCGCCCAGGACCTCGGGGCGCGGAGGATGGCGCCGATGCACTGGGCGACGTTCGTCCTGTCGGCGGAGCCGGTCCTGGAACCGCTCACGCGGGTGCGGACGGCGTGGAAGAGGGCCGGGCTGGCGCGAGAGGACCTGTGGGACCTGCCGGTCGGCGGCTCACGGGTGCTTGAAATCGCCGGGTAAGGGTCGCAACCCCAGGGGCGCGGGGCTGTATCAATGTGCGGCTCCGCCGCGTGGGCGCGAGCAACCACATACAACCCGCACTCCGCAACGCACCATCACCTGGCAGCTCGAACCCGCTTCCAAACACTCGGCGCCACACTGATCACCACGGTCAGTGCCACCGCCGCCACCACGCCCTCCCACGGCTCCGGGAACAGCGAGCCCCCGAGAATCCCGATCAGCTGATACGTCACCGTCCAAGCCAGGCACGCCGGAAAGTTGCCGCGCGCGAACCTCCGCATCGGCCACTTCGCCAGCAGACACGCCAGCATCACCGGCAGCCGCCCCGCCGGTACCAGCCGGGACAGCACCAGCACGGCGACCCCGTGCGCGGCGAGCCGGTCCTGGGCCTGTGTGAGCCGCTCCTCCGGTGCCCGCGCGCGGATCGCCTCCAGCCAGCGCGAGCCGTTCTTCGAGCCCATGCCGCGCCGCCCCAGCCAGTACAGCGTCACATCGCCGAGAAACGCGGCCGTGGACGCCGTCACGAACACCAGCGCCAGCGAGAACGGCGCCGTCTGGTGAAACGCCACCACCGCCGCCGAACTCACCAGCGCCCCCGTCGGCACGACCGGCACCAGCGCCCCGATCAGCACCAGCAGGAACAGCGACGGATAGCCGATCGCCTGCTGCGTCGACTCCGGCGGAACCGTCGTCGCGGTGGCGGCCAGCAGCGTCACCGGGCCACCTCCAGGCGCACACTCTCGCCGTGCGCGAGCCGGTGCACCGACACGCCGGGCGCGTGCTCGGCCGCGAGCCGCGCGAACTCGTCGCCGGGTGCGTGGAATTCATGGGGGCGTACGGCATCCATGCCGATCGGCCAGTAGGTGCCGAAATGCACCGGCACGGCGCTGCGCGGTGACAGCCGGGCCAGTGCCTCGGCCGCCCGCGCCGCGTTGAGATGGCCGTCCCCGAGATACGGTCCCCAGCCGCCCACCGGCAGCAGCGTCACGTCGACCGGCCCGACCTCCTCGGCCATGGCGTCGAACAGCCCGGTGTCCCCGGCGAAGTACGTGCGGCCCTCGCCCTCGATGACATAGCCGAGAGCGGGGGAGCGGTGCGGGCCGACGGGCAGCCGGCGTCCGTCGTGCCGCGCGGGCACGGCCCGTACGGTCAGTTCGCCCACCGACGCCACGTCCCCGGGGGACATCTCGGTCACCTGCAGCCGGGTGAGGCGGCGCAGGCCCGGCACCGCGCGCAGCGCCCCGGCGGGCACGAGCAGCCGGGTGCCCCGCGCCAGCCTCGCGAGGGACGGCACGTGCAGGTGGTCGGCGTGGAGGTGGGAGACGACGGCGACATCGGCCCGCCAGGCGGCGGGCGGCG
Source organism: Streptomyces sp. NPDC059010 (assembly GCF_042740355.1). Classification (NCBI taxonomy): domain Bacteria; kingdom Bacillati; phylum Actinomycetota; class Actinomycetes; order Kitasatosporales; family Streptomycetaceae; genus Streptomyces; species Streptomyces sp. NPDC059010. The sequence goes on from NZ_JBHYJA010000006.1 coordinate 14,913, forward strand.
GCAGTGCGCCCCGGCGGCGCCGCAGGTGCGCGAGGCGGCGCGCGAACAAAGGGTCGGTGAGAACGCGCACGTTCGAGTCCTCGACCGTGCAGGTGGCGTGACCCCACCAGGTGATCTCCACCGGCACCTTCTTTGCCTCCTTCGCGCGACTCCCCGAAGCGTACGGGCTGGAGTAGGGTCGGCGGCGAAACCCGGAGGTGAGGGGGACGCCATGGGGCCATCCATAGTGCGCGTCACGGCGATCGCCAGTCTGACGCCGCTCGAAGAGCTGGACGCCGACCCCTTCCTGGTGGACTCCCGCAGCCAGCACGCGATGTGTGCACACTGGGCCGCCGAACACGGGTACGTCATCGCGCGTGAGCTCCTCGTACGAGGGCTGCGGGCCGACCACAGCGTGCTGTGGGAAGGCGTCCGGCCCGGCCTCGATCTGTTCGTGGCGCCCAGCCGCAGGGTGCTGGAGAGCGCGCTGTCGTCCGTCGAGGAGTTCACCGCGGAGTGCGCCCGGCGCGGGGTGCGGGTGGAGACGGTGGGGCGGGCCGAGCCGTTGTACGACGCGCAGATGAAGGCTCGGGTGCACCGTCGGCTGTCGATGCCTACGGCGGGGTACGACGGCCGTTAGGCGCTCCCCTGAGGGAACCCGCGAGCTCTGAGAGCCGTTGTGTCAGGCTGGGGGCATATAGGTCCGTTTCGGGGCGGTGGGCTGGGCGTGCGTGGGCGTTGGCGGCGGATTGCCAGTCAGGTCGGGCGGAGCGTGGCCGTGTGGGCCGTCTCCACCGTGACCATGCTCGTGCTCGCCGGGATCCTCCCCGACTTCCAGCTCCAGTCGTCGGACGGTGACAGCGCCACCCGCATCGCCGTCACCGCGGCCCTCGGCGCCGGCGCCTTCGGTCTGCTCTCCGCGCTCGTCTGGCCCCTTCTCGTACGGCTCCTGCTGCTCGTGCCGGCGCTCGTGCTCGGCCTGCTGGTGTTCTTCCTCAACGGCTCGCTGCTCATCGTCGCCCTGCGCCTGGTGCCCTCCGGCGACAGTGAGGCCGCCCCCGAGACCGCCGTCATCGTCGCCGCCGTGATGTCCGCCGTCGCCTCCGCCACCGGCGCCGCCCTGGCCGTACGGGACGACGACGCGTACCGGCGCCGGCTGTACCGCCTGGCCGACCGTCGGCGCAGAGCCCTGCCGCCCGGCCCGTCCAGCCCCGGCACCGTCTTCATCCAGCTCGACGGCGTCGGCCACGACGTGCTGCTCGCCGCCGTCGGCAAGGGCCTGATGCCCACCGTCGCCCGCTGGCTGGGCGACCACACCGACCACATCGACCGCACCGACGGCACCCGGTACGGCGCCGCCCCCACCCACCGCCTCACCCCCTGGCGCACCGACTGGTCCAGCCAGACCGGTGCCAGCCAGCTCGGCATCCTGCACGGCAGCAACCACGACGTCCCCGCCTTCCGCTGGTACGAGAAGACCGGCCGCGAGGTCATGGTCTGCAACCGCCCCACCAGCGCCGCCGAACTCCAGCGCCGCGCCGTCGACCGCACCGGCGACGGCGGACTGCTCAGCGTCGACGGCGCCAGCCGCGGCAACCTCTTCAGCGGCGGCGCCGACGAGCAGGCCCTCGTGCTGTCCATCGCCACCAAACGCCGAGGCCGCCGCAACCGCTCCCGCGCGGGCTACTTCGCCTACTTCTCCGACCCGGCCAACGCCGTCCGCACCGCCCTGTCCTTCATCGCCGAGGTCGGCCGCGAGATCGGCCAGTCCACCCGGGCCCGCGCCCGCAAGGTCCGGCCGAGGGTCTCCCGCGGCGGTCTCTACCCCTTCGTCCGCGCCTTCGCGACCGTCGTCGAGCGGGACGTCGTCGTTGCCGCGGTCATGGGCGACATGTTCGCCGGGCGTACCGCCGTCTACGCCGACCTCGTGGCGTACGACGAGGTGGCGCACCACTCCGGGCCGTGCGGCCGCGACGCCGAGAAGGTCCTCGAAGGCCTCGACCGGGCACTGGCGTTGATCGAGAAGGTCGCCGAGCACGCGCCGCGGCCGTACCGGATCGTCGTGCTGTCGGACCACGGGCAGAGCCCCGGCGAGACCTTCCGCACCCGCTACGGACTCGGCCTCGGCGACCTGGTGCGGGCCGGCTGCGGGCTGCCCGTGCCGCGCCGGGCCCGGCGTACCCACAGCGGTGCCGAGGCCCGCGCGGCCGTGCGCGCGGCGTTGCGCCGTCCCGTCGAGGAGGGCGGCGAGCAGCACCGTCCCGCGCGCCGCCGCTCCGAGCCGATCGTGCTGGCCTCCGGCAACCTCGGCCTGGTCTCTTTCCCGGACGTGCCGCACCGGATGACCAGGGAGGAGATCGACGCCCGCCACCCGGCCCTGCTCACCACCCTCGCCAACCACCCCGGCGTCGGCTTCCTGCTCGTCCGCAGCGAGCAGCACGGCGGACTCGTGCTCGGCGCGTTCGGCGCGGAGATCCCGCTGGACCGGCTGGACGACGATCCCGGGCCGCTGGAGGTCTTCGGGCCGGGCGCCGCCGACGCCGTGCGCCGCACGCACTCCTTCCCGAACACCGCCGACATCATGGTCAACTCCTGCTACGACCCGGCCGACGGCGAGGTCCTCGCGTTCGAGGAGCAGATCGGCTCGCACGGCGGGCTCGGCGGGGCGCAGGGCAGACCGTTCCTGCTGTCGCCGCTCGCCTTCTCCGCACCGGTCGGCGACGGGGAGGACCTCGTCGGCGCCGAGCACATCCACCGCGTACTGCGCCGCTGGCTGCGTGAGTCGAACGGGCCGCAGGTGCCGGTGGAGGCGGAGCCGGAGGAGCGGGCCGCCTGAAATTCGGATGACGGCCGCAACCATCAATTGAGAACCTCGACGGCGAGCAACCACATCCGCGAGAGCGGCGCCAATTTAGGCGCAAAGAGGGGAGCCTCTGCTTTGCAGGCTGCGGTCACCGTAACTCCCGCCCGTATCCCCGAACTGCTGCTCGGTCTCGCCACCGTGCGGCCGGTCTTCATCTGGGGTGCCCCCGGCATCGGAAAGTCCTCCCTGGTCAGGGAGTTCGCCGAGTCGCTGGGGCTGGAGTGCGTGAGTCTGCTCGGCACCCAGCTCGCGCCCGAGGACCTGATCGGCGTGCCGCAGATCCGCGACGGGCGCTCGGTGTTCTGCCCGCCGGAGGCCATCGCCCGCGACGAGCCGTACTGTCTGTTCCTGGACGAGCTGAACGCGGCCACCCCGGATGTGCAGAAGGCGTTCTACTCGCTGATCCTGGACCGCCGTATCGGCAACTACGAACTGCCGAAGGGCTCCATCGTCATCGGCGCCGGCAACCGGGCCACCGACAACGCCCTCGCCCGCCCCATCGCCTCCGCGCTGGTCAACCGTCTCACCCACGTCCACCTGGAGGCCTCCGCCAAGGACTGGCTGACCTGGGCCGCGAACAACGGCATCCACCCGTGGATCCTGGACCACCTCACCGACCGCCCCGACCACCTGTGGTCCAAGCCGCCGAAGACCGAGGAGCCGTTCTCCACGCCCCGCTCCTGGCACATGCTCTCCGACGCGCTGCACTCCTTCGGCCGCGACCTCGACGAGGCGACGCTGAAGGTGCTGGCGCACGGCACGCTGACCCCGACGCACGCCACCGCGTTCTGCGGCTACGTCAGGATCGTGCGCAGTCAGTTCGGCATCGAGGCCGTCATCAAGGGCGACGCCCGCTGGCCGCACCGTATGGAGGACCGCGACCTGCTCTACTACCTCGCCGAGTCCTTCCGCGGCCGGCTGGTCAAGGAACTGCCCGCGAGCAAGGACCACATGTCGGCGAGCGGCCGTCAGACCGCGTACCGCGCGAAGTCGCTGCTGGTGCAGCTCGCCGAGATCTCCGTCGAGGTCGCCCAGAGCGTCATCGCGTCCGACGCCGACGGCAACCCCGTCCTGCCGTCCTGGTTCCTGGTGGAGGCGGCGCGGGACATGCCGCGGCTGGTGGAGGCGCGGCGATGAGCCGCACCCACGACAAGGGGAAGGGAAAGAAGAAGCGGGACCTGGCGGCGGAGGCGTTCGCCGAGGGGATGCGGCTGGTGCGCGCCAATCCCGCGCTCGCCGCCGTCGAGTTCGTCGTCTGCCGCCAGGAGAAGTGCGAACAGGCGCCCCGCGACGGCCTCGTCCGCGTCGACTCCGACGGCGACCTGCACGCCCACCCCGCGCGCATCGCCGAACCCGCCACCTGGGCCTGGGCCATCGCACACGCCGTCCTGCACCTCGGCTTCGGCCACGTCCCTTCCAGGAAGGGCACCCCCGTACAGCCCGACCGCGCCGAACTCGCCGCCCGCTGCGCCGTAGTCAACCGCTTCCTGCTCACCTTCCCGGTCGGACAGGCACCGGACCACCTCCCCCTGACCTACCCGGACGGCGACGAGGAGCAGCTCGCCGCGCGCTGGCGGCGGGACGGCATCCCGGCCGCCTACGAGCGCTGCGGCACCGCGGGCCCGGAGCCCGACCTGCTGCTCGTGGAGTGGATGGGCTGGTTCGGGTCGCCCCCGGACCACCAGCTCGCCTTCGCCACCGCGCTCACCCGGACCGTCTCCACCGCGATGGACATGGCGGGCGGCCGCCGCGACTCCATGGACGGCGAGCCGGTCCGGAAGCGGCCCTGGCAGTGGGCCCTGGAGTGGTTCATCACCTCCTACCCGCTGCTCGGCGGCATCGCGGCCGGCATCAAGCTCGTCGCCGACGCCGAACTCGCCCGCGCGCACGGCATCGCCGTCGCCGCCGTCAACGCCGAGGCCGGCGAGATCTACATCAACCCGCTGCGCCAGTTCGAGGACGAGGAGTGGCGGTTCATCCTCGCCCACGAGATGCTGCACGCCGCCCTGCGCCACGGCGACCGCTGCGGCGCCCGCGACCCGTATCTCTTCAACGTCGCCTGCGACTACGTCATCAACGGCTGGCTGCGCGAGATGCAGGTCGGGGAGATGCCCCAAGGGCTGCTGTACGACGCGCAGTTCACCGGCCTGTCCGCCGAGGAGGTCTACGACCGGATCGCCGGCGACCTGCGCCGGATGCGCCGGCTGGCGACCCTGCGCGGCAAGGGCGTCGGCGATGTGCTCGGCGCCCCGCTCGGCCCGCCCTGTGACCATGTCGATCTCGACGAGTTCTACCGCCGGGGTCTGGGCCAGGGCCTCGATCTGCACCAGCAGCAGGAGCGCGGCTTCCTGCCCGGCGGTCTGGTCCAGGAGATCCGCGCGCTCAGCCATCCGCCGCTGCCGTGGGACGCTCAACTGGCCCGCTGGTTCGACGAGTTCGTGCCACGCCCCGAGCCGGTGCGGACGTACGCCCGTCCCGCGCGCCGCCAGGGGTCGACGCCCGACATCCCGCGCGCGGGCCGCTACTTCCCGCCCGAGGAGATCGCCCGCTGCACCTTCGGCGTCGTCCTGGACACCTCCGCCTCCATGGGCGCCGGTCTGCTCGGCAAGGCGCTGGGTGCCATCGCGTCGTACGCCGAGGCCCGGGACGTACCGGCGGCTCGGGTGGTGTTCTGCGACGCGGGACCGTACGACGCGGGGTATCTGCCGGTGACGGACATCGCGGGACGGGTGCGGGTGCGCGGCCGGGGCGGTACGGTCCTGCAGCCCGGGATCGATCTGCTGCAGCGCGCGGACGACTTCCCGCCGGGTGCGCCCGTCCTGGTCATCACCGACGGCTGGTGCGATGTGCTGCGGGTGCGGCGCGAGCACGCGTATCTGATTCCGCAGGGCCGTCGACTGCCGTTCACCCCGCGTGGGCCGGTCTTCCGGGTGCAGTGAGCCGGAGTGTGATCGGATGGGGGGCACGGACCCAGGAAACGGGCCCCCACGCGAAAGGAAGAACCGTGGCTACCACGCGCTCCGCACACACCGTCTGGGAAGGCAGCCTGCTTGAGGGCAACGGTGTCGTCAACTTCGACTCTTCCGGTGCCATCGCCGCACAGCCGGTCACGTGGGCCTCGCGCTCCCAGGAGGCGAACGGCAGGACCAGCCCGGAGGAGCTGATCGCCGCCGCGCACTCCAGCTGCTTCTCGATGGCGCTGTCGCACGCTCTGGCGGGGGCCGGCACGCCGCCCACCAAGCTCGTCACCTCGGCCGACGTGAGCTTCCAGCCGGGGGAGGGGATCACCGGGATTCATCTCACCGTCGAGGGGACGGTGCCGGGGCTCGACGCCGAGGGGTTCGCCGCGGCGGCGGAGGACGCCAAGAAGAACTGCCCGGTCAGCCAGGCGCTGACGGGCACGACCATCACGCTGACCGCGAAGCTGGCGTAGCCGTTCGCCCACGGGGGTGCCGGGGACGGTCGTCGGGCGGCTGCGGCGTCGTCGTGGCCTGTCGCGCAGTTCCCCGCGCCCCTGGGGGTGTGGCCCTTCGGGCCACCCCCCAACCCTGAGCGGGCGCTCAGGGACCGTTTGGCACCCCTCACCCCGGTCACCCGTCCCATTGACAAGAACCCACTCAAGTTTTGTGCTGGAGTTCAAGAGGTGCGCTGGCGGAAGGGGACAGCGATGGCACGCGCGGTCGGGATCGATCTCGGGACCACGAACTCGGTGGTCGCCGTTCTGGAAGGCGGCGAACCCACTGTCGTCGCCAATGCGGAGGGGGCCAGGACCACACCGTCGGTCGTGGCCTTCGCCAAGAACGGCGAGGTGCTCGTGGGGGAGGTGGCCAAACGGCAGGCGGTGACGAACGTCGAGCGCACCGCCCGTTCCGTGAAGCGGCACATGGGCGACGGGAGCTGGCGGTTCCCCGATCAGGGCGATATCGACGGCACCCGCTACCGGGCGCAGGAGCTGTCCGCCCGGGTGCTGCAGAAGCTGAAGCGGGACGCCGAGTCCTATCTCGGCGAGGACGTCACCGACGCGGTGATCACCGTCCCCGCGTACTTCGACGACGCCCAGCGGCAGGCCACCAAGGAGGCCGGGGAGATCGCGGGCCTGAAGGTCCTCAGGATCATCAACGAGCCCACGGCCGCCGCCCTCGCCTACGGCCTCGACCGGGGCGAGGAGCAGACGGTCCTGGTCTTCGACCTCGGCGGCGGCACCTTCGACGTCTCCCTGCTGGAGATCGGCGACGGCGTCATCGAGGTCAAGGCCACCAACGGCGACACGCATCTCGGCGGCGACGACTGGGACCAGCGGGTCGTCGAGCACCTGGTGAAGAAGTTCAAGGGACAGAACGGCATCGACCTCGGCAACGACAAGATGGCCCTGCAACGGCTTCGCGAGGGTGCCGAGAAAGCCAAGATCGAGCTGTCCAGCTCCTCCGAGACGACGATCAACCTGCCCTACATCACCGCCTCCGCCGAGGGCCCCCTCCACCTCGACGAGAAGCTGACCCGCGCCCAGTTCCAGGAGCTCACCGCGGACCTCCTCGACCGCTGCAAGACCCCCTTCCACCAGGCCGTCAAGGACGCCGGCATCAAGCTCGCCGCGGTCGACCACGTCATCCTCGTCGGCGGCTCCACCCGGATGCCCGCCGTCACCGACCTGGTGAAGGAACTCACCGGCAAGGACCCGCACAAGGGCGTCAACCCCGACGAGGTCGTCGCCGTCGGCGCGGCCCTCCAGGCGGGCGTCATCCGCGGCGACGTCAAGGACGTCCTCCTGCTCGACGTCACCCCGCTGTCCCTCGGCATCGAGACCAAGGGCGGCATCATGACGAAGCTCATCGAACGCAACACGACGATCCCGACCCGGCGTTCGGAGATCTTCACGACCGCCACCGACAACCAGCCCTCCGTCGGCATCCAGGTCTACCAGGGCGAACGTGAGATCGCCGCGTACAACAAGAAGCTCGGCGTCTTCGACCTCACCGGTCTGCCGCCCGCGCCGCGCGGGGTGCCGCAGATCGAGGTCGCGTTCGACATCGACGCCAACGGCATCATGCACGTCTCCGCCAAGGACCTGGCCACCGGGCGCGAACAGAAGATGACGGTCACCGGCGGCTCGGCGCTGCCGAAGGACGACATCGACCGGATGATGCGGGAGGCCGAGCAGTACGCCGAGGAGGACCGCAATCGCCGGGAGGCGGCGGAGACCAGGAACCAGGCCGAGCAGCTCGTCTACCAGACCGAGAAGTTCATCCGCGACAACGAGGACAAGGTCCCGGCGGACACCAGGACCGAGGTCGAGTCCGCGGTCACGGAGCTGAAGCAGCAACTGGAGCAGAACGCCGAGACGAACGCCCTGCGCAGCGGCATCGAGAAACTCGCCTCCGTCAGCCAGAAGATGGGCCAGGCGATGTACGCGTCCGCCGCCGGCGGTTCAGCCGATGAACCGAAGGCGAGCGCGCCCGACGACGAAGAGGGTGTGGTGGACGCGGAGATCGTCGACGACGAGAAGGACCAGAGGGACCAGAAGGGCGGGGCGGCCTAGGACCCGGTCTTTTCCCAGCCCCGCTTCTCCGGCCGCGGCCCCAGCTGTTCGGGGTCGCGGCTGCGGTACACCACATACGGCCGGAACAGGTACTGCACCGGTGCGCTGAACATGTGCACCAGCCGGGTGTACGGCACCAGGGCGATCAGTGCCATGCCGATCACCGCGTGGACCTGGTACAGCACCGGCACGCCCGCCATCCGGTCGAGGTCCGGCTGGAGTGTGAAGAGGCTGCGGGCCCAAGGGGCGATGGACTGACGGTAGTCGTAGCCGTCGCCGGAGGAGTGGGCCAGTTTCGCGACCATGCCCATCACGATCGCCGCGAACAGCACCACGTACATGAGCTTGTCGTTGACCGTCGTCGCCCGGAACACCGGTGCGTTCGTACGGCGCCGGTAGATCAGCAGCACGATCCCGGCGACCGTCAGCAGCCCGGCCGCCGTACCGCCGTACAGGGAGAACAGGTGGTAGGTGTGCTCGCCGACGCCGAGCGCGTCCGTCCAGGACTCCGGGATGAACAGGCCGATCAGATGGCCCACCAGCACGAACAGGATGCCGTAGTGGAAGGCGGGCGAGGCGATGTTCAGCAGCTTGGACTCGTAGACCTGCGAGGAGCGGGTGGTCCAGCCGAACCGGTCGTAGCGGTGGCGCCAGATCAGGCCGGCGACCAGGAGGGCGAAGGTGCCGTACGGCAGGACGCCCCAGAGGAGTGTGGTCATGGGCGCACTCCCGTGTGTGCGGTCGGCAGTGTGGCGCATACGGCGTCCAGGACGGACGCGTACGGAGTCCCGAAGTCGGTGAGCCGGGAGCGGAGCTGCTCCAGGGCGTCCCGGTGTTCCAGCAGGAGGTCGGTGTTGCCGGTGCGGGCCGCGAACTCCAGGACGGCGGGCAGGAAGTCGGGCAGTTCCTCGCCGGTGAACTCCAGGCCGTGCGCGCGGTACAGCTCCTTGAAGCGGAGCAGCGACATACCGCGCCGCCTGGTGTCCCCGTCCTGCCACCAGCTCAGGTAGAGGCTGTGGCGGTGGGGGGGGGGGGGGGGTGCGGGGTGGGGCGGGCGCGGTTTTGGGGGGGGTTTGCCATCGACCGTTTGGGGGGGCGGGTTTGACGGCGCCCCGCCGCTTGCCATCGGTGGCGTCGCCGCCC
>NZ_JBHYJA010000006.1:24443-41356 GCF_042740355.1 Streptomyces sp. NPDC059010
GCGACCCACACACCGCCCGCGCGGTGGTGGCCCCCGCCCCCACACCCTCTCTGAGTGTGTCGGTGGGGGGGTGCCCACCACACCCCCCCCCCCCGTAGTGCACGGCCAGGTCCTGCGGGGGAGTGACCGCCGCGTGGTCGGTGAACTCCCGCAGCTGCGGGGCGGCTTCGCGCAGCAGCGGCAGCCGCGCGCGGAAGTCGTCGTCGGGGTAGGTCAGGCAGAGCGCGGCGGCCTGGTAGAGCACCTCGAAGGAGGGCATCAGGACTCCTCGGCGTCGGCTGTGGGGGCTGTGTCGGCCGCTACGGCCGGGTCGTCCGCGGTTTGCCGTCTGCGCAGGGCGTGGAAGTTCTCCACCGTCACCAGCGGCAGCAGCTTGCGGCCCGAGTCCTGGCCGAAGGGGCCGTTCCCGCCCATCCCGGGACCGCCCTCGAAGTCGAGGCTGCACCCCTGCGGGAGCGCCGACTCCTCCAGGCGCCGGGCGTCCCCGACGGCCGCCGTCGGAATCACGTACCGGTCCTCGTACTTGGCGATCGCCAGCAGCCGGTACATCTCCTCGATCTCGAACCGCCCCATGCCCACGGCGGACGCCGTCGACGGGTCCGGCTCCTCACCGAGGTTGATCGCCCGCATGTGGGAGCGCATCGCGGCGAGCTTCTCCAGCGAGGACCGGACCGGGCCGACGTCACCGGCCGTGAACAGCTCCGCCAGGTACTCCAGCGGAATGCGCAGCGTGTCGATCGCGCCGAACAGATTGTCCGCGTCCTCCCCGTCGTGCCCGGTCTCCGTCAGCGCGTCCACCACCGGGGAGAGCGGCGGGATGTACCAGACCATCGGCATCGTCCGGTACTCCGGATGCAGCGGCAGCGCCACCCGGTACTTGCTGATCAGCGCGTGCACGGGTGAGCGGCGGGCCGCCTCCAGCCAGTCGTGCGGGATCCCAGCCTCCTCGCAGGCCCGCCGCACCCCGGAGTCGTCGGGATCCAGGAAGACGTCCAACTGGGCCTCGTACAGATCCTGTTCACGAGGGACCGAGGCGGCGGCGGTCACCTTGTCGGCGTCGTAGAGCACGACCCCCAGATAGCGCAGCCGGCCCACGCAGGTCTCCGAGCAGACCGTCGGCAGTCCGACCTCGATGCGCGGATAGCACAGGGTGCACTTCTCGGCCTTGCCGGTGCGGTGGTTGAAGTACACCTTCTTGTACGGGCATCCCGTCACGCACATCCGCCAGCCCCGGCACCGGTCCTGGTCGACCAGGACGATGCCGTCCTCCGCCCGCTTGTACATCGCCCCCGACGGGCACGACGCCACACAGGACGGGTTGAGGCAGTGCTCGCAGATGCGCGGCAGATAGAACATGAAGGTCTGCTCGAACTCGAACCGCACCTTGTCCGAGGCCTGTCTGCGCGCCCGCTCCACCATGGGGTCGAGGTCGCCGTGGGCGGGTGCGCCGGCGAGGTTGTCGTCCCAGTTCGACGACCACTCGATCTTCATCGGTTTGCCGTCGAGCTGCGAGACCGGCCGGGCCACCGGGTAGTCGTCGCCGAGCGGGGCGTCGGTGAGGTTCTTGTAGTCGTACGTCCAGGGCTCGTAGTAGTCCTTGATCTCCGGGAGTTCGGGGTTGGAGAAGATCCCGGCGAGCTTGCGGAACCGGCCGCCGGCCTTGAGCTTCAGCGCGCCGCGCCGGTTCAGCTCCCAGCCGCCGCGCCAGCGCTCCTGGTCCTCGTAGCGGCGTGGATAGCCCTGGCCGGGGCGGGTCTCGACGTTGTTGAACCAGACGTACTCCATGCCCTGCCGGTTGGTCCACGCCTGTTTGCAGGTGACCGAGCAGGTGTGGCAGCCGATGCATTTGTCGAGGTTCATGACCATCGCTATCTGGGCCATCGGGCGCATCAGTACTCGACCTCCTGGCTGCGGCGGCGGATCACCGTCACCTCGTCGCGCTGGTTGCCTGTCGGGCCCAGGTAGTTGAACGCCCAGGACAACTGGGCGTAGCCGCCGACGAGATGGGACGGCTTGAGGATGAGCCGGGTGAGCGAGTTGTGGATGCCGCCGCGCTTCCCGGTCCTCTCCGTCTTCGGGACGGCGATCGTGCGTTCCTGCGCGTGGTGCATGTAGACGGTGCCGGGCGGCATCCGGTGCGAGACGACGGCCCGCGCGACGACCACGCCGTTGCGGTTGACCGCCTCGATCCAGTCGTTGTCCACGATGCCTATCGCGTCCGCGTCCTGCGGGGACATCCAGATGTTCTGGCCGCCGCGGGAGAGGGCCAGCATGAACAGGTTGTCCTGGTACTCGGAGTGGATGGACCACTTGTTGTGCGGGGTGAGGTAGCGGACCGTCACCTCACGCTGCCCGTCCGGGCCGAGCCGCGGTTCGCCGAACAGCTTGTTCATGTCCAGCGGCGGCCGGTAGACGGGGAGGGCCTCGCCGAGCTCGTGGATCCAGTCGTGGTCGAGGAAGAAGTGCTGGCGGCCGGTGAGGGTGTGCCAGGGCTTGAGATGCTCGGTGTTGAGGATGAAGGCGGTGTAGCGCCGCCCGCCCGTCTCGCTGCCCGACCACTCCGGTGAGGTGATCACCGGCACCGGCGCGGCCTGTGTGTCCGCGTACGTGACCCGCTTGCCCTCGTGCTCGGCCGCCAGGTGCGCCATCTCCTGCCCGGTGCGGGCCTGAAGGGTGCGGAAGCCCTGGGTGGCGAGGCGGCCGTTGGTCGTGCCGGACAGGGCGAGGATGGTGTTCGCGGCCTTCACGGCCGTGTCGAGCAAGGGGCGGCCGTCGGCCGTCACACCGTTGAGGTGCCTGAGGTCCTCCACCTCCTGGTCCGGCTTCAGCGTGATGCCCTTGGCGGGCAGGCCGAGCTGCTCCACCAGCGGGCCCAGCGCCGAGAACTTGGCGCCGATCGCGGTGTAGTCCCGCTCCACGACGGTCAGGTTCGGCATGGTCCGGCCCGGCACCGCGGCGCACTCCCCGCGCCGCCAGTCCAGGACGACCCCGCCCGGCTGGGCGAGCTCGCCCGGGGTGTCGTGCTGCAGCGGGGTCGCCACCAGGTCCTTGCGCACGCCGAGATGGTCGACGGCGAGTTCGCTGAGCCGCTCGGCCAGCGCCTTGAAGGTGTCGAAGTCGGTGCGTGCCTGCCACGGCGGATCCACGGCCGGGGTGAAGGAGTGGACGTAGGGGTGCATGTCCGTGCTGGACAGGTCGTGCTTCTCGTACCAGGTCGCGGCGGGCAGGACGACGTCCGACAGCAGAGTGGACGACGTCTGCCGGAAGTCCAGCGACAGCAGCAGGTCGAGCTTGCCCTCGGGCGCCTCGTCGTGCCAGGTCACCTCCTGCGGTCGTACGTCCTCGGGCGCCTCCTCGGCCTGGAGCGAGGAGTGCGTGCCCAGCAGATGCCGGGTGAAGTACTCCGCGCCCTTCGCCGACGAGCCCAGCAGATTGGCCCGCCACAGCGTCAGCACCCGCGGCCAGTTCTCCGGCGCGTCCGGGTCCTCGCAGGCGAACTTCAGGGTCCCGACGCGCAGTTCGGCCACCGTCCTGGCCACCGGGTCGCCGAACACCTCGCCCAGCTCCAGCGGATTGCGGTCGAAGGTCGGATACGACGGCATCCACCCCGCACGCGCCGACAGCGCGAGACAGTCCGCGCCCGTCATCCCCCGGAACCGGCCCGCACCCAGCGGCGAGGCCAGCACGTCGGCCGTGAAGCGGTCGTAGCGCCACTGGTCGGTGTTGAGGAACCAGTACGCCGTGCCGATCATCTGGCGCGGCGGCCGCGACCAGTCCGACGCCGCCGCGAGCGTCGCCCAGCCGGTCACCGGACGGCACTTCTCCTGCCCCACGTAGTGCGCCCAGCCGCCGCCGTTGCGGCCCTGGCAGCCGGTGAGCTGGAGCAGGGCGAGGAAGGAGCGGTAGATCGTCTCGGAGTGGAACCAGTGATTGGTGCCGGCGCCCATCAGGATCATGCAGCGGCCCTTGGACCGCTCCGCCGTCCGCGCGAACTCCCGGGCGATGCTTGCGCACTTGGCCGCCGGGACGGAGGTGTGCACCTCCTGCCAGGCAGGGGTGCCGGGCGCGTCGGCGTCGTCGTACGACACCGGCCAGCGGCCCGGCAGCCCGGGCCGTGCCACCCCGTACTGCGCGAGCAGCAGGTCGAAGACCGTCGTCACCAGCGGGCCCTGCGCACCGCCCAGCTTCGTCGCCGGGACACCACGGCGTATGACGTCCCCGCGTCCCTGCCCGTGTGCCCCGCCCTCCGTGTCGAACCGGGGCAGCAGCACCTCGACACCGGCGGCGACCTCGGTGCCGTACAGGCTCAACTGCGGGCGTATGTCGCCGAGTTCGAGGTTCCACTTGCCCTTTCCCGACTCGGTCCAGCGGAAGCCGAGGGAGCCGTTCGGGGCGAGCGCGCGGCCCGTCGCCTCGTCCAGGACGACGGTCTTCCACTCGGCGCCCTCGCCCTCCTGGCCCAGGTCCGAGGCGCGCAGGAACTTCGCCGGGACATGGGCGCCGTCCCGTTCCTCCAGGGTGACCAGGAAGGGCAGGTCCGTGAACCGGCGGACGTAGTCGGAGAAGAACGGGGTCTCCCGGTCGACGAAGAACTCCTTGAGGACGACGTGGCCCATGGCGAGGGCCAGGGCGCCGTCCGTGCCGGGGTGCGGGTGGAGCCACTCGTCGGCGAACTTGGCGTTGTCGGCGTAGTCGGGGGCGACGACCACGACCTTCTGGCCCCGGTAGCGGGCCTCCGCCATCCAGTGCGCGTCCGGCGTGCGGGTCACGGGGACGTTCGAGCCCCACATCATCAGATACGCCGCGTCCCACCAGTCGCCCGACTCCGGTACGTCGGTCTGGTCGCCGAAGACCTGCGGGGAGGCCACGGGCAGGTCGGCGTACCAGTCGTAGAACGACAGCATCGGGGCGCCGATCAGGGAGTGGAAGCGGGCGCCCGCCGCGTGCGACACCATCGACACCGCGGGGATCGGGGAGAAACCGGCTATGCGGTCGGGGCCGTACGTCTTGATGGTGTGGACGTGGGCCGCGGCGACCAGCTCGACCGCCTCGTCCCAACTCGCCCGCACCAGACCGCCCTTGCCGCGGGCCCGCTGGTAGCGGCGGCGTCGCTCGGGGTCGCCCTGGACGTCCGCCCAGGCCAGCACCGGGTCACCCAGGCGTTCCTTCGCCTCGCGGTACATCTGCAGGAGCACACCGCGCACGTACGGGTAGCGGACCCGGGTGGGGGAGTAGGTGTACCAGGAGAAGGCGGCGCCGCGCGGGCAGCCACGGGGCTCGTACTCCGGGCGGTCCGGGCCGACCGACGGGTAGTCCGTCTGCTGGGTCTCCCAGGTGATGATGCCGTCCTTGACGTACACCTTCCAGCGGCAGGAGCCGGTGCAGTTCACGCCGTGCGTGGAGTTCACGACCTTGTCGTGGCTCCAGCGGTCCCGGTAGAAGGCGTCCGCCTCCCGCCCGCCGGTCAGCTCCACGCTGTGCAGATCGGACGCGGGCGTGCCGGACCGGAAGAACCTGCCGGCCTTCAGCGGCACCGCACCCGGCTCGGCGGGCGGCGTGGGCGGCTCGTCGGGCTGGGTGGGCGGTGTCTCCGTGTCGGTCACAGACGCTCCCTTGCTTGCCCTGGTCCTGAACCTAGGGCGGGGCAGGGGAGCGCACCCGTTCACGGGGACCGTACGGGTCACCGGCGCACGGCAGGCGTCGGGTCAGGGCTTGCGGGCGACCCCCGCGTACACCGGCACGATGCCCTCCGCCTGGGCCGCCACGTCCTCCGGCTCCGGGCGCCAGCCGTAGACGGGGATGACGCCGGGGCCGAGCAGCTCCAGACCGTCGAAGAAGCGGGAGAACTCGGCGAGCGACCGGGGGTGGAACGGCGTGCCGCTGCGCCGGAACTGGTCGGCCGCCTTCTCGATGGCCTCCGGGCTGAGGTCCGGGGTGACCTGGGAGAGGATCAGGTAGCTGCCCGGGGCGAGCGCGTCGACGTACCTCCGGAGCAGGCCGTACACGTCGTCGCCGGCCGGGTCGTCGCCCAGGTAGTGGGTGAGCGCGACCAGCGACAGCGCGACCGGCTCGGTGAGGTCCAGGGACTCGCCCGCCCGGCCCAGCAGGGCGTCGATGTCACGGACGTCGGCGTGCGCGTAGTCGGTGCCGCCCTCGGCGGTGCCGTGCAGCAGGGCCTCCGCGTGCCGCAGCACGATCGGGTCGTTGTCCGCGTACACGACCTTGCACTCGGGCGCGACGCCCTGCGCCACCTGGTGCAGATTGGGCTCGGTGGGGATGCCGGTGCCGATGTCCAGGAACTGGCGTATCCCGGCCTCGGCGGCGGTGCGTACGGCCCGGTGCATGAACCGGCGGTTGGCGCGCGCCCCGCGCAGCACCGTGCCGTCCACGGCGAGGATCCTGCGGGCCAGCTCCTCGTCCACCGGGTAGTTGTCCTTGCCGCCCAGCCACCAGTCGTAGACGCGGGCCGGGTGCGGCCGGCTGGTGTCGAGGCGGGCGGGCACGGACTCGGAACCGGTCATGCGGTGTGTTCTCCTCGGATTCGACAGCTTGCCTGGTCCTGGCACTGCGAACTGCTCGGCATCAGAACTGCTCTGCATCAGAACTTCTCGCGGAGCTCCCCCAGGATCTCCTTCGTGCGCTCGGCCGACGCGGCCGCCGTCGACATGTGGTCCAGCACCTCCAGATGCGCGGCGACCTCCTTGCGGGAGTCCAGGTACAGGGCGCCGGTGAGGTACTCGGTGTAGACCATGTCGGGCAGCTCGGGCTCGGCGAAGCGGAACAGGGCGAAGGGCGCGTACGTCCCCGGATGCGGGCCGGCGGAGAACTCGGCGATCTGCAGCGTGACGCGGTCGCGCCCGGCGAACTCCAGCAGCTTGTCCAACTGGTCGCGCATCACCTCGGCCCGGCCGCTCACCGGGCGCCGCAGCACCGTCTCGTCCATGATCACCCACAGATGGGGCGGGTCGGGGCGCTCCAGCAGCCGCTGCCGCTCCATGCGCAGCGACACATGCCGCTCGATGGTCTCCGGCCCCGCCTGCCCGATCGTCCCCGCCTCCATCACGGCACGCGCGTAGTCCTCGGTCTGCAGCAGGCCGGGCACGAAGTGCGGCTCGTAGGAGCGGATGATGCGGGCGGCGCCCTCCAGGCTGACGTACAGACTGAACCAGTCCGGCAGCACGTCGTGGAACCGCTGCCACCAGCCCGGCTGGTTGGCCTCCTCGGCCAGCGCGACGAACGCCGCCGTGTCGGCCTCGGGTACGCCGTAGGTCTCCAGCAGCACCTGCACGTACGGGATCTTCAGGGCGACCTCGGCCGTCTCCATACGGCGTACGGTCGCCGCGGCCACGCGCAGGACGCGTGCGGCCTCGTCACGGCCCAGGCCGGCCGCCTCCCGCAGTTCCTGCAGGCGCTTTCCCAGCACCACCTGGCCGACGGTGGGCGCGGGTCGCCGCTCACTCACGCCACGCCTCCCCTACGCGCCGAAAGTACGCGGAGCAGTGTGTCATGTTCCGGTTACGGACTCACAGGGCCTGCGGTGAGACGCTCGTTACGAGGAGGGCGACGTTACGGGGGGGGCGTTGCCATTACCCGGCAGGTAATCGACCTCCCCGCCCGTCCGCGAGAGCGTTGAGGCACCGGGTTCCGGGGCGGCGCACTCCGTACCGGGGCCCGGGGTCCCACCACCGCAATCCGACCTTCGACGGAGGGTGATCCGCCATGTCCGCCACCTCGCTCGCCGCGCTCGCCCGGACCTCCGACCCGCAGACCGTACTGCGCCGTTTCCTGGCCCTGGACGCCGTGGTGACCGGGGCGAACGGGCTCGCCTACCTCGCCGTCCCCGGTCCGCTGGGGCGTCTCCTCGGTGTCGACTCGACGCTGCTGCTCGTGCTCGGCGCCTTCCTCACCCTGTATGCGGCCGCCGTCGGCCTCCTCGCCTCCCGGGCCCGCCCCGCCGCCCTCCCCGTGCGCGCCGTGATCGAGGCCAACCTCGGCTGGACCGCGCTGAGTGTCGTCGCCCTCGCGGTGTGGCTGTCGCCGACTACCGCGGGCGCGGTGTGGACCGTGCTGCAGGCGCTCACCGTCGCCGGGTTCGCCGGGTTGCAGTACGCGGCGCTGAAGGCACGTCAGGGCAGCTGGGACAGTCAGGACATCAGCGACTGAAGGTACTTGACCGTCGCCGGGTCGGCCGGGAGCAGCGTCTCGATGGCCAGCTCGGCGACGGTCACGTCCATCGGTGTGTTGAACGTGGAGATGGAGGAGATGAAGGACAGGACGCGGCCCTCATGCTCGATCTGCATCGGCAGCGCGAAGTACGGGACGGCGACGGCCGGTTCCGCATCGGTGCCGGGCGGCTCCTCCTCCGGCACCGGATACGCCGCCACCTCCTCGTACAGCCGCCGCAGCGGCTCGGAGCGGCGCAGCGCGATCTGCCGGTCCATCTGGGCGAGCAGATGCCCGCGCCACTCCCGCAGGTTGCGGATGCGCGGCGCGAGGCCCTCCGGGTGCAGGGTCAGGCGCATCGCGTTCAGCGGGGCCTTCAGGAGGTGCTCGGGGATGCCGTCGAGGAGCATCAGGATGCCGCGGTTGGCCGCGTGCACGTTGTACATGGCGTCCACGACGAGCGCCGGGTAGGGCTCGTAGCCCTGGATCAGCTGCTCCATGCCCGCCCGCAGCGCGTCCAGCGCCGGGTCGTCCAGCGGGGTCTCCGGGTAGTGCGGGGCGTAGCCGGCGGCCAGCAGCAGCGCGTTACGCTCGCGCACCGGCACCTCCAGGTGCTCGGCCAGCCGCAGCACCATCTCCTCACTCGGCCGTGAACGGCCCGTCTCGATGAAGCTGATGTGCCGCGCCGAGGAGTCGGCCCGCAGCGCCAACTCCAGCTGACTGACCCGCCGTTGCTCCCGCCAGGCCCGCAGCAGGGGGCCCACGCCCTGGTCGGCGGGGGTGGGCGCGGGCAGGGTGCTGCCGGACGGAGCAGTGGTCATGCGTACGACCGTAGCCGAGGAGCACGCCGAACGAACGAGCCGTTGAGCTCGTGCCGGGCGGGCGAGGCCGTGTACCGCCGTGTGTGCCAGGCGGGCGGGGCCCCGCCCGGCCGCGGATCGCCGCGCTCGCCGATGACCCGGCGGCCGAAGGTGTCCGCCGCCGACCAGCGGGGAACCCGTCTGACCAGGACCGCCGCGCCTCGGCTGTGGCAGGCTGAAGGCGAACCCTCCCGGGGACGGAACCCTCCCGTGCAGGAAGGAGCGAGGCCATGCCCCTCGAACCGCTGTCGCAGAAGGAGATCGAGGACCGGCTCGCCGAGCTGCCGGGCTGGTCGCAGGACGGCGACCGCATCGCCCGCTCCTACCGGCTCCCCTCGCACTTCGCGGCCACTGCGATGGTCGTGCACATCGCCCAGGTCCAGGAGGAGCTCGACCACCACTCCGACCTCACGCTCGGCTACAACACGGTGTCCCTCACGGTGAACACCCACACCGTGAGCGCCGTGACCGAGCGGGACTTCAAGCTCGCCCGCAGGATCGAGGACCTCGCCGCCGGGCACGGGGCGCACTGACGCGTGCTCGACTACGACAAGGAAGCGGAGCGCTACGACGCCTCACGCGGCGGCGAGCCCAGGGCGGCGGCCGCGGCGGACGCGGTCCTCGGACTGCTCCCGGCCGCCACCCGCCGCCTGCTGGACGTCGCGTGCGGCACCGGCATCGTGACGCGGCGCCTCGCCGCCGGACGGCACGGCATGCATGTGACCGGGGTCGACCTCGCGCACAACATGGCCCGGCAGGCCGCCGCCCGCATGCCCGGCACCGTCGTGCTCGCCGACAGCCGCCGGCTGCCCTTCGGTGACGGCCGGTTCGACGCCGTGAGCAGCGTGTGGCTGCTGCACCTCGCCCGGACCGACGACGACGTACGGAGCACCGTCGCCGAGTGCGCCCGGATGCTGCGGCCCGGCGGGATCTACGTCACCACGGTCGACAAGGCCGCCGCGCACAACGTGGGCAGCGACATCGACGCCGTCCTGGCCTCCCGCCCGCGCCGCCCGGCCCGGGACCAGGCGGCGCTCGTCGAGTCGTACGCCCTCGACCACGGCCTGATCCCGGCCGGGAAGGCCCGCTTCACGGGCCGCGGTCAGGGCCGCAGCCCCCGCCGCACGGTCGCCGACCTGCGCCGGGGCTGGTTCGTCACCCTGCCGCCCGGTGACCCGCTCGCCGACGGGTTCGCGGCCCGGCTGGCGCGGCTCCCGGACCAGGACCGGCCCCGGCCCGACCCGGTCTTCAGTCTTCGGGCGTTCCGGAAGCCCGGCTGAACTCCATGATCCAGTTGGTGAGCCAGGTCCGCCCCTCGTCCAGGGAGAACGCCTGCTCCCAGCGGGCCGACTCCGCGCAGACCCCGGACCACACGAAGCGCACCCGCACGTCCTTCCCGTCGTACGTGTCGTCGCCGTAGAACTCCCCGCGGCCTCCGTCGAACCGGCCGAAGACCGGCGGGAACAGCGTTCCGCTGACGCTGGAGGCCCAGTTCAGCGACCACTGCCCGGACTCCCGGTCGAAGAGCCGCAGGGTCGCCCCCTTCGCCGAGAGCCGCGGCATGTCGATCTCGTCGAGGTTCGCGGCCCCGTCGAACAGCGGCCAGCAGCGGCTGGTCCCCGCGAACTCCTCCCAGTCGCTGTCCGGGTCGAGGAAGGCGGTGCGGCGGCGGCGGTGGCGGACCTCCCAGTCGCCGTGGAAGAAGTCGAAGTCGTTCGGGCTGCTCATGCGCGGTCTCCAGTGGTTCCTTCGGGCAGGGAGTCGGCCAAGTAGGCCGTCAGGTCCGGGACTTCGGGCGTCAGGATGTGCCGCACCCAGGCGTCCCGTTCGTGCTGGATCGGCGGGAGTTCATAGACACAGCCGATCCACGGCAGGTCGGGCTTGATGAAATGGGTGGGGTCGTTGTCCGGGCAGCCCAGCACCGGCTGCCCCGCCGAGGCGAACTTGAAGTGCAGGACGTTGTCCCACACCCAGCTGTAGACGTTCAGATACGCGCCGTCGTCGCCGCCGCGGTGCAGGACCACGAACGTCGCCGGGGGCGTGCCGTCCGGCTCGGGCAGCAGTTCCGGCAGGATCGCGTACGCCGCCTTCTCCACCTCGGGTGCGATGCCCGCCGGGTCGGTGGTGACGTGGTAGCGCTTGACATGCCGCCCGGCCACCTCGATGGGCGGCGGCACGGTCAGCAGTTTCTCCGTGAAGACCATGCCGCGACGCTAGAACCGGTTCACTGACACCATGTGTCAGTGAAGTCCAGCCGACTCGTCTCCATCCTGCTGCTGCTCCAGACCCGCGGCCGGCTGACCGCCGCCCAGCTCGCCGAAGAACTGGAGGTGTCGGTCCGCACGATCTACCGGGACGTGGAAGCGCTGAGCACCGCCGGGATCCCCCTCTACGGCGACGCGGGCCACGCCGGCGGCTACCGGCTCCTCGACGGCTACCGCACCCGCCTCACCGGACTCACCACCGACGAGGCCGAGGCCCTGTTCCTGGCAGGCGTACCGGGCCCGGCCGCCGAACTGGGCCTCGGCTCGGTCCTCGCCGCCGCCCAGCTCAAGGTCCGCGCGGCCCTGCCCCCGGAACTGCGCACCCACGCCGACCGCATCAGCGGCCGCTTCCACCTCGACGCCCCCGGCTGGTACGCCGACGCCGACGAGACACCCCACCTCCCGGCGGTGGCCGACGCGGTCTGGAACGGCCGTGTGCTGCGGGTCCTGTACCGGCGCTGGCGCGAGCCCACCGATGTGGAGCGCCGCCTGGAGCCGTACGGCCTGGTCCTCAAGGCGGGCCGCTGGTATGTGGTCGCGGGCCCCGGACCCCGTACGTACCGCGTGGACCAGATCCTCCAACTCACCACCACGGACGGGGAGTTCACCCGCCCCGACGACTTCGACCTGGCCGCCTACTGGGCGGCCTACCAACGCGACTTCCACGACCGGCTCCGCCCCGCCGAGGCACTGATCCGACTGGCACCGGGCGTGCGGCTCGCCGGACCCATGGGAGCCGCCGTCCGGGCCGACGGGCGCACGGACGACGACGGCTGGACCCTGGCCACCGTGCCCATCGAGTCCGTCGACCATGCCCACGGCGAGTTCCTGCGACTGGGCACGGACATCGAGGTCCTGCGACCCGCCGCTTTGCGGGACCGGATCGCGGCGACCGTGCGGGAACTGGCGAAACGGTACGGCTGAGGCTTGCCGGCCAGCGGAGGGCCGCCGGGGGACCGCCCCGGGCTGCCCTCCCGGTGCGGGCGGGGGGCCCGTGAAGGCCTGGGGGTCGGCATGGCGGGGGCCGCTCACATGGCGAACCGCAGAACGCGGCGGAAGAGGTCGAGGGCTTCGTCCGCCCAGGCCAGCAGCCCGAGGCCGGAGGTCAGGTTTCCCGGTGGGCGGGTGAGGAGGGTGTCGCGGCGGACGAGGCGTTCGAAGTCGACCAGGACGGGGTCCTGGCGTGGTGTCACCCCGTCGGGGCGGAAGAACTCCACTCCGGCCAGGCGCATCACATTGATCACTTCCTGGGCGAGGATGCCGTAGCCCACCGTGGTGGGGTGGACGCCGTCCAGGGAGAAGAGTCCGCCGTCGGTCCGGTGCGTGCCGTCGCTCGCCAGGAAACGGGTGTTGGGCAGCGGCGTCAGCGCGCGCAGGGCCGGCGGCAGGGGGTAGGGCTGCCACCAGCGCGGGCGGGCCAGCGGGTCCTCGATGTAGCGGCGGGAGCCGAGCCGGTCCAGGAGGGCCACGGTCTCCAGCAGGTACCAGTCCCTGCCCTCGCCCCGGGCGCCGCGCACCACGTCGGTGATGGCGTGGTTGTAGTGGTCGATGGCGGTGTCGATCTCCTGCGCCTGCGCTCCGGTGATGTGCGGGTCCTCGGTCGGGTCGAACGCCCGGTCGCTGATCCACGGACGGGTGTAGTACGGGAAGTAGGCCGAGCCCGGCGCGGTCTTGGTGGCGACACCGCGGGCGATCGGCGCGATGGTGACATGCGGGACGGTGCACCAGATGACATGCCGGGCCTTGATGCCGCGCACCTGGTCGGCGACCTTGCCGAGTTCGGCCCTGAAGTGTTCGGGCCGCCATACGGTGAAGCCTCCCTTGCGGTCCAGGTCGTCGTAGCCCTTGTCGCTCCAGACCACTTTCAGGTCCACCACCGAGCGCAGCGCGTTGTTGGCTCCCAGGAACACGATCAGTGTCTCGATGCCGTGCCGCGGGCGGGTGTCACCGGCTTCGTCGCCGAGGTGGGCGGCGGCGGTCAGCTGGGTCAGGGTGTCGGCCGCCGCGGGCGGGGCCGGCAGCACGCGCAGGGCGGCGCGGTCGTCGGCGTGTTCCACGATCTGGCGCAGCAGGTTGTCGCGCGGTGCGCCGATCCTTTTGGCGCACACGCTCGCGGACTTCATCAGGGCGTCCCGCAGGTCCCAGCCGAACACCGCGAGGTTGTGGTTGACGGCGGTCGTGACGGGCACGGTGTTGCCCGCCCCGACCTCCCAGTAGCGCTCGACCTCGTTCATGTGCTGGTGGGCGTACCACAGCGCGGGTGCCGACTCCCACCAGTTCACCACCTGCCCGAACCGTGCCTCCAACTCGCGCAGGAACCGCTCGATGTTGAAGGGAAGCCCGCCGAACCCGTCGTACGTCGGACGGCGGAAGTGGCCGGCCCATCCCAGCTCATGGGCGACGACGGCCGGATACGACAGATCGGTGTGGAAGATCGCCCCGCTCTGGAAGCCCTGGGTCAGCGAGTCGCCGATGGCGACCAGCCGGTGCGGGGGCCGGCCCCGCCAGGCGCTGGTGTCGACGGGGATGCCGAGCCGGGGATCGGCTTGTGGCTCTCGTGGCACGGGCTTGCGGGCTGTACTGCTCATCATGTCCCCCTGGGGCCCCGCGGGCGTCCCTCGCCGAGGGGGCCTTCAGGAGACCTGTACCGGACACGGCGCCCGGTAGGACCGGTCGAACCGTCAAACAGGTCCGAAAATACGCCCGAACCCGGCAGGTTGAGGTGGCCGGTTCGGGTCCCTTCGCCTTACCCGACCCCGTCCCCCTGTGCCGGATGCCGATGTCGACGCACCCGGCAACTTCCGTCCGCCCGGCGGCGACTGAGGGAACGGACCCCGTCCTTCCCCCCCGAGGAGGTACGTCACGTGCAGCACCCGCGCAAGCACCGCAGACGCCGGGCCGCCCTCGCCGCGGCCGTCGCCACCACCGCCCTGACCGCCGCCGGGCTCACCACCCTGAACGGGACCGGAATCGCCGCGGCCGCCACCGCACGGCAGGTCGAGGCGCTCGACCGGGGCGTGGTCAGTGTGCACACGGCCGACGGCAACCTGGTCAGCTGGCGCTGGCTGGGCACCGACCCGGACACCGTCTCCTTCAACGTCTACCGGGCCGGCACGAAGGTCAACCCGACCCCGGTCACCGGCTCCACGAACTACTTCCACTCCGGCGCGCCCGCACAGGCCGACTACACGGTCCGCGCCGTCGTGGGCGGCGTCGAGCAGGGCGACTCCGTGCACGCCGTCCAGTTCCGCACGGGGTACAAGGACGTCCCCATCAGCGCCCCGGCCGGCGGCACGACGCCCGACGGGGTGGCGTACACCTACGAGGCCAACGACGCCTCCGTCGGCGACCTCGACGGTGACGGCGCCCTCGACATCGTCCTGAAGTGGCAGCCCACCAACGCCAAGGACAACTCCCAGTCCGGCTACACCGGCAACACATTCGTCGACGGCATCAAGCTCGACGGCACCCGGCTGTGGCGCGTCGACCTGGGCCGCAACATCCGCTCAGGCGCGCACTACACGCAGTTCCAGGTGTACGACTACGACGGCGACCGCAAGGCCGAGGTCGCCATGAAGACCGCCGACGGCACGGTCGACGGGACCGGCGCGGTGATCGGCAGCTCCTCCGCCGACCACCGCAACTCCAGCGGGTACGTCCTCTCCGGCCCCGAGTACCTGACCATGTTCAACGGGCAGACCGGCAAGGCGATGGGGACGGTGGACTACGTCCCGGCCCGGGGGACCGTCTCGTCGTGGGGCGACTCCTACGGCAACCGGGTCGACCGGTTCCTCGCCGGGACCGCCTACCTGGACGGCTCCCGCCCCTCCCTGATCATGGCCCGCGGCTACTACACCCGTACCGTCATCGCCGCCTGGGACTGGCGGGGCGGCGCCTTCACGCGTCGCTGGACCTTCGACACCAACTCCTCCACCAACACCGGCAAGGGATTCGACGGGCAGGGTTCGCACAGCCTGTCCGTGGGGGACGTCGACGGTGACGGCAAGGACGAGATCGTGTACGGCGCGATGGCCGTCGACGACAACGGCAACGGCCTGTGGACCACGAAGACCGGCCATGGCGACGCCCAGCACCTCGGCGACCTCGACCCCGCGCACGCGGGCCTGGAGTACTTCAAGGTCTCGGAGTCGACCAGCCAGCCCGCCGAGTTGTACATCAACCCGGCGGGCGGCACGGTCAACTGGAAGCTCGCCGCCTGCTGCGACAACGGCCGGGGCGTGGCGGGGGACATCTACGCCGGGAACGACGGCGCCGAGATGTGGTCCGCCTCCGACGGCTCCATCCGCGACGAGGCCGGCGCCACCAAGGGCCGCGAGCCGTCCTCCGTCAACTTCTTGTCCTGGTGGGACGGCGACACCGTTCGCGAACTCCTCGACGGCACCCGTATCGACAAGTACGGCACGTCCTCCGACACCCGCCTGCTCACCGGCTCCGGTGTCTCCTCCAACAACGGCACGAAGGCCACGCCCGTGCTGTCCGGCGACATCCTCGGCGACTGGCGCGAGGAGGTCATCTGGCGCACCAGCGGCAACACGGCGCTGCGCATCTACTCCACGCCGTACGAGACGGACACGAGGATCACGACCCTGCTGCACGACACGATGTACCGCACGGGCCTGGCCTGGCAGAACACGGCATACAACCAGCCGCCGCACCCGAGCTTCTTCCTCGGCAACGGCATGCCGACGGCGCCCCGGCCGACCGTGTACACGCCCTGAGCCACAGACAGCCACAGACAGCAGCGGTCGGCGGCGGACGAAGTAATGGATTGCCGGGTTGCTTCGCGAGCCCGACTTTTTTCGATGCTCCGTACAACCATGCGAGTTCTTCACGGGTCCTTCACATGCGTACCATCGAAACCTGGGGAGAACATGTTCCACCACACCCGCATTCGCCTCGCCGCCACCGCTGCCGTCGCCGTCGCCGCGATCGGCCTGACCGCCTGTGGCTCCGGCTCCGGTGACGAGATCGTCGACAAGCCGAAGGCGAAGGCCTCCGCCAAGGCCGACAGCGGCGACGCGCAGAAGCCCGCCGCCGAGAAGAGCAGCGCCGCGCCCGAGGTCGCCAAGGTCGGCGACACGCTCGCCCTCAAGGGCATGGAGAGCGGCAGCGGACTCGACGTCACCGTCGTCAAGGTCGCCGACAATGCCAAGCCCAGCGACGAGTTCTTCGCCCCCGAGTCCGGCAACCGGTGGATCGGCGTGCAGTTCCAGCTGGTCAACACCGGCAGCAAGGTCTACTCCGACGCCCCGATGAACGGGGCGAAGATGGCCGACGACCAGGGCCAGCAGTTCGGGACGACCATCGCCGACATCGCGGCCGGTCCGTCCATGTCGTCGGACGTCCGCCTGAAGCCCGGCGCGAAGGCTCTCGGCTGGCTCGTGTTCGAGGTGCCGAAGGCGTCGAAGGTGGCCACGGTCTCCTTCGCGATGGACTCGGGCTTCGCCCAGCAGGCCGGGGAGTGGAAGCTCTAGGGCAGCTGGGGCAGTCGGGCAGTTCGGACAACCCGGGCAGCACAGAGGGCGCGTGCCCCGCGCCCGCCCCCACCGGGGCCCGGCTGCGCGCGGCCGGCGCCGTCTTCCTCGGCAAGACGACGACCCCCGAG